>JAZDHF010000301.1:0-14976 GCA_043806315.1 Planctomycetota bacterium | reverse complement strand
GGCTTTCTGGCACGAAAAAGCGACGGCCTGCCGGGCTGGCAAACCATCTGGAAGGGTTGGAACAAAGTCATGCCCCTCGTGCAAGGGCTCGAACTCCATCGCGATCTGTTGCGGGAGAAAAGTTGTGGGTAAGGGTGAGGTACAAGCCCGCGGCGACGGCGATGAAACGCGTATTCGGCACCGGAACGTTGCATTGCCCGTAGTTGTAGTCCGGGTCGCCACATCCCCACGCCACGACGGCGCCCGGAGGCGGGTCCGCACGCCCCAAGCCCGCCAGCGTCAGTGTCACGCCGACGCTGGCGCAAACGACGAAACAAGCGCTATGGATTGCTGCACGGGCACGACGCGTGTTTTCTCGAACTGCCGGATTCATAATCCCCTCCCGAAGATGGTCGCCGGACTCAATCGCGGCGATCGAAAAGAACGAAAGCCCATTCTACCATTGCCTGCCCGGGCGATACAAGCCCCCAAATCGCTGGATTTCGGCGTTTCTCATCCGCTCCCTGCCGGTCGCGGCTCGGATGGGTCGTGTCGCTTCCGCTCCACGCTCTGATTGTCCGCGAGCTTGCGCTTGCGGGTCGGGTTGACCCCGCGCTTGCTCTTGGGGTTCGGAGGGCGGACCGCTCCATACCTGTCGCGGTACTGATCTTACTTGTTCGCGTAGCCGCGGATCGTCGAACCGGTTTGGATGATGAGGGCGTGGTCGAGGGCGAGGACGGCGCGGACGTCGCTGAGGGGGCCGAGGTCGGGCGCGCCACCGTCGCGGGGAATGACGCCGCTGGCGTTGCGGTGGTCGTAGAAGTAGGCCGCGGCCCGGCCCTCACGCAGTCCGTCGGATAGATCCACGGCGGCCACGTACGCGTCGGTGATCAGCCGCGAGACCAACCTGCAACGCTCCGGCGTCGTGCCCCGCCACAACGTCAGCCCGGTCACCGAGTCCACGGCGCTGACCGACGACGTGGTGCTGAGGATCAGACTACCGCCCTCGCGCTGCACGGTTAAATCGTCCTCGCCGCGCTGGACGAGCTTCTCCGACTGCCAGACCAGCCGGCCGTCGTCGAGGTCGATCTTGCGAAGGTCCCCCGCGTCGTCGGAGACGTACAGGGCGTCGAGGTCGAGGAGGAGCGACGCGGGCCGAGGCGGCCCGGCAAGCGGCGTCTGCCAGAGTCGCGTTCGCGTCTCTGCATCATACGAAGAGATGGTCTGCGAGGTGACCACAATGATCCGGCCTTCGAGGGTCACGAAGAGTTCTTCGACCGGCCGCTTCTCGTCGGTCATCACCGCATCGAGCCACGCCCCGCTCTCGGCCTCCACCAGGCACAAGACCGCCCGGCCATCCTGGGAGATGTGGTACACCACCCACGGATCGACGACCCGCACCCGACCGAGGGCGACCGGGCGTCGCGTCTCAGACCAGAGGAGCTTGCCCGTGTCGATGGCGACGGCGGTCATGCGTCCGTCGTCGCGTACGCTGACCAGGCGGTTGCCCTGAATCGCGTGCGTGCGGAACGCGCCGCCGCCTTCCCAGTCGGCCCCAGGGTCGACCAAATGCTTGGGGTATTCTCCCTGCGACCAACGTCGAGCGCCCGTCGTTACGTCCAACGCAAAGACTTCGTACGAGGTGGCGAAGACGGCCAGGTCCGCGCGGGCGATGAGCAGTTCGGCGTTGGCCTGCACCGTCGCCGGCTCGGCCCAACGCTCCCGTCCGTCGCGGGCGTCGAACGCTCGAATCCCGGTCGATGTGTACACATAGAAACCGGACCACCGTGACGTCGGCTCGTCACCGAACCACGGGACGAGTAGGGAACCCTTGCCGTCGAACTCCCGTTCGTACGAGTGATTGAGGGGCAAGGTGATTTTGGGGCGCACCGGCTCGACCCGCTCGCGAGCGGCGGCGAGGCGGTCGCGGTACTGAGCGATGGTGATCGAGCGACCGTTGTGTTCGACCAGGGCGGTCGGGTACTCACGGACAGCCTTAGTGAGCCAACGATAGGCGTGTTCGACCATGCCGGCCTGCTCAAAGGTGTCGGCGATCTTCCGCAGCAGCGCGGGCCGATCGACCTGCTTGGGATAGCGGTGGTAGGCCTTGGCGAACTGCCGGGCCGCGGGCTCGGCATGACCAGCCTTCGCCAGGACCTCGCCGCAGGCAATCAATGCTTTCGGGGCGGCGTCGCTGTTGGGGAAGGTTTCTACGACCTGCCGCAGCGCAGCCTCATCGCCGGCCGCGCGGCCGCTGGAAAGCCACTGGGCGGCCTCGGTCTCATAGGGGGCGTACAGGTTGCGACCGTTCTGTTCGAGCAGCTTGGCGATCCGCGTCTGGGCCGTCGAACCCGCCCGGGCCGCTCCGACCGCACGCGACGACGCCGCGCCAGGCGGACCCGTCCACTCCCGCAGCGAACGGTCGCGCAGCACCTGTTGGTACAGCCGCAACGCGCGATCCGGCTGCCGGTAACGCTCAAACAGATCGGCAAACTGGAACCGATACCGCACGCTCGACTCCGTATCCCGTGCGGTCCGCGAGGCGTAAGTATAGAGCCGGTCGAGGATGTCGGCTTCGAGTTTGGACCGCTGGGCGAGCACTTCGACGAACTTCAGGGCGTCGGCGTAGACCCGGTCCGCAAGCGTCGATTCCGCGGAGGGGTCGGCTTGATCGGCGCGGCGGACGGCCTCGTCGAGCACGACGACGGCCTCCGCGTACTCGCCCGCCCCGAGGGCCACCTCCGCAAGCTCCAGGGCCGGCAAGGGGTCCGAGGGCGCGGCCGCCATCCGATCGCGCAACGCCTTCCAAATCTCCGCCTTGCGAACATAGGCGGCGATCCGCCCGGCGCTCGCGGCGAGCAATTCATCGGGCAGAGCTAGGAGGTTGCCCCCCTCGCCTTCGGCGTCCCACGGCGCGTCCACCCGCCGACCGTCGGCCACGCGGAACCGGCTCAGTCCCTCGCGGCGGGGAACTAACAACTCATCGTCCGCCCAGATTCCGCGACCGAACGGACGCGTCCCGTCCGGCAACGGAGTCGACCACCGCGTTGACCCGACTGCGAGGTCGTAGCAGAGCGCGTCCTTTCCAACTCCGCATAGAAGACCGCCGCGCACTCCGAGCAAGACTTCCATTGCGCCTATTTCTTCGAGGGGGACGGATTGGATCATCTCGCCGCTCTCGGCCGACAGGACCAGGACGGTGGCGGCGTCGGTGGGCGAGACGATCAGCCGACCGGCATCCCAGATCAAGGGGTTGAACTGCGCGGGGTTCATTTCTCGAGCGGTCGAGCCCGGCCCCTCCCGTGAATCCGCGCGGAAGCGTTCGTAGAGGCGCAGCCAGAGAACGTCTCCGGTGTGCGCGGAGACGGCGGCGACCGTCCCGAGGTTCGTGCAAACGTAAAGGGCGCCCCCATGCAGAGCGGGGATCGTGCGGGTCGCCGGTCGGCTGGTGACGGTTCCGGTCGAGGCGCTGCCGAGATGGGTTCGACGCTCGACGCTTCCGTCCGCGGCGCTCAGGCGGTACAGGTAGCAATCCTCGAAGCCGAACGTCCGCCGCCGCCGGCCGACGACGTACAGTCGCCCGTACCGCACGATGGGCGTCGAGTCAAAGGAGACCTCGCTCAGCGGATCATCCCCGGAACGCTGATTCACCCGCCAGATCAGACGACCGGTCTTGGCGTCCAGGCAGACCAGCTCGGGGACGGCGCGAGGCGACTCGTAGCTGTAATACGGAGACTCGTCGCCGGACAGGGCCGCGTACAGCCGCCCTTCGTGCAGCGTCGGCGAGTCCCAGCCCGGCGGAGAATCCTCAAGATATTCGAACCCGCCGCTGGGGCGCGGGTCGCCGCCGAACCGCCAGGCGACTGCTCCAGTGTTCTGGTGCAAGGCGATGATTTCGCGGAAGCGCTGCACGAACACCAGCCCATCGCCCACGACGGGGAAAATCGTGAGATCCCTGGCGTTGTCGGGCTTGGAGCGGGTAGGGGACTCGCGGTCCTCACGGTCGGCGCCCGCGGGCTGCGGCTCGGCGAGATCGAAGCGCCACAGCAAGCCGGGATCGTCCACGTTACAGAGCGCCGCTCGGTTTCGGTCCGCGTCGCCGGCGAAGATCGGCCAGCGCTCGGGGGGAATCGGCTCCTTCAGACCGGCGAAACCCTTGCCGATCTCCGCGACCACGTCCCGAAGCGCCCGATCCTGGCCCATCCAGCGGATGCGCACGTCGCCCTCGTCGGCGGCGGCGGGGCCGGCGTCGCCGCGCATGGCGGCCAGTACCGTGAGCATCGCCCGGTAACGCGGCGCGTACGTCGCGGCGTCCGGGTGGCGATCGAGCACTCGTCGATAGGTGTGCTCCGCGAGGGCGAGATCGCCCGACTCCATCGCCAATTGCCCGATGGTGTCGGCCAGTTTCGCGGCCGCCGCGGTGCAGAAATACCGCTCGAAGAGCGGAAGGAGGTCGTCCACGGAGCGCGAGTCGGATGCGCCGGCGAGCGCCGCCTCGATGTCGCGCTCAAACAGACGGCGATACTCAGCAATGCCCTGTCGAGGCCAGCGGGCGATGAGATCGCTGATATGCCGGCGGATGCCGGTGTACGACCCGCCGGCCACGCGGACCAGCTTGTCTCCCGCCCCGTCGATGGCGCGTTGGAGGACCTCGGCCGCCTCGGTCCATCGTCCTCGGTTCGTGAACACCTGCGCCTTGGCCAAGGCGTCGGAGCCCTCGAAGCTGTCGTTCAGGTAGACCTCGGGATTGTCGATGTTGACCCGCGAGCGGTCGTGTGGTGCGACATCGACCGGGGCCGGAGGCGGGACATCCACCTGCGCGAACGCTGCACCGCCCAGGCACGCCGCGACCAAGCAGAACCGGACTGACGGCCTCCGAGCCGCGGGGGGAATGGAATCCCGGCTCGCCGGGAGCCCGCGCGGTGGCGCGTCTTCGCGGACGTCAAACTCAACGGTGGAACAGGTCATGCAATCCCCGCTCGCGACGGTCTCTAGATCATAATACCGTCATTATCGGCCAAGTAGCGACCGATGAGCGGATCAAGCCGTTTTCGCACTGCGGGGTCGATATGTTTCTTGTCCGACCAGATGGCCAGTTTCAGGGCGTCCTGACATTTGCACGGCGTGGGCGGGCCTTTCATCAGCTTCAGCGTTTCGCGGATGAGGGCGACGGCGTTGTCCGTGGCCCGGCGGAGGTTGGCGAGGATTTCCGGCAGGAGGTCGTCCGGCCCGCGTGAGGGATCGACGGGCCGCCAACAGTCATAGTCGGTCGGCAGGCCGATCAGGGCGTAACAGATTTCGGCCTCGCGGGCGAGCTTGGCCTCCGGCATACAGGTCATGCCGATGACGTCGCCGCCCCACTGGCGGTGCATGTTGGACTCGGCCCGGCTGGAAAACTGCGGGCCTTCCATACACACGTAAGTGCCCGCATGATGGACGGTCGTGGACACACGCTTCCCCGCAGTCACGAGCAGCGTCCGCAGGTTCACACAGAATGGATCGGCGAACTCTACGTGCGCGGCCAGTCCCTCCTCAAAGAACGTGCTCTCCCGGCGAAATGTCTTGTCGATCACCTGGTCGCAGAGGACGAGGTGCCCCGGCTCGATGTCCTCGCGGAGACTGCCCGTCGCGCCGCTGGCGATGATCGCGGAGACGCCGAGCTGCTTCATCGCCCAAATGTTGGCCCGGTAGGGGACTTTCGAGGGGTTCAAGCGATGCCCGGGACCGTGTCGAGATAGGAAGGCCACATCCACGCCTTCCCACTTCGCCACGATTGGCAAGTCGCTGGGCGGTCCAAACGGCGTCTCGACATGAACCGCCTCGCCGCCTTGTGCCAAAAGCGCGTCACCCAACCCCGTCCCGCCGATGATGCCTACCCGTGCTGTTTTTCTGGGAGTCATAGGCTAATGTCCATCGTTTCATAATGCCGTGACGGAGAGTTACGAGTTACAAGTTACGAGTTACGAAAGAGCGACCTCCGATCGGCGGAAGACCCCCGTTACCTGGAGTCCGTTTGTAACTCGTAATTCGTAACTCGTAACTTATCCCCGAGTCCGTCCAGGCAATACCGCGACCAAGTTTCCAGACTATCTCGCACGTTCTGCAATTCCGCGGGCGTCATAAATGCCATTTGCGTCATCATCTGCTCGCGCTTATGGACGAGCGGGGCGTCCAGGTGCCAGTGGTGGACGATGCCCAGGTGGACCTTGCCCACGTCCGTGGAGTCATCATTGATCAGTGCCACGACGCTGTCACGATGACCGCCTTCGATCGCCACTTCCTCGGCGACTTCGCGCTGCACGGCGGTGAGGTAGGCGTCGTGGAAGTCGGATTCCAGCAAAGGCATTTCGTCATCGGGATTGATATGCCCGCCGATGCCGATGGACCGTAGCCCTACCAGTCGCGCCTCTCCGGCGCGCTTCCCGCGGACGTAACTGAGAATCTTCCCATCGCAACTGATGATGACGTAAGGAATGAGCTGCTTGAAGGCAGGATTCGTCTCCGCCTCCGATCGGACCATGAAGCGGGGCACGCCGGGAGCAAGCAGACGCGGGAGGTATCGCTGGACATCGAAGGTGAGGCCTTGGAACATCCCGGCCTGTTCGACGACGCGGCGCTCAACGACTAACACCTTTTCCTCTTGAGCCATGATCACGCCTGAATTACAAATTACGAATTACAAATTACGAAATGACTGCGACGGACGAGTACCTAGTTTCGTAATTTGTAATTCGTAATTCGTAATTCCTCTAGTATCCCGCCGGCGTTCCGCCTTTGCGCGGATCGGACGCTCCGATCCATCCATCCTCCGTACGGACGATTGCTTGAACGATGCCCGTGCGTTTCTTGTCGGCGAGCCTGTGGCCGCGGCTCGTCAGGCCCGCGGCGATGTCCGCGGGCGGCGGAACTGTGTCGAAGAAAACCAAATCCGGGCTCCATTGATGGTGCGGGCGGAGGCGCTGGATGGCGTCTTCGAGCGACAGGCCCGCGTCAGTCACGCCGAGCAGCACGTTCAACACGGAACTGGTGATCCTCGGTCCGCCGGAGGCGCCCACCAACAGATACGGTCGGTCATCCTTCAACACAATCGTCGGGGACATACTGGAAAGCGGACGCTTGCGCGGGGCGATTGCGTTCTGCGCGGACTGCACCAGGCCGAAAGCGTTGGGCTTGCCCGGTTCGATGGTGAAGTCGTCCATTTCGTTGTTGAGGATCAGGCCCCATTCGTCGATGGCGACCAATGAGCCGAACTCCGTGTTGATCGTCTCCGTGCTCACGACGACGTTGCCGAACTTGTCCGCCACGCAGAAGTGCGACGTGCCGGAGTCGTCCGGCAAAGTCGTTGACCCGTAGCGATCGGTCTCACCGACATGATCGAGACTGATGCTCTTGGCAAGCATGGCCGCGTAGGCCTTGGACATCAGCGCGCCGATCGGCGCGTGCACGAAGTCCTGATCGCCCAACCAGCGGGCGCGGTCCGCGAAGGCGTGCTTCATGGCCTCCAGTTGCAGGTGCATCGCCAGGATCGGATCGCGCTGCGCAACCGCATGGAAATCGAGCTTTTCAAGGATGTTCAGCGTCTCGGCCAGGGCAACCCCGCCCGACGACGGCGAGGGCATGAGAATCAGCTTGTAGTCGCGGTACGTCGACAGAAGCGGCTCGCGCAGGCGGGGTTGGTAATCCGCGAGATCTCGTTCGGTGATGATCCCGCCGTGATCGCGCATTTCCCGGGCGATGGCCTGCGCGACCGGACCCTTGTAGAAGAAGTCAGGCCCGTTGCTCGCGATTTCCTCTAGCAGTTGTGCAAGTTCGGGTTGCACCAGCGATTGACCCGCCGTCCGTGGGTGGCCGCCGCCCAGGTGCACGCGGTAAACATAGGGGCAGGTTTCCTTCAGCGACGGATGGGCCTCGTATTCGCCGAGCGCGTCCTGTGTGTTCCTCACGTAATCGTCGTCCACGGGGTAGCCGGACTCGGCCAGGCGGATCGCGGGACCGAGAACCCGCCTCAGAGGGATCGTCCCGTACTGTGCCAGAGCTTGGCACCGACCGGCGACCAGGCCCGGTACGGCGACGGCGAGGTGGCCGAACTCACTGGGGCTGGGTTGGTCGGGCCTCTTCTCCGTGGCGACGACATACATGTTCGCCGTGGCCGCAGCGGGAGCCGTCTCGCGGAAGTCTTGGACGATGACGCGACCGTCGGCGAGGCGGGCGATCATGAATCCACCGCCGCCCAGGCCGGTGCTGTAGGGCCGGGTCACCGCTAGGGCGAACGAAGCGGCCACGGCGGCGTCGATGGCGTTGCCGCCAGCCCGGAGCATTTCCAGACCGGCCTGCGAGGCGTGTTTCGAGTCGGCGGCGACCATTCCGCCGGCACCGCGGGCGATCCACGGCGCATCGGCGGCCGCCGCCGGACGCCCCACGCCCAGCCCGACAATCAGACCTGCAACCACGCCGGGGATGACAAACCGACTGCCGATCGCAACGCTTCGCATGGTTCTGCAGCTCCGCGACGCAGGATAACAGGCGGTCGCAGCCTGTCCACTTGCGGGTACGCGGGGCCGTTCGATAATCGCCGGAGTGACCGCCGCCCCTTCCTCGCATCCAGTGTCCGACACGCCCGCCACGCGGCATTTCATCCTCGGAACCGCCGGGCACATCGACCACGGAAAAACTTCGCTGGTGACCGCTTTGACGGGGACCAACACCGATCGTCTGCCGGAAGAGCAGCGGCGGGGCATGACCATCGAACTGGGGTTCGCGGAGCTTACTGTCGGCGATACGCGCTTCGGGGTGGTGGACGTGCCGGGACACGAACGGTTCGTCCGCACCATGGTGGCCGGGGCGACGGGGATCGACATCGCCCTGCTGGTCGTCGCGGCGGATGACTCGGTGATGCCGCAAACCGTCGAGCACGTGGAAATCCTACATCTTCTGGACATCCGCGAGTGCGTGGTGGCGGTCACCAAGATCGACATGGTGGACACGGGGATGGTAGAGCTTGTGGCCGAGGAGGCTCGGCAACTGCTGGCGGGGACGCCGTTGGGCGGAGCCGCGATTTGTCCCGTCTCGTCGGTTACCGGGGCGGGCATCACGGAACTGAAACACGCCATCCACGCGGTGTCGAAGAGGATCGAACGGACCGCGCCGCGGGCGCCGTTTCGGATGGCTGTCGATCGGGTGTTCACGGTGCAAGGTCGAGGTACGGTCGTGACCGGATCGGTCCTCCGCGGGCAGGTTTCGGCGGGGGATACGCTGGAAGTTTGGCCTGGCGGGGCAACGTGCCGAGTCCGCGACTTACAGGCCCACGGCGTTCAACATCAGCAACTCGCTCGCGGCCAGCGTGCGGCGATCAACGTCAGCGGGATCGACCGGGAGCGGATTCAACGCGGGGCGGAACTGGCGACGCCGGGATACCTCAAGCCATCGCGGATGATCGACGTGCGGTTGCGGTGTCTGGCCTCATTCGGTCGTCCGCTGAAATCGACGGCCACCGTGCGGCTGGAGATCGGCACGACCGAGATTCCCGTCCGCGTCGTGCTGTTCGACGGTGAGTCGTTGCCGCCGGGTTCGTCAGGCTGTGCCCAACTGCGGAGCGGCGAACCGATCACCACGGCCTATGGTCAACATTTCATCCTCCGCGACGCCTCCGCGACGCGCACCATCGGCGGCGGGATCGTGCTCCGCCCGGCCGCACGGCGCACGCGACATCAGGCGACCGGAGAGATCGAGGCTTTGCAACGCCTCGAACACGGCGATCCCGCGGCTCGGGTCGCGGAAGTATTGCGGCTGCCCGGTTTTACCGCGCCCACCGATCTACAGATTTGCGCGAGAGCGGGCGTAGAACTCGACGAACTGCCCGCGATCTACGAGCGGTTGAAGGAGGAGGGTCGTTGGATACGGGTCCAGGGAACGGAGGTCTACACGACGCCTGCGGCCACCGCAGACGTGACGGCGCGTCTGATCGCCTGGCTGGAGCGGCATCATCGAGCCCATCCCGACCAACCCGGGCGGCTTATGGATGCCGTGCTGGGATGGTTGGAGCGGGTGACGACGAACCGGGTGCTTGCCCGCCCGCTCTTCGATCGGCTGGTGCAGACCAAGACGATAAAGCTGTTGGGGAAGTTCGTCTGCTCTCCGGCGTTTGCACCGAGTCTATCTGCGGCCGATGAGAGGCTGCTTCAAAGCATGATCGGAGCGGTGAGGTCCGGCGGGTTCCAACCGCCGTCGTTGGATGACCTGGCGACGGCGCTTCGCGTCGACGCGAAGCGGATCGCGCGATTGGCGACGCTCGCCGTCGCGTTGGGGGAATTGCTCGTCGTCGCCCCCGACATGTATCTGCACATCGAGGTGGAGCAGAAACTCCGGGCGACGGTGGCCGACTTGATCGCCCGGGTCGGCCCGGTCTCCGTCGCCCAGGTGCGCGAGGAGCTGGGTTCCAGTCGCAAATACGTGGTCCCTTTCGTAGAATACTTGGACCGCGTCGGTTTCACGAAGCGCGTGGGAGATCAACGGGTGCTCTGCTCGGCGGAGAAACAGCCATGAAGACGGAAGCCAAAGAGTTGCTGCGATCGCTGCCGTCGGTGTCGGCCGTGCTCGAACAAGAGGAGGTTCGGGAGTGGCTGCACGGGCTGCCGCGGAGCACGGTGCTGTCGGCGGTGCAGGCGGCCATTCATGCGACGCGCGAGGCGATCCTCGCGGGGCAGTTGCAGGAACCGGTCGATCTGCAGAGCGTGCTGGCGCGGGCGGAGGTGGAACTGCTAGAGCGATCGACGCCGTCGCTGCGGCGGGTCATCAACGCGACGGGGATCGTGCTGCACACGGGGTTGGGTCGAGCGCCGTTGTGCGACGCGGCCATCGAAGCGATCGTCGAGGGAGCGTCGGGGTACTGCAATCTGGAATACGACCTCTCCTCCGGCGAACGCGGGCGGCGGGGCACGCACATCGCCGCCCATCTCACCGCGATCACCGGCGCCGAAGCCGCGACGGTGGTGAACAACAACGCCGCGGCGACGTTCCTAATCCTGGCCACGTTTGCAGCGGGAAAAGAGGTCATCGTTTCCCGCGGGCAGCTCGTCGAAATCGGCGGCAGCTTCCGACTGCCGGATATCATGCGGGCGAGCGGGGCGGTGCTCCGCGAGGTCGGGACGACGAATCGAACGCGGGTGTCGGACTACGAACGGGAAGTCAACGACCGCACGGCCATGCTGATGCGCGTCCACACCAGCAACTACCGGATCGTCGGATTTACCGAGGAGGTGCCGATCGAAGCGTTGGCGTCATTGGCGCATCGCTTCGGGTTGATCGCCGTGGACGATCTGGGAAGCGGAGTGCTCTTCGACCTGAGACCGCTTGGACTTCCGGATGAGCCTTCGGCGGCGGCCTCACTGACCGCGGGGGCGGATTTAGTGTGTTTTTCCGGCGACAAACTGCTGGGCGGGCCGCAATGCGGGTTGATCGTCGGCAAGCGGGCCTACATTGAACAACTCGAAGCCAACCCCCTGATGCGGACCTATCGCGTCGATAAGCTGACGTTGCTCGCCCTCGAAGCGACGCTGCGGCACTATCTCGATCCGCAGGATGCTCTGGCCAGTGTCCCTTCGCTCTCCATGCTCGGGGCGTCGAACGACGAACTGGCGAATCGGGCGCGATCGCTGCTCGAACAGCTCGAAAAAGCGATGCAGGGTGAACACTTCTATGTATGTTCGGACGTGGGATACGCTGGCGGCGGGTCGATGCCGGGGAAGGAACTGCCCACGGTGGTCGTGCAGTGGCGGCCGGCGCGGCGATCCGTCGAGGCGACGATGGCGGCCTTACGTGAGGCAGATGTACCCGTGGTCGCCCGCGTCCGCGACGATGCGATCTGCTTCGATTTGCGAACCCTGCGGCCGTCCGACTTCGAACCGCTCGTGGCGTCCGTAAGTGTCGCGGCGTGGGACGAGGGAGCCGGTTCGGCCCGAGACGGCATACCGCTTCCCGTTCTCTAAACGCAACTTCCCGCATTCGCGATAGTGCAGCGCGCCGTTCGCCCCATTCGGCCTTTGGAACTCGCGGATCGTCAGTCGTGCCCGCACGGCGACGACGCTGAACGGCCCCGCAAGAGACCGCCGCCCCGACGGTCCGGGAACTTCGCAACCCGATCCGATAAACGGTCGATAATACGGACGTTGCAGGCCATCGATGGTCTCCGGCCGCCGAGATATTGAACGTGGATGTAGAGTCGGATAGGCTTTCAGCCGCCGTGGGTCCGCCCGACGGCGAGTACAACTCGGAGCGCGCATGACCGCTGTCGCACCAGTTCGACGAATTGCCCGAACGGCTTTCGCCGCGGCCATGTCCGACGCGCCCTCCCGCGTCTCGGACGTCGCCGCACGCTGGGCCACGCTGCCCGGCGGCGTGATCGACGGCGGCGAGATCGTCGTCCTGGCGATCAAGCCTTCCTTGTGGCGCGCGGTGTTCGATTCCGCCGCCTGGCTCGTGACCAGTGCGTCGCTCGCCGTCGCCCTGACGACGCTCGGCGTATCCCTGCCGGGCTTGACCCTGACGGCCACCGCTCAGCTCGTGTTGCTCGCCGGGCTGGCCCGCCTCGGCTTCGCCCTCATCCGCTGGACCACCACCTGGCACGTGCTCACCAATCGCCGCATCATCGACATCCACGGCGTCCGCGCCCCGCACATCACCGCGTGCCTCCTGGTCCGCGTCCGCAACACCTACGTCCACGTCTCCGCGGCCGAGAAGATGACAGCCCTCGGCACCATCACCTTCGTCACCGACGAACCCGACCATCCTCCGCACATCTGGCGATCCATCGCCCACGCCGACGAAGTTCACGCCAAGATACGCCGCGCCATCGAAAACGCGATCGACCAATTCAGCGTCGGCGTATAGGGAAGAAAACCGGAGGCGGGACCGACGGTCCTGATGTGGGACCGACGGTCCTGATGTCGGACCGACTTTCTAGTCGGTCCACCCTCCGATCGAATAGTTGACCCGCGGCCGTTTCCGAGTCATGCTGAGCGAAGCGAAGCATCTCGACCCGCCGGAAGATTCTTCGCTGCGCTCAGAATGACACCCCTGGGCATCCCTGGATTTTTAACCCCCGCGGCCTTGCCGCTGTCGCCGCAATCGATTCTGCTACCCTACGCGCAAGGGGCGCGACATCGGCCCCCTGCACCCTGCGAGGCGCGGATTGGACCTGCTGCAACTGATTATCCTGGGACTGTTCGTCGGCGTGGTGGGCGGGATGTTCGGCGTCGGTGGCGCGATCCTTCTCATTCCCGCGCTGAACGAGGTCCTGGGTCCCAATCAACACGTCTATCAATCGACGGCCATGATCGTCAACCTCTTTGTGGCCATCCCCGCCGTCTATCAGCACCACCGCGTGAAGGCCATCCAGGTCGCCACCGTCCTGCGAATCGTCCCGTTGGCGATCGTCTCCGTGGTTGCCGGCGTCGCGGTCAGCGAACTCGGCGTATTCGCCGGACGAGGGGAGGCGTACCTTCGCGGCCTGTTCGGCCTCTTTCTCTTCGGTTGCGTCGCCTACGACGTGTACCGCCTCTCGCGCCGCGGCGAACTGGTCCATACACCCCAAACCCCAACCCCTATACCCTGGCGTTCTATCGTCGCCATCGCCATCCCGACCGGATTCGCCTCCGGGTTGCTCGGTGTGGGCGGCGGGATTCTGGCCGTCCCTCTACAACGGCGATTCCTTCACATTTCCATACGCACCGCAATCGCCAATTCCGCCGCGATCATTGTCGCCATAGGCTTGGTCGGCGCCCTCGCCAAGAACTACGCCGTGATGTCCGCCGCGGAAAACTCAAGAGAGCCCCTCTTACTCGCGTCCGTTCTGATTCCCACCGCCGTCGCGGGAAGCCTGGTCGGCAGCCGCCTTACGCATCGCGTACCCGTGCGGTTTGTAAAGACCGCGTTCAACCTGCTCCTCCTTCTCGCCGCCGTCCGGCTGACTCAAGGAGCCGTCCGATCGCTGCCGTGACTCAGCGAGATGACGCCCCTTGGTCGCGCGATCTCCAAGCGCAAGAGTCGATGGGTGAAGCCGCCGCCGCCGAATTGATGGCGCTCCTCGCCCGCGGTGATGAACCCCGCTCGCCGGTAGCAGCGCAACGCCGCGAGATTGTCGGGGAAGACGATCAGTGACACGCGCTTGGCGCCCCGCCGCTCGAAGGCCTCACTCAGCAACGCCCGCGAGAGGAAGGTCCCCACGCCCCGGCCGCGCAGGTCCGGCCGTACGATCAGGTGACCCAACCACAAGTCCCCGCAGCCGCTTCGCATGGGGTTCAATTCCCCGTAGCCCGCGGGGGCGTCGTCCCGGCCCATCGCCAGCACGAACGCCTCGCCTCCAGGCCGCTTCCACGCCGCAATCTTCTCCGCCGTCAGCGGCGGCGGCGTGCTCGGTGCCAGCCACCGAAGCTGCTGCTCGCTCCTCACCCATCGCGCGATGATGGGGGCCTGCCAAACTCGAAACGGCGTCAGCCGCATCCCCTGGAGCGCGGCCGGATCCCCAGGGGCGATCACGCCCCGTTCGCGCGGCTCGCGGACCGACCGTTGCGGAAAGGAACCCATCATAAGAGAGCGTCGCCGGGAACCTCGGCGAACTTACGTTGCCCGGTCTTCATCGACCACTCCGCGGACTCCCTTGGAGCCGAAGGCCCATCGACGACGACCCGACGAACGGCGGGTTGAACTGCCCGAGACTGGAGTCGAACCAGCACGTCCTTACGGACACAAGCACCTCAAGCTTGCGCGTCTGCCAATTCCGCCACCCGGGCGCCTGCTCCCCTACGAGTCTACCCACACTTCCACGCCCGTCAATCTCGCCCCCGACCCTCCCGCCGCGCCGGCTGGGTGGCCCTGGGCGGTTGCCCGCCCAGGGCTCCCACAGATCCGGACGTGCGCGACTCACGCATCCGGCTCGTCATGGTATGGTTTCGCTACGTATGCGGCGTGGATCGAAGGGTTTTCGACGCAGCGCGGAGTGGA
>JAZDHF010000300.1:0-8009 GCA_043806315.1 Planctomycetota bacterium | reverse complement strand
AACTTCCCGAAACATCAACACATACATCCGAAAGAAGCGGCCTCGCATTTACCAGATCCGCTACCTCAAAAAGAGACAAGGTTGATCCAGGGTGAACCTAAGAACGATCCAGGATCAACCTTTTCCGGCGAATTACAGCTGTGGGTGTTGACGTGAGTAAGCACGCAAAAACGATCCGCCTGATTGAAACCGCAAGGGACATTCTTTCCGAAGAGCATCCGATGACGGTGAGACAGGTCTACTATCAACTCGTTTCCAGACAAGTCATAGAAAACAACCGGGGCCGCTATCAGGCGGTCAGCAACGCGCTGGTCGATGCGCGGCAGGATAGAACGATTCCGTGGGAGTGGATTGAGGACCGCCTGCGGCGTCCGCGGCACGTCTCCATGTGGGACGACTTGGCGGACTTCGGCGAAACCGTTTGTTCGGCCTATCGCCGCGACGTGTGGGCCTCCCAACCAGCCTACGTCGAGACTTGGCTTGAAAAGGACGCCTTGAGCGGCATCTTCGAGGATGTTCTGAGGCCCTACGGCGTGACCCTCAACGTAGGCCGCGGCTACGACGGCTGGTCGTCGATTCGGAACGCTGCTGGCCGCCTGAACAAACGTGACGACTGCACCATTCTCTACTTTGGCGATTTCGACCCCTCGGGCGAAGATATGGTACGAAGCCTGCGGGCACGGCTCGCGTTCTTCGATTGCGAGCCGGATGTCGTGAAGTGCGCTCTCACGAAGGATGATATCGAGCGTTACAGCCTCCCGCTGGATTTTGCCAAGCGTACGGACGTGCGCAATTACGAATACGCCGCCGGACGTGCTGACCTCGGCGTGGGCCGCCGGCCTTTCCGATGACATCCACTGTAAGCTCGCGTGCGTCGGGCTGGTGCGGCCACGCATTCCGCCGCCAACGGCCCCATCTTTGAAAGAGTGGTTTGAAAAATACGGCTCGCAACGGAAAGGCGACCTGCGACGATCCAGCACCCTGAAACTGGACCGTACGTCCGCCCTGTTGCAGGAGTTCTTCGGCGAGGATCGGTGCATCAACACCTTCACCGCGAGTGATGCTGCAGACTGGCGGGCGTGGCTTGCGCGCCGGACATGGAGTCGGAAAACCAAGAAGGGAAAGAAGTCACAGGAGCGCACGTTGTCCGACGCCACGGTTCGCATGTACCTTCGGTACGCTAAGCTCGTCTTCACGGCGGCGGTGGAGCAGGAATTGATCGCCAAGAATCCGTTCAGCAAGCTGCCGAGCCGAACAACGGCAGCCGCCCGCACGCGGTACATCACCGTCCCGGAAGCCGATCAGATTCTGGCCTCTTGCCCGGACCACGCCTGGAAGGCCCTGTTTGGTCTGGCGCGATTCGCTGGACTTCGCACGCCAAGCGAAACCTGTGCTATCACCTGGGGCGACGTGGACTGGGAACGTGGTCGCTTAAACGTCCGTTCCGTCAAAACCGAGCGGTACGTGGGGCATGAACGACGGGTTGTCCCCATCACCCCCAAGCTGGCGGGCATTTTGCAGGACGCCTTCGACCAAGCGGTAGAAGGCCAGGTGCGGATCGTCCCACTGTCGGTTCGCAATCTTCACCGGAGGTTTGCCGGAATCGTCAAGCGGGCGGGCTTGAAACCGATTGCCAGGCCCTTCCAGGTGCTCAGGCAGTCGTGCGCAACCGAGCTGGCTATGACGTTCCCCCAGAAGGCTGTCGCGGTCTGGTTGGGACATTCTGAAAAGGTCTCCAGCGAGCATTATCTACAGGTGCCGGACGAGTTGTACGACAGGGCTGCTGGGCGGCAGCCGGGTTCCGCGGAAGGGGGCGCTGCAAAAGGCGCTGCAGAAAGCGCTGCGGTAGGCCCTCGCACCGAGTCGCAGGGAGCTGAAACCGCCAGCGTGTGCCATGATGTGACAACTCAAGAAAACGCTGAAAATCAAGGCGTTTCATGCGGTTCCGCCGCAGGAAACGCTACTGGGCCTGGAGGGATTCGAACCCCCGACCAAGCGATTATGAGTCGCCTGCTCTAACCGCTGAGCTACAGGCCCCGGGCACGGGTATTGCATCACCGCCGACAAACAGCGTCAACGGCGCCTGCCGTTTCACGGCTCGAGGGGAATAGGGACGCGCTCGGATCACGCTCTCAGCCGGTGACCAGATCGCGCTTGGGTGCGGCGGGTCGGGTAGGCGGATCGCCCGACGCAAGATCGAACGCGGCGGCTTCCTTCGGTCGATAGGACCCGGTCAGCGTCACCAAAAGACCGGGTAGCGCGCATATCAGCACGACGACACGGACGGCGAAGGCCATGCAGATGATCTGCGGTTGACTTCCAAACGCGTCGAAGAAATAGCAATAGGTCAACTCCACCGTCCCCAAACCCTGCGGCGGTCCGGGCAACGTCTGGACCAGCGTGCCCGCATAAAAGTACGCGAAGTATTCCAACATGTTGCCCGCATGGGCGTCCATGGCCAGGGCGACGGCGACGGTGAAGTAGGCGGCCAAGGCCATCGCTTGAAGTCCGATGGTCAGCAGAACCGAGGCCGCAAGCGTCCCCGTGCGGCCGACCAGAGTTCGCGCGGCGTTGTCCACGCGCTTCAATTGATGCAGCATTGGCAGCCGTGCGACCCATGGCCCAGCCACCCAACGTCGCCGCACGGGGGGCCAGAGGTACAGGAACGCGACCACCATGCCCAATGCAATCATGCCGAGCATATACGGACGAAGTACGGCCAAGCGGCTTCCCGTGGGGCTGAAGGCGGTGATCGCCGCGACGACCAGCAGCAGACTCCCCAGACCGATGAAACGGTCCAAGACGACCGTCGTCACCGCCTCGGTCTTATGGTCCGTGTGCAGTGAAGCAAAATAGGCCTTGAACACGTCGCCCGCGTTCGACCCGAACGGCGTGGCGAAATTCAGGAAATTACCCGCGAACGACAATTTGACGCATTCCCAATACCCCACGGTGATGTTCTGGGCCGCGAGCAACCACTGAAAACGCAACGCCAGCGGAAAGACCACCGGAAAGTGAATCAGCACGGCGAGCAGCAGCAGGCTTTTACGGCTGTTCCGCCAGGCCGTCTTCAGCCCATACCTGATCTTCGCCGTCCCATCCGCATCCGCGGCGATTTCGCGTTGCGGCACCGAACGGGTCTCGCCGCTCAGCAATCGGATTTCGACCGGGTCGCCGTCGCCAATGACGTCCCCGACCAGTTCCGCCTTGCCCTCGGTGAGTACGACATGGTCGTAGAGCGTCACGCCGCGGATGACGATCCACAGGGCGATGATGCAGACGGCCACTCGTAGAATGTCGAACAGTCGTTTCCTGGCCCGCGGCGTCATGCCCTGTTTCCTTTGACCCTCGAATGGTAGGTCGGTCAAACCACCGGCGTTGCATGAGTCCCGCCGGGCTCATCCGAGTGTTTCGACCACGATCTCGTGATTGGTGAACACGCAGATGTCCGCGGCGATGCGCAGGGCTTCCTCGACGATCCGCTCGGCGGGCAGTTGGGTATGGGCGAGAAGCGCCCTTGCGGCGGCCACCGCGAACATTCCGCCCGATCCGATGCCCACGACTCCGTCGGTCGGCTCGATCACGTCGCCCGATCCGCCGATCATCAAGGTGGCCTCTTTGGACACGGCAATGAGGAGGGACTCCAGCCGCCGTAGGGCGCGGTCCATGCGCCAATCCTTGGCCAGCTCGATGGCCGCTCGACGCAGGTTGTCCTTGTGTTGTTCGAGCTTGGCCTCAAAGCGTTCGAGCAGGGCGAAGGCGTCCGCCGCCGACCCGGCGAACCCGCAGAGCACCTTGCCGTCGGCGAGGGAGCGAATCTTGCGGGCGTCATGTTTGATCGTCGTCTGGCCGACGCTGACCTGGCCGTCGCCGCCGATCGCGGCCCGCCCGTCGCGGCGAACCGAGAGGATGGTCGTGGAGCGAATCAGCGGTTGTGAGCGGTCTGAGGGCATCACGGTCGCATC
The DNA here is from genome assembly GCA_043806315.1 of Planctomycetota bacterium. Lineage (GTDB taxonomy): Bacteria > Planctomycetota > Phycisphaerae > UBA1845 > UBA1845 > SBAX01. The sequence continues at coordinate 4,044 of JAZDHF010000300.1, read as the reverse complement.
TTGACGGCTTGGAGACGGTACAAGATGGCGGCGGACTTTGCAACCATCGCAGACACGATTACGTTGAACGCATGCGCGGAACGCGTCATCCAATCCGAACCCGGAGCGCAAGCGACGGGTCAGTCAGAGCCGCGAGCGCAAGCTCGCGGACACTCGCGACACGGAGTGCCAGCGACACGACCCATCAGAGCCGCGAGCGGAAGCGAGCGGATGGCTGTCAGAGCCGCGAGCGGAAGCGAGCGGACCTCTGGCACGGTGTTTTCCCGGCTCTGTTCGTCTCGGCGGTGCTGTTCGCGACGGTCGCCAAGTGCCACAAGTCCACCCCGACGACGCCGCCCGACGAGGTTCCGAAGATTGACGTGCCTGCCGCCTCTCCGCCCGCCGTGGAGCCGCAGCCCCCGGTACGATTGCCGGACGACGCCGATGCGGAAGACCGTTGGCTCTTCGTAGAGAAGGTGAAGGACGGCGCACGGGGCGCGTGGGCCACAGGCTCCTTCGATCAGCAGAGGAACAAACTCGACATTCATACCCGCGACGTACGGCAGTTCGTCATTGACCTAAGCCGCATCCGCATCGACTGGCAGCGCCTGGTCGTGCTCAGCATCGACGGGAAAAACAGTGAGCTTCGCCGACGCGACTTCTCTCGCCTGCATTTCCGACTGGACGACCACGGTCAATGGGTCGTCGTGGAACCATAGCGGTCTGTTGAAAAGCGCAGCGACACTCGCGAGGGGCGACACGCGTTTGGCGTTAGAGAATACGCGCAGCCGGCTTCACGCGCTGGTTATCCCGTCGCGCGCGGCTCTGTACAGCGGCCGGCCCTCACCCAATCGATGCCAATGCCCGCCGCTTCGCGGAGCCGGACCCCTAGCTGCGCCACATGATGCTGAATGTGGCGGATGGCCATGACCTGATGCTCTGCTTTAGGCATTCTGTGCCAAGGGAACCCACTCTCGCAATCGAGGACGTTAAGCGCGTCCACGCCTTCAACCATCTGCTCGCAGACACTCCAGTATGCCAGCACCTCGGCCTTGGTGTACGGCTTACCGGTCTGCGGCGGTCGGTGCGGCAGTTCGCACAGGTCCTCAATTTCCGGGGGCGCCGGTATGTCGTCCAAATCCTGAATCCGAGTTTGGTGATGTTCCCAAGGGCGAAAAGCAGACACATGCGGCTGGAGGTGTAGATGCGTGTAGTACAGCGTGTGGTAAGCGATCCGCCAGAATGGATTGGCATAGTCGCGGCTGGACCACAGGTCTTCAGGACATCGCTCGATGGCTTGTCGCAGCATCGCGAGGGCGGCGTGAAACTGGCTCTTGAACGCGGACCGAAGCACTTGCGTGGCGTTGGTACTGTCTACTGCGGGTTCTCGGTGACTCATGTTCGTTTGCGGCGTTCCATAAGGACGGCATGTCGAGGACATGCCCTACCGGAGTTCATCCGGGGCCGGGCTTCGGGCTGCGCAGGAGTTCCTCAATCAGCGACTCGAACTTCACGCGGAACTGGTCGTACTCGGCGCCCGTGGCCGGGCCGGAGAAGCCCGTGTAGACCGCGCGGACCTTGCCCGCGGCGTCGAGCACGATCAAGGTCGGGAAGGCCCGCAGGGCGTCGATGAGGGGCAACGCCGCCGAGGCCTTCTCCCGATCCGCGACCCCGGCCAGCAGCAGGGGGTACTCGATCTTGTGGTAGTCCGCGAAGGCCCGAACCTGCTCGGCGTCGCGCGTTAAATCCCCGGAATACTCGAACGCCAACCCGACGATCGACAGTCCGCGGTCCTTGTACTTCTTGTGCAGCTCCACCAGGTATTGCGAGGCGTCGTTGCAATTAGGACACCAGGAGCCGAACACCTCCAGGACCCGCGCCTTGCCGGCGAACATGGGATCGGACAGCGACCGCTTCACGCCCTTGAGATCGGGGAAGGCGAGGGACTCCAGCTTGACGCCTTCGACGCCTTTCGTCTGCGCGAACGCGTCGGGCAGGGCCGCCCCCGCGTCGCGCCGGCCCGTCCAGGTGTCATGGAAGGTGTCACCGGACCAGAAGTCGCCCTTGAGCGTCTCGGCGTCCTGTGTGGAGGCCGTGATGAGAAAGGCGTGGGCCCCGTCGAAGGCGGACAGCCGCAAGCGCCCGGGGCGCTTCTCCGCACCGGACTTTTCCCAACAGAAGTCCCCGGCCAGGAACCGAAAGTCGCCGGTCGGCGTCAGCACGGTCCCCGCGACGACGCCGTCGCTGGCCTCAAATACGCCGACGCAGGCGTCCGGGTCCTGCTCGAACTTCATCGACCATCGGCCGGCGACGGCCGCCCCCGACCGGCAGGCGTCCGCGCCCTCGACGGGCGGCGGGAATCGCGGCGCCGCCCCGGCGGTCGCGTGGAAAGCGAGCTTGACTACGCGGTCATTTCGACCGCGTTTGTTCCACTCCCCGTCCAACCGTGAGCCGTCTGCGCTGAGCGTCGCCCGGATCGCGGAGCCGTAATGCGGGAAGGCGAGGGTGATCTCGCTCCCATTGACGGTCACTTTGGGAACGTCGAGCCGTTCGCTTCCGTTGATGACCCATGCTCTCCAGACGCCGCCCTCGGGCTTCAGTTCGAGCCCGAAGGGCAGCTCGCCGCCGGGACTGTCCAGCCACGCCCGCCACGGACCCTCGGGAATCCGTCCACCGACCTCCTCCGCCCGATCACCTCCGCCGACTGCACAAGCGATGAACAATAGTAGATGGCACATGTCCCCGGTTATACTCGAAACTTGCGCAGAATCCAGTCGGTAGTATTGGCCGTGCGAACTGTGTACTGTGAAGCCGCTGTCAAGTCGTCAGGGGCCCAACCCTCACGCATTCGGCTCCGGCGGGGACGGCGGCAGGAGGCGCTCCAACAATCGAACCAACTCCGGAACGAGCTGCGTGGCAACGAGCCAGAGTTTTTCGTGTTTGATTTCGCCGTACTCGTGGGCGATGACGTGGCGTTGAGCGACGATCCGACGCCAAGGAACCGCCGGGTGGTTGTCCTGGAAGGTTGTGGACAGACGACGCGCCGCTTCGCCGACGATCTCGACCTCCCGTTCCACGGCGCGCCGCAACATGCGGTCGGCCTCATAATCGGCGAACGTCTTGCCCGCGATGAACGCTGTGATCGCTTGGCCCGCGTCGATGATGTCCCAAAGATAGGCCGCGTCGGCTCCCTCAGGCGGCATAGACGACTTCCTTCGTCGTGAGGATGGAATGGCGACGAAACGGATTGCGGATCGCACCCTTCTCCACCAGGTCCACGTGTCGCCCGAACAGCACTTTCAATTCATCGATCATCGAGACGACGTCCAGCATGCTCCACGGCGCGTCGGGCGCGAACGTCACCAGCACGTCCACGTCGCTGTCCGGCCCGAAGTCGGCACGCAGCACCGACCCGAACAGGGCGAACTCCGTGATCCGCCACTTACGGCAGAACTCGGCGATCCGCTGGTGATCGATCGGAACGCGCGGTTGACGGCCCATGCCTGTGTACCCTCAGACGGTAGGGCGGGTTTTACCCGCCGACCCTCAATTACACACGGCAAAACGAGGAAAACGAGTGGCAGCGGGCCGACCCGATTCCGACAGCCCGGGCGCTGATGATCAGTCTGTAGCCCATGTTCCCAATCATACTCGAAAAACGCACGCAATCCAGTCGATGGGAATGTTCTCGGGTCTGGCCACGGATTTTGGCATCAGGCGGTTTTTCGAGTTTGCCAGTACTGCTCCCACTGCCCGCCCTCTCGAAGAGCCACGAGGTTCATCAAAGCCGCGGCGTTATCCGTATCCCATTTCATCCCCGGACGCTTGAGCCGCAGCGTGAGGTTCTTGCACATGGCCTCCGTGGGGCCGGAGCCGATGTCCCAGCCCTTGGCCGACGCCGCCGGGTACTCCACCATCTCCCACCGTTCCACGATGTAATTCCGAAGCAATCGCAGGGCATCCTGTTTGCCCGGAGAGCGAAGCTTCTTCTTCGCCTCCTCGATGGTCGCCGGCAGCGGACGCCCTCCGAGGTGTTTGATGTCGTGTAGTTGTTTCGAGGCCCAG
>JAZDHF010000299.1:0-13590 GCA_043806315.1 Planctomycetota bacterium | reverse complement strand
GAGGAGTATCTGCGCGTCGGCTACGTCGGCTCTCCGCGGACCATCTTCAGGGGAATCCGCAAGTTGGAACCAGGGCACGTGCTGGTCCACGACGGCCGGGAGGCCGTTTCGCGCCGGTACTGGGACTGGCTGGGCGATTTCAACGCGGCGCCGCCGGCGACCGAAGACGAAGCCGTTGAACGCATACGGAGCACGCTGCGCGAAGCGGTGCGCTGCCGGTTGATCAGCGACGTGCCCTTGGGGGCCTTCCTCAGCGGCGGCGTGGACTCCAGCGCGGTCGTCGCCATGATGGCGGGACTGAGCGAGCGGCCGATCCGAACGTTCTCCATTGGCTTCGAGAACGAGGGGTTCAATGAATTGGTCTACGCGCGGGAGGTGGCTCGGAAGTTCGGCACGGAGCACCACGAGTACATCGTGAAGCCGGAATCGTTGTCCGAGGTCCTCCCGCGCCTGGCCCGGCAGTTCGATGAACCGTTCGGCGACTCCTCGGCCCTGCCGACGTACTACGTAAGCAAGATGGCGCGGCAGGAAGTTACGGTCTGTCTCTCCGGGGACGGGGGCGACGAGACGATGGCCGGGTACACTCACTACGCCAACGCCGTGCGGGAGATGTCTTTTGACCGCCTTCCCCGCGCGGCGCGCCGCATGCTGGGGGCCGCCGGCCGGCTCATTCCGCCTTTTGTCAGTGGACATCGGTTCCTTCATCGGCTGGCGCAACCTGCGGATGCCCGGTACGCGTGCCAGATCCAGTCAGCCTACAAGTCGCAGGCCGAACGCGTGTTGATGCCGGACGTTTTCAAGGGCATCGGCGGTGGGTCCATCCTCCTGGAACGCGTCCTGGCGGGTCCTCTCCCGAAGGACTACCTCTCGCGCATGCAGTATGCCGATGTCCGGGCCTATCTGCCGGAGGACATCCTGACGAAGGTAGACCGCACGAGCATGCTGAACTCCTTGGAAGTGCGGTGCCCCCTGCTGGACCATCGTTTCCTGGCCGTTGCGGCGTCCATTCCGCCGTCGTGGCGGATGCACGGAATGGACACCAAATACATCTTCAAGAAGGCGCTCCGGGGGTTGGTGCCCGACGGCGTCATGGACCGGCCGAAAATGGGCTTCTCCATTCCCGGGGGAGTGTGGTTTGGGGCGGAGGCTCGTGGTTTTGCCCGGGAGGTGCTGACGAGCCGGAGCGCCATCCAGCGCGGCCTGTTCCGACCGCGCGTAATCGAGGGCCTTCTCCAGCCATCCCGGATTCCGCGGCCGGTCACCTGGCACGTCGTGTGGTCGCTGGTCGTCTTTGAACTCTGGTCCCGGTCATACCTTGACGCTTGAACCGGTCAGACTCGGCGTCCTTAGGTTGTAAACGGGCGGTTTTGTGCTAAAGAAGAGGCCTTCGTTGTACCTATTGGGTGAAGAATGAGCCTGTCCAGGAGTGCCCCTAATCTCTTTGTAGCCTCCATTATCGCCGGGTTCTTCCTGGTGGGAATTGTGCTGATAGTGATCCTCGGGGCGGTCACGGGATTGTCTTTCCTGATCGCCGGCACGTGGGGGGCGATGCTCATTGGCCACCCCAAGAGGGTCCTCCTCTTCTACTGGTGCTGGGCGACGGTCGGGCCATATTTCCATACGCTATATCCGTCCATGCTGACTGTGTGGGGAGACGAGATGCTGATTGCCCTGATGCTGGGTATTCTGTTGACTCACCACATCCGAGCGAGAATCCACCTTCCCGAGTTGCGGGTGGTTCGGCGGGTGCTCCTGGGCCTGGCGGCTCTCATCCTGCTGTCCGCTTTCGCCAACCGGGTGCCGAGCAAACTGGTTTTCCACTTCTGCCTTCAGTATATGCGATTCTTCCTGCTGGTTTACTACACTTACTACTTCCTCTCCGCCCGAGATCTGAAAGCGGTCGTACTCACCATCGTGGGATTATTCCTTCTACAGTTCATCGTCAACATGGGTTGGCTGTTTCACGTCAATCCCATGCCAAACTGGATGGGTGGGCCGGACTTCGCGATCGGCTCGGGACTGGGAGCCAACATCGTCGCGTATTTTGCTATTGCGGTCATCTGCCTGGCCGTGGCCTACATCCGCCGTTCCGCGCGTGCATCGCAGAAGGCGCTGGGGGTAATCCTGCTCGTCGTTGCCCTCGTGCAGCTCTATTTCTCATTCACCTTTCACGCCTACATGATCTGCGCAGCATGCGTGGTTTTTCAGCTGTGGCTGGTTCCTGCGCCGCTCCACACGCGGTTTGCCCAGGCTGGCATGGCGGGACTGGCGGCCGTTGTCGTGGTCGCCCTTGCGCTCGCGCTGCCGGGCTCCCATGCGGTCAAGACGTTGTTGCGGCCCGATTTCGTCAAATACCGGTGGCGCGACATGGTGGACGGGCCGAAGGGGCAGTCCTACAAGAACAGCATCTACTACCTGCCCAAGGATCTGCCGTATCCAATCATCGGGGGCGGTCCCGGCAACGTGGGGAGCATGGTGGCGCGGCTGAACCGGCGGCCGCTCGCCGACCGCTATTTCAACTGGGTTGCGATGAGTGTGGAAGTCCGCGAATTAACGCACAGCGGGAGCATATCCGCCGCCCCGACCACCGGCCTTTTGACCTTGTGGACGGAGTTGGGTCCATTGGGCATGCTCCTCTACTGGGGTGTGCAGGCGTATGCCGCCATGCGCGTTGGCTGGGCCGTCAGGAGGGGTCGGTACAAAGGGCGCTACAAGCGCATTCTCGCTGAGGCCTTCACGCCGACCATGATGATGTTGCTGGGGCTGAACGTGCTGACCGACTACGCCTTCATTGCTTTCATGAATGGCGGCATCTGGATATGGGCCGCGTGCGTGTGGACGCCGGAGGAGTCGGAAGTTCCCCCCTCCGCACGGATGACCGATGTCGTCGAGCCCTCCGACGTCTGGCGCAAGGTCCTTGCTGAACGGGCTCCGGTCAAAGCCTGAGCCCGCTGGATTGCAAAGTGCGCATCGCTCACATCATTCCCGATTTTCGGGAAACCTTCAGGCGGTACGACTCCGAAACGCCTGAATTCCACGCGTCGGTCCGTGCGCTGTTGTCGGGCTTCGCGTTGTGCCCCGAGTCCGAGGTCCACGTCGTCTCGTGCTTTCAGCGGCCGGTTCGCTCCCCGGACCGCCTGTTTCCCAATGTTCGTTTCCACGCCCTCCACGTTCCGAAGTCCGGTTGGTTGCGGACAGGATACCAGGGCTGTGTCCGGGCCACTCGCGCAGCGCTGAAAGAAATCCGGCCCGACATTGTTCACGGGCAAGGAACCGAGCGCTACTGCGCGATCAGCGCGGTCCTGTCCGGATTTCCGAATCTCGTGACCGTGCGGGGGAACATGCGCCAGGTGGCCAGGGTTGTGCGGGCCAAACCCCTCACATACTTCTGGCTCACCGCAATCCTCGAGAGACTGACCCTGCCCCGGACCCAGGGGATCATTTGCATTAGCCGGTACGCACGAGACCAGGTGGCCGGTCTTAACCCGAAGACCTGGCTGGCACCCAACGCGGCCGAGCCGGAGTTCTACGAGGTGTGCCGGGAGGCGCGCGAACCGCGGCTGTTGTGCGTGAGTGACATTGTGGAGTACAAGAACCAGGTCAGCCTGATTCGCGCGCTGGACGAACTGCACTCGCGGCGAGACTTCACGTTGGTTCTTGTCGGCCGACTCCTGCCCGACTCCGACTATGGGAAGACCTTCCTCCGCGAAGTACAGAGCCGTCCGTGGTGCCGGTACGACGGCCTTGCCGGTCGCGAACAGATGAAAGGCCTGCTTGCAGGGGCCACGGCCTTGGTTCACCCCTCGCTGGAGGACAACTGCCCGATGGCGGTGGTGGAGGCCATGGCCGCCGGTGTGCCGGTGGCGGCATCGCGGATCGGCGGCATACCGGATTTGATCGAGGACGGGGTGACCGGATTGTTGTTCGATCCCAACGACGCGTCGGATATCCGATGGGCCGCGCGCCGCTTGCTGGAAGATGCCCCGCTCGCGGAGCGGTTTGCACGTACCGCCCGGGAACGCGCGATGACGCAATATCACCCGCGCGCGATCGCGGAGCGGCACTTGGAGATCTACCGCGAAGTTCTCGGTGCAGGGCGCTAGCCCGCGCGGTCGAAGCGCCTCAGCGTCCAGATGAAGCGCTGGGAAGGGGCCGGGGCGTAGTGGAGTTGCGGAATTCGTTTCAGGGCATCCTTGACGCGGAGATCGAACGCGCGCTGTTCCTGAAATCCGGTGGCTTCCGCCTCGGCAAAACCATTGGCCGTCAGCCAGTCAGCGGGGTTGGCCGCGGAACCCGTGAAACGGCTTCTCTCGATAATCCAGACGGTCGACGGTCTCCCGCCTTCTGCAAGGGCGTTCTGGACTTCAGAAAGCGTCACGGCTTTCTCGTCGGTGGCCATGACGCACCGGAACGCGGGCAAGTAGCGGCTCAAGGCGTCACCCCAACCGTGTTCAAAGGGATGGAACACAACAGTTGACGCCAACGCGGGCGTCTTCGAGAGGATCTGATGGGCCATGGTCTTCAGCGGCGGGGTTTGAGTCATCGAGGCGCCGTTGAGGCAATGGACAACCAGCCCGTACGCACTGGCGGCGATGAGGCATCCTGCGGCCAGCCGTCGCCACGCGAGCCGCTCGATTTCGGCGACCATGTAACCGACAAGAATCCAGCACAGGACCGCAATGTGGCCGGCTCTGAGCACACCCTGGAAGAAGCCTGTCACAGGCAAGAGGACCGCAACGGCGAAGGCCAGCAAAGCAAACGGCAGGATCACAAGCCACAGCATGTCTGCGCCAAACATGATGCGTCGGCCCCTGAGATCCAGCGCAAGGACGCCCACGAAGGCAAGAATGACGGGTACGGTTACCCAGAAATCCCATGGGAACGGCACCCCGCCAGTAAGCGTGGCATACACGTGTCCACCCAGTACGATTGGAAACGCGGCGAGGCCGCCGAGACCCTCGTGAGCCCGGTTTCCGAGCGCGGCCCTCTCGCCGGTCAGCAGCGGGAGTACAGTCCACACAATCACTGGCGCCGCCAGTGCAATAACGCCTGCCTGTGCAAAGAGCCATCTTCGCAGAGCCGAGGGACCTGCCCTACGAACGCCGCGGAGGACGAAGTGCAGACCTTGCGCGATCACCAGGAGAGCGGCAAGCAGGTACTGAATGTGAAACGCCGCGACGGTCGTCAGGACGTACGCCCACCAGCGGCCGGGGCCGCGTCTCTGGATCCACGACAGATAGCAGGACGTCGAGAGCAATCCGGCCAGCGTCCCGAGCGCGTAGTAGCGGGCGGAACTCGCTTGGATCCAGAGCACGGGCGCGGACATCGCCAGCACCAGCGCGATCATCCGGGGTGCTTTGTTCTGTGCCGGTTGAAGTTGGCCGACAAGACGCCGGATGACCAGCAGCGAGAACAGCACCGCCAGGAGAGAAGGCAGCCTCATGGCGAGGTCGCCGTATCCCAAAACCTTTCCCCAGTAATGGAGGAACAGATAGGGGGTTGGGGGATGAATATCGGCCTCGAGGACTTTCCGGATAATGAACGCGGGATCGTTCTGGCCGGCGAGCCAAATGGAACCGAATTCATCCGTGGTGACCGAGCGTCGGACCGATGCGTTGATCGCGAGGGCTATGGCCGCCGCCAGCGCACACGCTATGAGGACTCGTTTCTTCATGGCAACGCAGGACAACGTATACTAGAACACCTGTCCGCTGGGGGCAACCGGTCTGCGGATCCGTTCAGGGCGCCTCAGCGGGAACTGCGATGCATAAGAAACTGATACTCGCCCTCGGATCCTTGGTCCTCGCCCTCGTGCTTGTGGGGTTGGTCGGCGAACTCGCCCTGCGTGCCTACTACTTCCTGCGGTTCACAGCCCGGGGCAACAGTTACATCGGAGTGCGGATGGATGATCAGCTGGGGTGGTACCCCGTCGAGACCTACCGGTTCAAAGGCACGAAAACAGACGCCGCAGGGCGGTCCTACGCGGCCGATGTGCACTTCTGCACGAACGGGTTCAGGACATTCGGCGATCTCACGACCCGCAAGATGCGGGTTCTCGTGCTGGGGGATTCGGTGACCCACGCATTCGAGGTCTCCAACGACAAGACATACTATGCTTTGCTGACCAACGCCCTGCCCATCGAGATATTCGCGTTCGGTGGCACGGGCTATGGGAACCTGCAGGAGTACATGATTCTTGATCGATTCGCGGACACGATCCGGCCGGACGTGGTCCTGTGGCAGTGCTCCGGCAACGATTTCATCAACAACGACTATGAACTTGAACGCGGCAGCTATGCCAATAACAACCGGATGAGACGCCCTTATCTCGACGAGCAGGGAAGGCTCTTCTACGCGCTCCCGAAGGGGGGGATCCTGCTGAGGGAGTTCGCCAACCGCCATTCGAGGTTCCTGTACTTTCTCTTCACCCGGCTGGATCGATTTCTCGCGGGCGTGCTTCCCGGCAGCGAGGGGCAAATCGCTGCGGCGGGAGAACAAGACCCGGGATTCCGGCGGGCCGTTCGAATCACAGGGGAGATATTCCGTCGCGCCAAGTCTCGCCTGCCGAACGAAGCCCGCGTGGCCGTATTCATGGCGGATCAGGGCTCACCTTACTACGAGGCGATGCAGCGCATCGCGGCGGACAACGGGTTTTGCTTCATCCCGGATGTCGGAAAACGCGTCGAGGACGCGGAGCGCGCAGGTGTCGTGGTGCGTGGAAAGGACAAGACACACTGGAGCGAAGCAGGTCAGTTGATTGCGGCTGAGACTATCGCGGAAGCGGTGCAAAGGAGTGTCTTAGAGTAGCCGCAGGGGAAGAGCCGGAGTCGGCGCTGGCGCCCTCGGGTACAACTCCCAATCTCAGCGATCGTATCTTCCTCCGACAGATAGCCTGATGGTAAGAAGAGTTGCTTTGCGAGCAGCGCTCGCGCATAGTGCATGTGTCGCAGGTGGGGATAAAGGAGGGGCATGTTCGCGAGTGCGTCATGGTGCGGCGTTATCGTCTACGCGTTCTCGCTTCCTGCCACTCAGGGCCGTACGGGACAGCACCTCGCGTGCGATGGCCGTCGTCCTCCCCCATGTTGTGGTCGTTTCCTCTTTGGCGTATTGGCCCGCTCCCTCCCCATCGCTTGCCCTCCGAGGAGAACCATATGAAGACGGAACCTCTTCTGCAGCACATATGCAGAGTCCTGTGCATCAGGGCCCTGTGGTGTGTTGCCATCACGACTCTGCTTCTCGGTGACTCGGCACCTGCGCAGCTGCCGCTCAGGATTTCGAGCACCCTTGTCGGGTATGAGAGGATTGTCATACCAGCAGGAGGAATGACTATCTCAAGGCTGGACCTCGACATGTTGGACGGAAAGACCGGGGATGCACAAACTGTCTTTGGTGATCAACTGCCGACAGGGAGCAGAGTGTGTTTGTGGGATCGTGAGAGCCAGGCCTATCGGTTCGAGGAATATGCAGGTGCTGGGAGTTGGATTCCGGGTACCAATAGTTTTCACCGGGGGGATGGCTTCTGGATTTGCGTGCCTCCGAGCACCTGCGAGTCGCACACGTGCTATCTCAGTGGCCGCGTGCCGATGATGGGAAGCACAACCGTATGCAACATCCAAGGTGCTTCTCTGGTCGGATACCCATATCCACAATCTGTCTTCTGGACGGATGTTTCGTTGATATCAAACGGCGCGCCGGGAGATCGACTGTGTCTATGGGCGAACTCGAACCAGAGCTATGAGCTGTTCGTTCGGACAACCAATGGCTGGAGTCTACCGCCAAACCAAAGACTTGAGCTAGGCAAAGGGTTTTGGGTGGTCACATGCGACCGGGCGCGGAGTTGGCTGGAGCCGCTTCCCTACGCCCCAATTGAAGGCCTAACGAACGCACTTGACGTGAGCGAGATCGCAATCAAACCAGAGGGTGTTCGCCTTACGCTGATCTATCCTCTATCGCTTCACGAAACCATTTGGGAAGTTTACTGCTTGGACATCAGCGAAAATGCCGAGTCCACATTTGGTGGATCGGGGGGGGGCTGGACACGGGTGGTATCCGATCTCGTGCTTACTGGCCGCGTTTCGACGGTGTGGTTCGATCCACGACCACCCCAGGGAGAATCAGCAACTCTCGCAGCACGCTTCTATGCGCTTGGGCTGGCCTCGGCAAACGTCTATCGCGATGGGGTGTCGGAGGGACGGGGCACGTTGATGGACGAGGCGGCGCGTGGGCATGCGGTCTTGGAGTGGAGCGTTTCTCCCAGCGAGGGGGGTGCTCAGTACGGCGGCTCATCAGTCGAACCGTTCGGGACTTGCGATGAGGGGACAAGCTTGTGGGAGGAAAACGCGCGCCTTGGTGCGCGCGTCATTTACGTCGATGCCAGTGTCGGGAGCGATGACTACGACGGGCTGGAAATCCTGCCTCGGGCCGGGCGCGGGCCGAAGAGAAGCGTGCGCGCCGGACTGGAGGTGGCGCGCAACGGTGATACGGTGGAACTTGCAGAGGGAGTCTATCGGGAGACGGACGGGCCATTTCAGGGGTTCTGTGGGGTTCTTGTGCGGACACGTGGCCGGGTGACGGTTCGCTCAGGGCCTTGAACCCAACGTTTGGGGACAGCAACGGAAAGAGGAGGGAGGACATGATTACGACGAAGTGTCTGACATCGTGCGTGGCATCCTTGACTGTGATGACGGTGGCGGCATTTCTTGCCGGATCGGGCAGAACGTTGGCTATCACCTTCGACGAGGTGGTAGTACAGACGAACCTGACCGTTAACGGCGCGAATACGGCCAGGGCGCTTATCGGGCCAGCCCAGACGTCCCCGGTGGCCCGTCTGAGCGTGGCAGCGCAACCGGTGCCCACCAACGCCACTGTCAGTGTCGGACTGAAGAGCAGCGAGTACGGCACTCACGACCTGAACGCTGGGTTCTATGTCCAGCCGACACATCTGAGTGGGTTTGATGTTAGGGCGCGAACGTTCGGTTTGTATGTTCCGGAGTTGTCCGCCGATGCGAGCGGTTACCTCGTAGGCAACCAGAATGGTCAGGATGGCGGTCAGATCGCAGGCATTCGGATCGACAGCATATCCTCGATCCAGAGTAACGTGGTCGATCTCGAGTGGAAGAACTACGGCATCTGGATCAAGTCGCTATCAGGCGGACACGGAACATGGTCTCAGTACGGGTTGAAAATCGATGAAGTGTCGGGATCCGAATACGACGACTATGGCGTGTACATCGCTGGCGGCGAGAAGAACTACTTTGCGGGGAATGTTGGGATAGGGACGACAAACCCGACGGCTATGTTGACGGTCAGTGGCACGGCCCTTGTGGTGAATCTCACCGTTTCCAGCAACGTGCAGGTGAACGGTGCCCTCACGGCCGGCTCGTTGTCGGGGAGCGGTGTTCAGCTAACCAATCTTGTATCTGGGCTGGTCAAAGCTTCTCTCTATGGGCCCAGGGACGAAAGCACACTCAGCGCGGTGGCGGCAACGACCAATCAAATCGGACTCATCATCGACGGCGGGGTATGGGAGATCTCCTCGGATCTGACGTTGAGCAACAACATCGCTCTCTACTTCGCGCCCGGCTCCATGTTCAATATCCACGGAGGCAAGATTCTCACAATCGAAGGTCCCATCAACTGCGGGATTCAGCAGATCGTAGATGGCAATGTCGGTGGGTTCAACTGGCAGTATGTAGGTAGGCCGCACAACATTCCGGTAGAATGGATTGGAGTGAAGGGACAAGCGATCGGATATGAACTGCAGGATGCCGCTCAGGCAACGCAGAATGTCGAGCGAATCAACGCATACTTGGAAACAGGTATGGGTCTGACGTTTGGGATAGGTTGTTACTTCATTAACAATCCCATCCTGATGAAGTTCAATGGGACCATTGACGGGGCCGAACCTAAAGGATTGCTGCGTGGTGGTATCGTATCTCAGATTCTAGCCACGCCGGATTTTCCCTTCGACAATCCGCTTAAGCCTATGATCTTCGCGGGTCGTGGTGCTGAGGCAGGCCAATTCTCAACCCATCTCATCCAGAACGTGTATCTTCATGGGATGAACAGAGCCTATGCGGGGATTATCTTCACCGGCCCTCAGGAAGGAGACGGAGCTAAGAACGTGAGCATCAATGGGTGTCGTCAGCGAGGCATAGAGGTTTATGCCGAAAAAAACGGCACGTATAATGGCCCAGCTGAAAACTTCACGCTTGAAAATCTGTCTATCGCGGCAACACCCCCGTATTCCGTGGCCACTCCTGCTTCGGATCATTTTATTGGCATCGCCTTGCGCGACCCCTGTTCGCGGGAAGTTATACGCAACGTCACACTCACCGGGACCCTTCCCGAATGTGAGACTTTGACAGACCTCACCGATTCCATAGCGACGGCAACAAATTGTTATGCATGGCCCGGATTGACAAATCCCTCTGCACCGTCAGCCGTCTTTCCGGATGATAACAAGAGATATGGCATCGTGATCTCGGGGATTATGGCAATGTCCGTCTCCATCGAAGATATACACACGGAAGCCTTTGATTGCGGGATACTTAACCTCTCGCAATGTGCGCTTTCGATCAAGAACTATTCCGGATCTTCGTGCTTCTGCGATATCTATCAAGACTATCTATCGCGCTGGGTTGACAGCGAACGCGGCGGCGGTTTGACGGTTGTCGGCTTTGGCGCGAACGCTCAACTATTGCAGCAATCCATGGTTACTTACTCGTTGGTGGATCGGATTTCAAATTACATCAAGTCCCGGCGCGTCTATGGGAGTGGGAGTGAATGGGAATACGCCATACCCTTCTATAGTTCGGACATGCAGACACGGAAGTATATCACGATGGAGTCGTCCGACCTCGCCAGCTTGAAAGTAGTTCCAAACCACGATGATACGAACTACATGTACACGGTTACGAATGATTACAGTGCCGTGATGGCGCAGCCGAAGACATACCCGTACCACCCCGGCCATCTTCAAAATGCCGCTTATGAAGTGCTGCCCACGACGGTCTGTGGAGGGGATGTGCGGGCGCGAACCTTCGGTTTGTACATACCCGAGATTCGCACGGAGGCGTCGGGATACCTAGTGGGTAACCAAAATGGCGAAGACAGTGGGCAACAGGCCGGCATTCGAATCGACAGCATATCGTCCAGTCAAACCAATGCTACGAGTCTTGAGTGGAAGAACTACGGGATTTGGATTAAGTCGCTGTCCGGCGGCCCTGGCACTTGGTCGCAGTATGGTTTGAGGATCGACGATGTCTCGGGTTCCGAATATGACGACTATGGCGTGTACATCGCTGGCGGCGAGAAGAACTACTTCGCTGGCAATGTCGGTATCGGCACCACCAATCCAACGGCTCTGCTATCGGTGCAGGGAACGGCGGTCGTTGCGTATCTTGTCATCTCGAACAACGCTCAGGTCGGTGGTGCCATGAGTGCGGCCTCCTATTCGGGCAGCGGATCAGGGCTGACGAACATAGGCGGTGCAAGCCTCAATCCGGGATCGGTGGGCAGCACGCAACTCGTTGCCGGGGCGGTCACCGGCGACAAGATTGCAGACCAAAGCGTGACGGTGGCTGACTTGGGTGTCGATGTGGACACCCGATACGTGAATGCCGCTGGTGACGCGATGACAGGGAATCTGGTGCTGTCGAACGCATCACTGACCGTGGATGGGTCGGCATCACGTGTCACCGTGGATGGAACTGCCGAAGTGGGTCAGCGAGTTACCTCAGCTGTGGCCCGTCTCTTCGTTGCGGCTCGGTCGGTACCCACAAACACCACGCTGAGCGCGGGTCTGAAGAGCGCCGAGTACGGCACGCACGACCTTAACGCGGGATTCTTCGTTCAGCCAGCGCAGGTCCAAGGCTTTGATATGAGATCGCGCACGTTTGGATTGTACATACCCGAACTCTCCGCATCCGCGAGCGGGTATCTGGTCGGCAATCAGCATACGAACCTCGCAGATTGCGGTCAGGTAGCCGGGATTCGGATAGACAAGATATGCTCCACTCAGGCGAACCCCGTTGTTGATCATCAGTGGAAGAACTACGGCATCTGGATCAGATCGCTTGCGGGCGGACATGGTACGTGGTCCCAGTACGGCCTAAAGATCGACGATGTTTCGGGTGCTCAATATGACGACTACGGGGTGTTCATCGCGGGTGGTGAGAAGAACTACTTCGCCGGGGATGTGGGTATTGGCACGAGCAATCCTGTGACGAAACTGGACGTTGCCGGTTCGTTTCGGGTCAATAACGGCAGCGTGTTCAATCGAATCCAAAGCGGAAGTCTCGCGATTGGCACAAACGGCGCCAGCTTAGGCGTCTACACGACCGCATTTCCGATCGCGTTTGGGAGCATGCCCAAGGTGCTCTGTATGACATGCCAAACCAACGCCAGTGGGACGAACGAAACCTTTGCGGCGACCGTCCGCAAGGTGACCACAACGAACTTCATCGTCAACATCAAGAGAGTCGATGCAACTACAGCGCTTTGGAAGTCGCAGCTCAGACTCGACTGGTTCGCATGGGAGTGAGCCCGGCCGCTTGAAGGAGCGGGAACCCTGCCCGTCTCGCGTCGACGGGAATGAGCCGCGGCGTGAGAGGGCTTCTCTGAGAATTGCCCCGTTGAAGTTCTCCATCATCACGCCGAGTTTCAACAGCCTGGCCTACCTGCCGCGGTGCGCCGCGTCGGTGGCAGACCAGTCCCGCTCCGAGCGGGGCCAGGATGTCGATATCGATCGCATCGTCGTGGATGGCGGGTCCACGGACGGCACGGTGGAGTGGCTGAAGGCGCAGGCCGGCATCCGGTGGGTCAGCGAGAAGGACCGCGGGATGTATGATGCCGTCAACAAGGGCCTCAAGATGGCGCAAGGCGACATCTGGGGCTATATCAACTGCGACGAGCAATACCTGCCGGGTACCCTCGAAGCCGTGGCCGACACCTTCCAGCGGCACCCGGAAGCCGATATCGTGTTCGGGGACATGCTGGCGATCCGGCCCGACGGATCCCTCGTTGCCTTTCGCAAGTCGTACCCGCTCCACTGGTGGTACATTCCCGTGGACCACCTCTACGTCTTCACCTGCGCGCTGTTCTACCGCCGGAAGATCATCGAGGACGGGTTCCTGTTCAGCACCGAGTTCCGGGACGTCAGCGACGCGGATTTCATCATCCGCCTGCTCCGGGCCGGCTACCGGCCGCGCCACCTGAGGCGCTACCTGTCGGTCTACACCATGACCGGCGCCAACCTGAGCCTCGGCGAACGCGCGGTCCGGGAGAAGAGCCGGATCCTCGAGTCCGCGCCCGCCTGGGTCCGCCGCGGGCGTCATGTCCTGAACGGGTTACGGCTTGCGGAGAAGCTCTTGAGCGGGGCCTATTTCCAGGCCGGTCCGATCTCGTACTCGATATACGGTTCCGATCCGGGCGCCGGCCGGCAGGTGCTCATGGCGGAAAAGCCGTCGTTCAGGTGGAGGGCGGGATGAGGAGCGGCGTGCCCGGCATAGCCCCCCGACGCAGGTCGGGGGCGACGACGGGTGTGGCGCGTGGGATGAGGACGGTTGTCGTGGGTAGGGCGCGTTCGAC
>JAZDHF010000298.1:0-7503 GCA_043806315.1 Planctomycetota bacterium | reverse complement strand
CCAGGCCTTGGAAGGGGAACGATTGTTGAGTACACTCTGTTTCCATCAGGCTGCTCCTCCGTGAACGGTAAACTCGTGTAGCTACAGGTGTTATCGCACAGAGAGCAGCCTGTTTCTATCCCCTCGGTGAGAAATGCGGGTAACATGGCACAGACGAATGGCGCGGGGAACCGCTCAAAATCAAGTACCCGTGGGACAATCTCTGTGTGTAAAGACGTGCAGCGGCAGCGGCGATCCGTGCATCAACAACACGCACTGTCCAACGGGTGCGACGTGCGGCAATCCGTACTGCCGCGACAAGTGCGGGCGGTGCACGCCGCCGTAACGCCGGGCACGCCCCATGAATGGGGCGGCTCGGACACGGCGACTCCACGGCTTTCAATGAGCCGTGGCACACACGCCGCTTCAGCAGTCCCGAGCGAATGAACGAGCGGCCTGGCGCCGCCTTCTCACGGTGAGCCAGGCGACGGCGAGCAGTCCGCCGATCAGATTGAAGATCAGGTCCCAGAGGGTGTTGTCGTAGCCGCCGACGTGCGTGTCCGGGAGGGTCTTCACCGCGATGAACTCGATGATCTCGTTGATCGCCCCCAGCCCCGACCCCATCAGCACGACCAGGATGGACAATGTCCGCCGGCGGTCGAGGCCATCGCGCAGATACGGCTTGAGCAGGTGGTGACACACCAGCGTGGCCGTCCCGAAGCCGAAGGCGTGGACGAGTTGGTCGTAGCGGAGCACGACGGGAATTAGTCGAAGGCCGTAGAGCACGTCGTCGCCCGCGCGGATGTTTCCCCCCGCCATGTGCAGCAGCCCCCAAATCGTGAGCCCCCACAGGATCGGAAGGTCGAACCGGACCGACCGCTGCTTCCACACCACCCAGGCCGCGACGATCAGGATCACCGCCACGTACAGCACAAACTCGAAGTTCAAGTTCCGCAGGGCGATGACCGTAAACGCGGGGACGTAGACGAGGTTGGCGATCAGGACCGGGGTCTCGCGTCGCGTGAGCAACATGGCTCGGATTGTGACCGGCCGCTCCGCGCGGGGCAACGGGAGGCTCACGACGGGGGAAAAACGGGATGCGTCCCGTTTGGGGTGGCGAAAATGCCCACGGGATGTCATTCTGAGCGCAACGTGTCACCCTGAGCGCAGCGAAGGGCCTCGTCGCCAAACCGAGATGCTTCGCTCCGAGATTCTTCGCTGCGTTCAGAATGACGCGAAACGATTACCCCCGCCACCCCAAGTGGGATGGACCGTGAGAAAACCGGGGCGATCAGGGCGCGAGTCACTCTTGCCGGTAGAATCCCGTTTCCCGCGGATGGGCGGGGCGGTTCAGGATGACACCGGAGGCGGCATGGCGAAACTGACGTTCTACGGGGCGGCCCAGCAGGTCACCGGGTCGATGCACCTGCTCGAGGCCAACGGCAAGTTGATCGTCCTCGACTGCGGGATGTTCCAGGGGCGACGCGCGGAGTCGCGGGAGCTCAACCGCCGCCACCCGTGCGACCCGAAGACCATCCACGCCGTTATCGTCTCGCACGCCCACATTGACCACACCGGTCGATTGCCGCTGCTCGCCCGCGACGGTTTCGCCGGGGTCATCCATGCCACGCCCGCGACACGCGATCTATGTGCCATCATGCTGGCCGACTCGGCCCACATTCAGGAGGAGGACGCCCGCTTCCTGAACAAGCGGCGGCGTCACGAGGACGAGCCGGTGATCGAGCCGCTCTACACCGCGGCGGACGCGGTGCAGGCCGTCGCGCAGATGCAAGCGTCGCCCTACCAACGATGGTTCAAGGTCGCCTCCGGCGTCCACGCCCGTTTCTTCGAGGCCGGGCACATGCTCGGCTCGGCCGGGATCGAGGTCGAGATCACCGAAGCCAACGGTCCGAAGAAGGTGCTGGTGTTTACCGGGGACGTCGGACGATGGGGGATCCCCATTCTGCGCGACCCTGCGCCGCTGCCGGAATGCGACTACTTGATTTGCGAATCGACGTACGGCGGACGGAACACCGACGCCATCGCGGACTTAAAACCCAAGCTCGCAGAGGTGGTGCGGCGGACGGTGGCGCGACGCGGGCGGATCATCATCCCGGCCTTCAGCGTCGGTCGGACGCAGACGCTGGTGTACTACCTGCGTCAGCTTTTCACGAGTGGTGAACTGCCCGCCTTGCCGGTCTACATCGACAGCCCCCTGGCCGTCAACGCCACGGAGATTTTCCGGCTGCACCCGGAGTGCTATGACCATGACGCCCGCGAGTTTGGGTCGCACACCGGGAGCATCCTCGGCGGTCCGAGTTTTGAGTTCGTGCAAAGCGTGGAGGAATCCAAGAGCGTCACCCGCCGCCGTGCGCCGTGCATCGTCATCGCGGCCAGCGGGATGTGCGAGGCGGGTCGCATTCTGCATCATTTACGACATGCGGTGCAATTCGAGCGAAACACGATCCTGATCGTCGGCTTCCAAGCGATGCACACGTTGGGCCGGCGGATCGTCGAACGAAACGAGTACATCAACATCTACGGCGAGCGACATAAGCTCAAGGCCGAGGTCGTGGTGATGAACGGATTCAGCTCCCACGCCGACGCCCGCGAACTGAAAGCCCACACCGATCCGCTGGCGGGCCGCTGCAAGAAAGTCTTCCTCGTCCACGGCGAAGTCGACCAGTCCTCAGCACTGGCCGACACCCTGCGCGCCGCCGGCCACCGCGAAGTGCACATCCCGGCGATGAACGAAAACTTCACGCTTGATTAGACGCGAGCGCGTTGCTCCACTCAGCTTATTGGAAAACCGGTGGGACCAGTTTCTGTGTGGCGTCCCCTCTTTGTGGGTGACGCAGATGAGCAGCGGTGGCGAGCGAGCAGACGTTGTAGCGCCGCTCCTTGTGGGTGGCGGAAATAGGTATGGTGTCCCCCGATTCAAAGGCTGTAGCCAGAACTTGCAGTTGTCTTCTCCCCGCCGGACGTGAACGTGCGGCAGTTCACGACCCTCACCGCTGAAAATGAAACCGAAAACCCTTGTACCGATAAATCGTGAGCGTCCGCGTTTTTGTCCGAATGGCCGCGTATTGTAAAGCACGCCGCGTCCGCGACGACCCGCTCTCCCCGCCGCGCTCGCCGGGTGCTATGCCCATCCCGGGGCGCCGGGACAGGATCCCTCTCACTTGGTCGTGTTATGATACGCGGCAGGGTCCCTGTTATCCAGGACCGCCCACCCGCCGAGGTTTTCGGACCCGAAGCGGCTGCGGCATGAAGACGAAGCTCGGCGGGCGGCCATGTCGTGGATGTAGGCCCGGCAAAGAACAATCAATCGCAGTAGGTCGGCGCAACATGCTCCTCGCGTTCGTTGGTCTCGGCTCCAATCTCGGCGACCGGCTGGCCATGTTCCGCGCGGCCGCTCAAGCGATCGCGGTTCATCCTGGCGTCCGCGTAGACTTGGCCCGTGACGCGGCCGCACTCTACGAAACGAGTCCGGTGGGCGGTCCGCCCGGCCAGCCGGGCTTTCTGAACTCGGCTCTGCGTCTCGAAACGTCCCTCTCGGCCGTCGCCCTGCTGGAGGTCGGGCAGTCCATCGAGACATCGCTCGGTCGGACCCTGGGGCGACGCTGGGAGGCGCGCGTCATCGACATCGACCTGCTGCTCTTCGGCGAGAGGATCGTCGATTCGCCGATGCTCACCCTGCCCCACCCGCGACTGCATGAACGCCGCTTTGTGCTTGAACCGTTGTCCGAGCTGGCGGGCGATCTAATCCACCCCGTGTTGGGCGTCTCGATCACGACCCTGGCCGAAAAGATGCGGCAGGCAGGCGTTCCCGATGCCGTGCGACGCGTTCGAGGACCGGATTGGGTCCATGAAACCCAACCGGAATAGCACCGGGCGTGTTCCGGCCGGGGGGCTCGACTTCCTACGCACGGGCCGGTAGAATGCCGTAAATCTCCCCGTCGGTACAACGTATGTTGGGCAAGGTGCTACTGTGCGTCGATTCCGCGAGGTGAACTTGGTCGGCTCGGGCCGCGGACCCTCCCTACTCGGTCGGCTCGTCCGACGGTGCGTACTTTCCGTCCTCGCCGCGACCGCGCCGTCGCTCGGCGCGGTCGTCGGAACGACGGCCAAAGTATCGACAACGGTGCAAGAACTGATCGACGGCGTGCCCGGTTCGGTCAACGCCGATGACGCGGCATTCCCCGCGGCGGGCGCCGAACTTCCCCTCGCCGCTTCGGCGACCCTGCGATCCACCGATCTGAACGGGGCGTTGGTCTCGCTCGCACAGGGGTTCAGCGAGTTCGCCGACCCGACCCGCCTCGATCAACCCAACCCCGAAGAGTTCGCCCTCGAGATCGGGTGCTATTCCAACGCCGAATCCATCTCCTACTCGGTTTTGAGTCAGGCGCTGGAGAGTCGGTCGGTCATCTTTGCTCGTGCGGGCAACCCGGCCGCACCGCCGGAAATCAGCTTCGGCTCGAGTTCCGCCCGCGACGTCGAAAGCCGCCTCTTCCTCAGCGGGGCCGTTGTATTCTGGTCCACGCACGCGGAGACGAACCTTGACGAGCTGCGCGTGGAACTGACCGTGCGGGTCTCCCGCGGAGATACTCCGACGCCGTTGTTCGAGACCGCGTTGAGGATCGACGGCCGCGATGCAGCGGTCTCCGCGACGGGTCCGATCCGTCACGACCGCGTCGGTCTCGACGAGTTGGCGGCGCTCGGCGTCGACGACGCGACCTTGGCGATTCTCCGGCGAGTTCAAGATGAAGGCTCGCTGATGGTCCTCGTGATTCCGCCGCAGGAACACGCCTATTCGTATTCCGTGACGGCTGACGAAGAGCTGACGTTGAACGCCGACCTGGAGGTTCGGGTACGTAATGCCCCCCGCGGGACCGGCATTGCCGCCGTACTCGGACGACCCTTCGAAGAGTTGTCCGCATTCATCGAAAAGGGTCTGCCCGGCGTCGACGGCGAGGTCGTCCGGCAATCGCTGAACAAAGCGATCTCGCAGAGGGAGATGGGCTTCGTGCCGTCTCCTGATACGGCGCGAACCATCCCTTCGCGGCTCAGGACAAGCCCCACTCCGCGACTCTGCGGCGCCGGTGGGGTCGCGATGATCGGCCTATCCCTCTCGCTTGGCCTGTGGCGCACCGTGACTGGCCATGGGAAACGCCGGGGCAAGACCCCCCTCAGTGGGTGACGCAATCAGAGTCGCGAGTCCCGGCGCACCGGGACGAGCGGACCCAGCCTTCGCGCGGTGCGCCGCCCACAAACGGTTCCGGCGCGCCGGGACTTTTAGCCCTTGTGGGCGACGCGGAACGTGAGAATGACCCAGATGAGCAGCGGGAGGACCGTCCAGCCCACGGACGAGGCCCCGACCACCCAGAAGACCCAACGGAGTACGCCGGGGAGCGTCCACGCGCCGATGGGATCGTCGCCGCCGTAGGCGATCGGAAAGAGGATCAACTTCGCGGCGATGTAGGCGTTGATCGCAAGGAGGCCCCACAGCACGGAGCGGAGACGGCATGACCATGCAACAGGGGTCGCAAGGGTCAGGGCGATCAAGAAGCTCGTGGGCATGTAGCCGTGGCGGCGGCTGCTGAGCTGCGTGGTCCGCTTGAGGCGGGCGTTGGGGTCGATGACGACGATCTGGACGTCATGCTTTTCGTCGTGTGTTTCGGCGCGTTCGAACCAGACGCGGTCCTGCGCTCCCTGCCCGACCAGAATGTTGCCTGTGGCACGAAAGAGCCGGCCATAGGCATTCCCGAACGGGGACCACAGCAGTAGAAGAACCACGAAGATCAGCAAGAATCTGGCGAAGAATCCCAGAAGCAACTTGATGGGGACAGCAAAGCCCTCTCCCCCTCCGTACGTGTTTGGCGTCCGCACGCACTTCCCGTTCAGGGGAGAGGGATCATGCGCTCGCTTCTTGCGGTCGGACATCGGGGCGCTCGCGTTTTTCTCGCGTGGCCCATTGTACCCACACGGCCCAGAAGACAATGGCGAGGACGACGAACGCGGCCTGCCAGACGCCTTCGTGGATCATGTTGAAGGCGCTCGGATAGAATACGCCCACGAAAAACAGGCTGACGATGCGGACCAGGTTGATAAGCATGATCGCCGCGGTGCCGATCAAGATGCCGGGGATTTTGGGCCACACCCCCACGGGAGAGGCGAGGACGGCTGCGATGTAGGTCGCCGCCGGTTCGATGGCGTCGCACCCACGGACGATCTCGAGGGAAAACTGCGGCGAGTGAACGGTCGTCTCGGCCACGCTGATGTCGTAGCCGAACAGGGCGAGAATCCCGCCCACCACGCGGGCGATCAACGCCAGATAGGGCCGAAACGCCGTGGTCTCATTGGCCGGGGTGTGTACGAAGCCGTAGAACAACCCCATCAGCACGACGAAGACCACGATCGCCCGCACGCCCCGCGCGGAAATGGGAAAATGCCGCTTGTGCTGTCGTCGATCGCGCCGAACGACCACGCCCTTGAAACTCTGCGACCCTACGCGCTCTGCCACCTTTGAACTTTGGAACCCTTCGTGCCCTGCCACTCCTTCGCTACGCCGTCGCCGTTCGCCGGTGCACGGAGCCGGCGTGATTCATCTCAGCCCCGCCGGAAGCGGATCTTCGCGCCAGTTACGAGCAAAAGCGACAAGATCGCCAGGCCCCAACCGCCCACGGTCGGGATCGTGGTGTGCAGGCAATCCAATTCGGAACAGGAACCCAGTTTCACCCACGCGCAGGTCGGGCAGTCGCACGCCGCCCGGGTAACGCCGTCCGTGCAGGCCCCGAAGGGATCGTGGTCACAGCACGCGCCGGTGACGGCATCACACGCCGCGTCCGCACAGGGCGCACCCTTGGTCCACGTCTGTTGCGTTCCCGAACACTCGCTCACCGGCATGTCCTCAGCGCATGTTCCGAAAAGTAGGCTACAGCACGCGCCTGTGGCGGCCTCGCACGCCACGTCCACGCAGCCCGCACTCTCGGTCCACGCTTGCTGCGTTCCCAAACACGCGCTCGCCTCTACGTCCTCCGCGCACGTTCCAGCGAGTAGGTCACAGCACGCGCCGGTGACGGCATCGCACACCACGTCAGCACAGACCGCACTCTTGGTCCACGCGTGATGCGTTCCAGAACACGCGCCTATTGGTACGTCCTCCGCGCACGTTCCGTAGAGTAGGTCACAGCACGTGCCGGTGACGGCCTCGCACACCACGTCAGCACAGGCCGCGCTCTTGGTCCACGCGTGACGCTTTCCAAAACACGCGCTCGCGCCAATGTCTTCCGCGCACGTTCCGGAGAGCAGGTCACAGCATGCGCCAAACGACGCCTCTCTGATGGCAAGACTGTGCAACTGGCTCGCGGCGACGGCCACAAACCTCACCCTTACCCATAACTTTTGGAGTTTCTGCGGTCCGGGGACCGAATAAAGAATGTCGCTGTTCGCGCGAACGAGCTGTGAAGGAGTTCTGAACAGGAGGTTCACCGATGACGGAGATTGTGCGCGCAGCGGATTGGA
>JAZDHF010000297.1:0-8920 GCA_043806315.1 Planctomycetota bacterium | reverse complement strand
CGCTCGCGGCTCTGACCACTGCCCGCCGCACGAATGCGACGGGTCGGAATGAATCCGCTCCCTGCCGGTCGCGGCTCTGATTGGCCCGTCGCCGCACGCTGAGGCGGCCCATCCCTTACCAGACGCGGCGACCGACGCTACGCTCTCCCGACATGAAGCCGATGGTTGCGCAGGACGATCTTCAGCAACCGATCCGGGAGCACGTCCGCCGGGACTTCATCACGCTGACGGCAGACCGCACCGTGGGAGAGTCGCTGGGCGATCTGCGGACGAGGACCATCGGCGAGAAGATCGTCTATTTCTACGTGGTGGATGTGGACGGGCGGCTGGTGGGCGTGGTCCCGACGCGCCGGCTGTTGATGAGCGATCCGACGACCCGGATCGAGGCGCTCATGGTGAGGAACGTGGTCGCGGTGCCCGGTTCGGCGAGCGTCCTCGCCGCCTGCGAGCTGTTCCTCCGCCATCGGTTCCTGGCCCTTCCGGTCGTGGACGCGGACGGAAAGATGGTCGGCGTCGTGGACATCACCATCTTCACGGAGGAGCTGTCGGATGTGGCCGAACGGCACGCGGCTGAGGACGCCTTCCAATTGATCGGCATCAAGGTGCAGAGCGCCCGCGAGCGCTCGCCGTGGATCGGCTTTCGCGGCCGCTTTCCCTGGTTGTTGTGCAACATCGCCGGGGGGATCGCGTGTGCCCTGCTGGTGGGCCGCTACGAGGCGTTTCTTGATAGTGTCATCGTGTTGGCACTCTTCATCCCCGTGGTGCTGTCCTTGAGCGAAAGCGTCAGTATTCAGTCCACGACGATTACCCTGCAGAGCCTGCACCAGGGGAGCCTGAACTGGGGCGTCTTGCTCCGCGCCCTACGGAAAGAGTTCGTCGTCGCGTGGTTGCTCGGCGTGGGGTGCGGAGGAGTGGTGGCGTCGGTGGTGTGGGCGTGGAAGGGGCGCTCGACCGTTGCCCTCGCCCTGGGATCGAGCATCGCCTTGTCGATGGTGACGGCCTGCCTGCTGGGCGTCGCTTTGCCGATGGGCGTGCGAGCGGTGCGTGGCGATCCGCGGATCGCGTCGGGTCCGGTCGTACTGGCCGTAGCGGACGTTGCGACGCTTCTGCTGTATTTCAGCCTTGCGGCAGCGATGCTCGGATCCGGCTGAACGGCGCGGCGTCGAGCGCTGACGGTGATTCGAGATGGGACGCCGGTCTGGCGGTCGGTTACGCCGAACTACCCGGTGATGATTGGCAGGCGAAACGAGCGAGGCTATCCCACGAAGTCAATTTCCGTCGGTTCGAATCTCGACCGATGGGTCGAAGCTGCCGCTATACGGCGTCGCGCCGGACACCCTGCTCGATCCATTGCTTGGCGAGTTCCTCCACGGCCAGGCCGGTCCTACGACTACGGGCTTCCAGCTTGCGCTTGGTCGTGGCGGACAGCTTCACATGCACAATGGTTCGCTCGTGCTCCAAGAACCGTCGAAGTGGTTCGGGATAATCTTCGCGGGCGAGGATTCGCGCTCGTCCTTGGTCGATCAGATCGAAGGCGGACTCTCGCTCGACTTGGCGGATGTACGCGAATTCATCCTCGGTCGCGCGTTTCGGTCGTCGTGCAGTCATGGTCTATGATGAAGCTTAAATCGTTTACGCTCACCGTCCGTCATGCGGTTCACGTGAAAAACGCGTAATCGTCGGACGCCCCTGTATTTTACCACGCGTCCCACGGCAAGCAAGTAGTGCCCCGCACGGTTGCGACCGAAGATTTCATAACCCACACGCTTGCCGCGGCGGCTGCGAATGACCAGGTGAGGACCGCGGAGCATTTCCGCGACGTCCTCGTCATGGTAGCCGTGGCGATACGCCGAATCCGTCAACTCGAACGCGTCATACCGTGGTATACTCATCGACCCAGCGACGCCCCCCCTCGACCGCGTTACCCGACAAAGTCCATCTCCTCGACCCCGGGTACGAGTCCTGCCTCATGCCCCCGGCGGAGGAGTTTACGGACTGCCCGTCGCCCGGTTTCACCGTAGTCGATCGTCCACTCATTGACGTACATGCCCACGAAGCGGTCGGCGAGGTCTTTGCCCATATCGCGGGCGTATTGCAAAGCGTGCTCGAGGGCTTCGGCTCGATGGGCGAGGCTGTACTCAATGCTGCTTTTGAGGACGGCGGCAATCTCAGTCATGGCCTCTCGCCCGAGATCGCGGCGAATGCAGTTGCCGCCCAGAGGCAGAGGAAGTCCGGTGGTGTCTTTCCACCACTCCCCCAGATCGACGATATTATGGAGCTTGTGCCGGGCATAGGTGAGCTGGCCTTCGTGGATGATGAGCCCGGCGTCGGCTTGGCCGTCGGCGACGTAGCGCAGAATCTGATCGAACATCACGACGACGTGTTGAAACGCTCCCCGACCCAGCAACAAGCTGAGGGCGAGGAAGGCCGTCGTCCGCTCGCCGGGGACGGCGATGGTTTTGCCTCGTAGATCGTCCACGCGCATGGGTTGCCGCGCCACCACCATCGGTCCGTAGCCGTCGCCCATGCTCGCCCCGCAGCTTGTCAACGCATAGCGATCGGCCACGTACGGGTAGGCGTGAATGCTAATGGCGGTGATGTCCAGCTCGCCGCGGGCCGCGCGGTCATTGAGCGTTTGAATGTCCTGCAGGACATGGGTGAAACGCCAGCCTTTGGTATCGATCTTGTCGGCGGCGAGGCCATAGAACATGAAGGCGTCGTCGGGGTCCGGGCTATGACCCAGGGTTAGATGCTTGTGGTGTCGGGTCGTGCCCGGAGGCGGCGTCATTCTGGTTCTCGATTCGCGCCGTGGGGGCGACGCGCTCAATCCGAACCCCAAGCGCCAGCGCGGGGCCGGCTTGACCCGTCGCTTGCGCTCCGGGTTCGGATCACGGCTCGTCACCCACAAGGGGTGACGCTACACGTTGAACCCGGTCCCGATATAATGTCATCGTGGAGGAGATTACCTCCGCTGCCGGCTTGGGCAAGTCGTGGTCGTTGGGTAGGGGCTTAGCGGACGGATGCACCTTGAAATCACCGACATGCGGACGCTGACCGACGCAACTCCGAACGTTCGGGAGTTGGAGTTCCGCAACGCGCCGGTGACGGTCGGGTCGGGGTCCGACAACCTGGTCCAGCTTCCCGACATCAACATCGCCGCCCACCACGCCACGCTCCAACCGATGGGCGATCACTGGCTCTACGAGCCGACGATCCGCGACGGGGAGACGAAGATCAACGGCAAGCCCGTCGCCGGCAAGACCGACGTCCACGACGGCGACGTCATCGAGATCAGCCACTTCTCGCTCAGGGTCACACTGGACGCGGAGGTGCAGTTCGAGCTGCCCGATCCGGCGAAGGTCGACGAATTGGCCAAGATTCGTCAATACCCGCTCCCGCCGCGAAGCGAAGTGCGCAAGCCGGACGCGGACGTGGCCATGACGGCCGCGAGACAGAAGGTGCTCGCCGCCTACGTGATGAAGTTGCGTGAATGCCGCGACTTGGCACAGGTGTTGGAGACGACCGTCGAGATGCTCCGCAGCGAGTTGAGCGCACGGGTCGCCTGGATGGGCGTGCGCAAGGAACCGTCGGGCCCGCTGGAGTTCATCGAGACTCGGTCGGAGCTGGGCACGCGCATCGACGAGCCGCCCAACTTCGAGACCTTCGTCTACCGCTGTCTGACGCGGCAGCAATACATCAGCGTGCCCCGTACGGGTCATCCCGAAACGCAGTCGGTCATCGCCGTGCCGTTGGTGGTCGCCCGCGGCGCGATCGGACTGCTCTACGTCGACACGCGTAAGCGGACGCGAGTGTTCGATGAGGCCGACCTCGATTTCGTCACCCTGGTCGCGGCGTTGGTGACGCCGTTGTTGGAGGCGGTGCTCGATGCGCCGTTGAGCAAGACCGAGGCAATCACCGGCGACGTGCTCTCCTGGGTTCAGGAAGTGCGGGCGAAGCTCGATCCGCAGCATCTCCCGCAGTGGCCTTCGCTTCAGGTCGCCGCCTACTCCAAACCGGGGGTCGATTCCGCGGGAGACGTGTGTGACGTGATGAAGATGCCCAACGGACTGGCCGCGTTTCTCATCGGCCACGTCACCGCTTCACCGGTGCGCACCGCACAGGTGACGGGCCAGTTGCGCGGGGCCTTCCGCGTCGCGGGGTTGCACGCCGACCCGCCGCACGTGCAGTTGAAGGCGATGAACTGGTTGCTCTTTGACGAGGATCATCCGTGTCGCGTGGATCTGGCCGTCATCGTCGCCAACCCCAAGACCGGGGCCGCGGAAGTCGCCTCCGGCGGGAAGATCGGGGCGTTGGTCATCGACGCGAAGGGCGCGCCTCGAAAGGTGGTCAGTACCCAGACGCCCGCCGTCGGGACGACGAAGAACCACGAATACACAGGTGGGATCCTCCGCATCGCAGAAGGTGAGACCTTGGCTTTGTTCACTCGCGGATGGACCGTGGTGTGCAACGAAGCAGGCTCGCCGCTGGGTGAGGCCAAGTTCGTTGAAACGCTTCGCGACGGTTTTGGACAACCGGTGGCCGCCGCTGTTGACGAACTCGTCTCCGACCTCTCGGCTTTCCTGAAGAAAGGGCGAGCGCCGGACGATATCACGCTATTACTGGTCCATCGTCCGAGCGGATAGGCGGTCGAAGGGTGTCGCGTCGTGCGGCCTGTGTGTAACAATTCCGTCACGGATGACAGCCGTATGGCGGGACCTTGTTCGGGCATCGTCGGGAAGGTAGAATAGGTGCGTCAAGCACGGCAAAGGGCTTATCGAGCCGAGTTGTGAGGGTAGGTTTGATTACGCGGCGGAATGGGGTTTTCGGCCTGGCGAGCGTCGGCTTTCTCGGACTGCTGAGCGGTTGCTTTGCGACGGCGCCTTCGAGCGGTCGCGGCGACGAGACCGCCCCGTGCATAACTCCCGAAGACCCGGAGCGGATGGCCGACCAGGTCCTGCAGCTTGTGAATCTTGAGCGGGCGGAAACCGATCTGCCGCCCGTCACGCGTAACCTCGCCCTGGAACACATCGCCGACGACTACGCCTGTCAGATGATCGCGGAGAGCTTCTTCGGGCATACGGATCCGACTACGGGTTATGGCCCGGGAGATCGCGCGGTCGTCGGGAAATACAGTTTTTACGCGATCGGCGAGAACTTGGCCGCGGGTCAGCAGACGCCGGCCGAGGTGATGAAGGTGTGGATGGACAGCCCCCCCCACCGCGACATCATCCTCGACCCGAAGTGGACGGAGGTCGGCATTGCCGTCCGCGTCGGCGGCGAGTATTCCACCTACTGGGTGCAGGAGTTCGGCGCTCCGGCGGACTACTAATGCTCCGTCGCAGCCAAACTTTGGGGTTCGGGTGTTTGTGGCACAGCGGCCCTCCGCTGTGCCCTGCCGCCCAGCCGGGGGCGGCTGGGCCACATCTACCCGCAGATTTAGGTGCGCCAGCGAAAGCCGTTGTGCCCAATTGCTCCGCTGGAGTAGACCGAATGACGCCCAAACTCGAACATGCGGAGTATATCCGTGGCTACACGATCCGCCTCAGTTTCGCGGACGGGGTCGCAGGCGAGGTCGATTTGAGCGACGAGCTTTGGGGAGAGGTTTTCGAGCCGTTGAAGAGCCCCCCCGTCTTTCGCGCTTTCCGACTCGACAAGGAGCTCAACACAGTCTCCTGGCCGTCCGGCGCTGACCTGGCGCCCGAATTCCTCTACGAGCGCGCCACGGCGGCGTGTGGAAACCGGAAACGGGAGATCGGAATGTAGAGGCGAGCGCGCGGCGACCTTCGCCACGTTCGCCGTTTTTAGATCGTTCCCTTATCATTCCATCATGCCGAACCCTCAGGCGGGCAAGTTGCAATCTGATCGCCAGAGCAAGCGGCGTCACGGCGGCGTCCGGGCGATCGTCACCGGTCAGGTCGGACTCGACAAGAAACCCTTCCTGCAACAAGTTGTGGATCTCGCCGCGGCCAACGGGCGCGAGGTCAAGCTCTTCAACGTCGGCGAACGGATGTGCGCCGAGGCCCCGGATATCGTCCCCCATCGCATCCTCGATCTTCCACGGCAGCGGCTCACGGCTTTGCGGCGGAGCGTGTTCAAGGACATTCTGAGCGTGGCCGGCGATGACGTGGACCTGATCGTCAACACCCACGCGACCTTCCGTTGGAAACACGGGCTGTTCCACGCCTTCGACCATCACCAAATCCGCGAACTCGACGCGGACCTCTACATCACCCTGGTGGACAACGTGGACGCGGTGCATGAGCGACTGGAGCGCGAGCACGAGACGCGGCATACGCTCAAGGATATCCTGGTGTGGCGGGAGGAGGAGATCGTGGTCACAAAGGCCATGGCGGAGGCGATCGCCGGCTTCGGTCACGCCTACGTCCTCTCGCGAAGCAACCCGCGAATCAACGCCCAAACCATGTACCGGTTGATGTTCGAGCCGTATCGCAAGCGCGTGTACCCCTCGTTTCCCATGACCCATGTGATTGATTTGCCGGGAATCCTTGCGGAAATCGAGATGTTCCGGGATGCGCTCGCGGAACAGTTCATCATCTTCGATCCCGGCGACTTAGACGAGAAGCGGCTCTTGTTTGAGGCCGGTGAGGCGACCAAGCGCGGCGAGGACCACGTCGTGCTTGAGGTCCACGGTCGTGCGCTCACCCTCAGCGTCAGCGACATCACGCGGATTGCCCGCGACATCGACGCCCAGATTTACGCCCGTGACTTCAAGCTGATCGACCAATCGGACATGATCGTGAGCTACATCCCGGTGTTGCCGGGCGGCAGGCCGGCGCTGTCCTCGGGCGTCGAACGGGAGCTGCAGCACGCCTTCGAGAGCACCAAGGAGGTGTACGTGGTGTGGCGGCCCGACGACGAACCCTCGCCCTTCATCACCGAAACCGCGACGGCGGTCTTTCGTTCGTTGCCGGAGTTGTTCGCACACTTCCAGCAGCAGGGCTACGTCGGGGCGTACCAATTGCCCTTGTCCAAGCACGAGGCCTGAGCGGCGGGCACGTCTCCTCCCACGCGCCGAGTCGTGTACGTCGAAACGGTCCCCATCGAGATGAGGGTAGACGGCCTCGACCTTGACCGACTGCGACGGGGCTTCGCGGAGTTGTTCGACCGGGCGGCCCACGCCGTCCAACTTGCGGGCCATGAGCAGGACGACGCGGTCTTGGAGCGGTTCCTCATCGTACGGTCCGCGGGCGGCGCGGACATTGTGGTGCGGGCCGACTGGCTGGCGGACCGCGAGCGATTGGTCCGTCAGATCGGAGCGGGGCTTGAGGACCGGTCGCGCGGCCCCGTGGACGTATCCGATGTTCAGATTGTAGGGGCACGGGTGGAGGCGATGCTCGAAACCGGGTTGTAACTTTTTTCACGGACCAGGGCGAGCCGGCGCGCAACCTTTTTATGGCGGCGGAGTTACGATTATCAGATCGGGGGAAAAAAGACTTACACTTTGTTCGCCACGGGCCTTGCGGCCTGGGTAGGTTACGGATAGGCTTCGGGATTCGGGAGAGTGTGTACGGGTGGATCCTGTTGGGGAGAATGAGCAATGTCGCCGGGGTGCAATCGAAGAGTTTTGATCGCGTTGGTCGGCGCGGCCGGGGCGATCTCATTGACGCCGGTTTCGGCGCGGGCTGCGTTGTCGATCAACTCGCCGGGCGTATTTTCGAGTCCGACGGTGATCGATTTCGAGTCGCTTCCGTTGGGTGTCATCAGCGATCCGAACGTGCTTTTGGGTCAGGGCGTGACCTTGCCGTCCCTGGACGGCGATGCCGTGGTGAACCTTGGGTTCAGCAATCGAGTGATCGACGTGACGGGCGGCGGGGCGGGAAGCGACGGCATCCTGACCTTCGACTTCGTCAACGCGGCCGATGCAGTGGGCGCCTTGTATACAACCAGTTCGGAGTTGACCTTCTCGGCCTATGACTCCAGCCTGAACCTCATCGGCACGACGACCTCGTCGGGCACCCTCGGCTTTTTCGGTATCGACAGCCAGGGAGCGGGGATTTCGCGGGTGGTCATCAGCGACCACGCGTGGGGGTTTCAAATCGACAACCTGACGTTCGGCCCGATCGCAGCCGTACCGGCGCCGGGCGCGGCCGCCCTCGCGGGACTAGGCTTGCTCCTCGTCGGACTCGGCCGTCGCCGTCTGGCGTAAACATCACGAGCCCACGGACCAGCCGAGCTTGTCCGTGCACCCCGGGGCGTAGTCATTCCGTTGGTTTGGCAGTTCGGTGGGCGCCCGGCGCATTGGGCGGTAACCTCGTGTCGTACGAGGCAGCCGCGTCATGCCGCAAACCGACAATCCGCGATCTGACTCCCCAACGGTAGAACCGACGGTCGAGCCGATTCCGCCGCGATATTGGTGGCTGAAGCGCATCGGGGTCGGCGTCGGACTTCTGGTCGTAGCGCTCTTTGCTTTGCGCCTCTGGTGGGCCTGGGAGGCGAACCGCCGCTTGCAGGCCGAGATCGACCGGATCATCGCCGCGGGCGAACCCATCTACCCCGAAGACTTCGACCCCAAAGAACAAATCCCCGACGACAAGAACGCGGCCAGGTTCCTCCTGCAGGCTGCGTCGGCCATCAATCTAACCACCGACCAAATGAAACTGCTCGAGGGGTACCACGGCGGTTCCGCAGTGGTGCGCGAAAAACGGGAAACGGGGGACACCATACCTATTTCTGGCGCCGACAAGGGGTGGCGCTAAAACATCCGCTCGTTCGCGCTCGCGGCTCTGGTTCGCCCGCGATGCGCGCACCCTCGTCCCCCTTCGTAATTAGTAACTAGACTTTTGCAAAGTTAGAATCCGTTCGGTGGTTCATGGCTTTTTTGACGATAAACCAGGTCGACAGGACGTGTTTTCGGATCATGGAGGATCCTATCATGCCGGCCATTGTGGAGTTTCCCACC
>JAZDHF010000296.1:0-42586 GCA_043806315.1 Planctomycetota bacterium | reverse complement strand
CGCAACGCCGCCTCTGGCGTCCATGCTCCAGCTCCGCCCCTTCAGCCCCCAAAACCTCTCTGCGAATGTGATCGGCTCCCGAATCATGCATAACTTCTTCTCCCACCGGCCCTTCGCTACGCTGTTGCGGAATCGCTGCGGCCGGTCCCCAGCGGTTGACGCGGCCTCGCCACGATGCTACATTGTCGAATGGAGCAGAACGACGCTTCCGCGCGAAGTGCACGATGAAACAGCTTACCATCAACGTCGACGGCTGGCCGGACCGGATGGTCAAGATGGTCGAACAACTCATTGGTGCATTGGCTCATCAACTGCGCATAAAACGCGACGACCGTCCGCCGCCGGAGCTACCCCGTTGGCCCGGCGTCGCCCTCCCGCCGGAGAAGTTGAGACGGGTCGAGATTTACCGGGATGCCCGCTGACTCGGCGTTAGTCGACACGAACGTTCTGATCTACGCCCTCGACCCGAACTCTCCATACCACGCCGACTCCCGGAGTTTGATTGAGCGAGCGCGCCAACACGACGCCGGACTCTGCGTAACGCCGCAAATCCTGGCCGAGTTCTATTCCGTAGTGACCGACCGCCGTCGTGTCCCTCACGCCCGACAGCCGGCCGAAACGCTGGATGCCATCGACCTGTTCCTTTCGTTGCCGGGTATGACCTTACTGCCCACTCCGGTGGACATCGTCGCCCGCTGGATGGAACTCGCCCGCCGCCGCCCGGTCGCCGGACCGTCGATCTTTGACCTGCAACTCGTCGCCGCGATGCTGGCCTACGACCTCCGCACGGTCTACACCTACAACCGCGTCGATTTCGAAGCCTTCGCCGAGGTCAACGTCCGCACGCCGGGTGGGAACGAGTAGCGCCGCCTCCCGTGGGCGGCGCATCAGAGGCGCCAACGCAAGCGACCGGCCGCCTTTGGATTCGTAGGGCGGGGTACACCCGCCTTCGGTCGCGCCACGTAACGGAGGTTGAGTTGCCGCGGGCCGCGCCCACCCTATGCGGGTTCGGGTGGGGACGGACTCGATGGCTCCGATCTCGGAGCGGCGGCGACGGGTCGGCATCTGCGCCACTACGAGGCCCCCGACGCCTTCCCCTGAGCCTTAGTGAGATGGTTCTTCACCTCGCGCGTAGCGGGTTCCGGGCGAGCTGTCAAAATCTGCTGGGGTCTCCGAAAAGTAGCTCGTCGACGGTGCCTTGAACCGACTAACCTTGTCCTCAAGTGCGTTGAGCGCTTGAACAACCTCCCGGTGGTCCTGTTCGTACTCTAGCAGCTCCACGTTCAGTGTCGCCTGCGTCGCCCGAATGATAGACGGATGCCTCCCGCTCTGCACGACCGCATAGTGGGAATAGGTACTTTTGGCAGACAGATTCACGTTCTCCAGCAAGAGCTGCATATCCGGATCGTCCATCCCACATCCAACAAACAGTACTGGATTCACCAGGAATAGCGCGTCTAGCGTCGCGAAGAAGGAAGGGAAGTCTCTCTTGGCCTCAAAGTACTGAGTCCGCGACAGGATGATTCTCTCAGGGTCTGACATGCACCCGTGCGCCTTGAGTAGCACACGTCCTCCGGATCGGATGTGGTTAAGGGCGTGACCATCGTAGTACCGACAGACGTTGTAGGCCGTGGCGCGGCGCGATCGCATGTGAGATTCAAAGAGCTCGTCGAAATTGGTGGTAACGACCACCCGCGGCAACAGCCTTGACACAATCGTGTGGATTTCCGACTTTCCGAAATCAGGATGCTCTAGTTGTTCGCGGAGAATCATCTCTAGATCGGGCGGACGAATCGAGTCGGCAACTATCTGAGCGCAATCCAGGTACTTCCCTTCGTCGATGAGACTCGTTGCCACCGTACGATCACAGGGTCTTGTGATTGCCTTGGCTAGCTCACGAAGCAAGGCCTGCCACCCGGGCGGCGAAGAACCGTCTGGTGCCTTCGCTCCTGCAGAGGCCCCGGCGCCGAGGACAAATATACATCGGTGCTCAGCGATAGCTGGAATCAGAGAGTTCGGCCAAGTTATCATTCGAGTGGTTCTTTCGTACGGCGAGAGTGGCGCCCAAGAGACTCCGAGATCAGACCGCCCCCTGCTACATATACATCCCTCCATTAACGTTGATTATCTGCCCGGTCAGGAAGGATGCTTCGGGGGACGCCAAGAATACGACGGCGGCACCCACTTCTTCAGGCCTGCCGAGCCGCCCCATGGGAGTCAGCTCTCGCACGCTGTCCAAGACGTTATCCGGAACGACGGCGGTCATGTCGGTCTCGATGTAGCCGGGCGACACCGCATTGACGGTAATGCCCTTCGTGGCGACCTCTTTGGCCAAGGTTTTGGTGAACGCCATCAACCCGCCTTTCGCGACCGCGTAGTTGGATTGTCCGAAGTTGCCGATTTGCCCGACGATCGAGGTGATGTTGATGATCCGACCCCATTTGGATTCCACCATGTTGGGGAGCAGTTGGCCGATGAGGTTGAACGGGCCGTTGAGGTTGACCAGCAGCACCTCGTGCCACTGCTCGGGGCTGAGCTTCAGGAACGAGCGGTCGCGGGTGATCCCCGCGTTGTTCACCAGAATCTGGATGAGGCCGAAGTCCTTCTGGGCTTGTTCGACCATCTCCACGGTCTGTCCCCTCTTGGACACGTCCGCCTGGTACGCGATCGCCCGGCGCCCGAGTTGTTTGATCTTGTCGACCACCTCGTCCGCCGCCTCCCGATTGGACACGTAGTTGACAATGACATCACTGCCGGCCTCCGCCAACATGATCGCGATCGCACGCCCGATTCCGCGCGCGCTGCCAGACACCAACGACACTTTTCCAATCAAGGTAAACATAGTGCTGTAATGATCGGACGGGGCCGACTTTTCGTCAACATAACGCCCATCGCGACCGGACCAGGTACGCCCCGCCGATCACCCGCAGCGTTCTTTCGCGGGCGGACCCGCCCGAAGCGGCTGCCCCAAGGGAACTCGCAAACGGATCATGGCGTGACCCATGCCGCCCCCGGCCTCGCCAACCCCCAAACCCCGATCCCCAACCCCGCAGGGCTGCGGTCGCCGGTGCGGCGCGTGAAATGCCCGACAGTCGCCGAGCTTCTGAATACACTCGCTGCGCCCACCGGCTCTGGCCTTGCTGTTACCCCCATTTTCCGACGCGGAGGGCTTTCACGCGCAAGAAAAAGCGTTCGTGCCGTAGGCACGGCGCGAGAATAGCCCAGCGATTCATCGCTGGGGATACAGGTCGAAGAACGGTCCGAGTCCCGGAGGGACGACTGAACGGCACGCAGCCGTCCCTACGGGACTTCGTTGCTTGGGCATCCGCGCTCCCAGCGTTGAAACGCTGGGCTATTGTCAATCGTCCCTCCGGGACGAGCCTCGCTGGCATCGCGAAAGGCGCTCTACTTGTGGGTAACAGCAAGGCTCTGGTGCCCGGTTATAGCCGAGGCAGTTCAAACCGTTCCGTCGCTCGATCCGCGATGTGGCGACCGATGGCCAGGGAAGCGGTGGCAGCGGGCGACGGAGCGTTGAGCACGTGGAGGGCATCCGGGGTTTCAATGATCAGAAAATCATCGACCAGCCGTCCTTGGGGATCGACGGCCTGAGCGCGCACGCCGCTACGAGCCGGGACCAGGTCCGCGCTGCGGACATCCGGCACCAGGGTCTGCAACGATCGCGCAAACCGACGCCTGGAAAGGGATCGACGTATCTCGGACGCACACACGGACGGATAGGTCCCGAGGAGGCGCCATGTGCCAGGGTAGGTCAGCGTCTCGAGGACGTCTCGGGCGGAGATGTCCAGCCACCGATAGCCGTCGCGCCGAAACGCCAGCACGGCATTGGGCCCGCAGAGAACCCGGCCGTCGATCGTTCGCGTGAAGTGCACGCCGAGGAACGGAAACCGCGGATCGGGGAGCGGGTAAATCAGATTCCGAACAAGCGCGCGGGCCTGTGGAACGAGTTCGTAGTACTCGCCCCGAAAGGGAACAATCCGCACCGGCGGGTGCACGCCGCACAATCCGGCGACGCGGTCCGACCACAGCCCGCCACAGTTGATCAGGAACCGCGCGTGAACTGTCCCGCCGGCCGAAAGCAGCCGCAGGCCGTGTGCGTCGCGCTCCACACGTCGAACGCAAAATCCGGTCCGCACCTCGTGACCGGCGGCGCGGAGGATGCCCGCCATCCTCTGCGCGACGAGGGCGAAGTCCACGATTCCGGTTTGAGGAACCCACAAGCCGGCAAGGCCCACGACGTGGGGTTCCACGGCCCGCATCTCGCCTGGCGTCAGCGTTTTCAGCCCCGTGAGTCCGTTGGCTTGCCCGCGCTCGGCCAAGGCTGGAAGCCGGGCCGTTTCTTCGTCGTCGACCGCGACGATCAGCTTCCCGCAGCGTTCGAACGGAACGCCATGCTCCTGGCAGAACCGAAACATGAGCTCGCGTCCCTCGACGCACAGCCGGGCTTTCAACGAGCCTGGCGCGTAGTACAGCCCGGCGTGGATCACACCGCTATTGCTCCCCGTCTGATGGGCGGCCAGCCTGGATTCGCCCTCGATGACGATCAACGCGTACCGCGTTCGCTCGGAAAGAGCCACAGCGGTTGCGAGACCGACGATCCCGCCGCCGACGATCGCGATGTCGTATTGGGTCGACATTTTCTGCTTGACTATCGTCCAAAGGACCGCGCCAAGCCGATCGAACGGCGGCGGAAACGGCCGGGCCGATGTCACGGCTGCACCGCGGCCCTCCGCCTCGATCACAGTCTGCCGGGCATCGAGCGACACTTCCCGCTCAGATCCGCCCGGAGCTGAAAGCCTCGCCCCGTCCGATTGGCGTGGGTCCGAGAACGGCGTCAGACCGTAGAGGCGGACCGGCCGGTTGTCGTGCTGCCACCCAACTGCAAGCTATGCTTCAACTGGGGCAAGGTCGATGAGCTTCGTCGCTGCTGCGGTCGCGAAAACCTCCCCCGTTGGATCCGTCCGTCACGCGGGGAAACCCCATCCGCGTCGGTGCCGAAACTTGGGGGGACACGCTCGCCGCGGCAACTGCGCAGGCGTGCGGTCGTTTCCCGGCGTTACTCCTGGAAATTCCGGAAAGGCTGGGCATCGGTTTGGCAGGCTTGGCAAGGCAGGCGGAAAGGTGTTCCAGCTCGCAGCGACGTCCGAATCCTGCAAGGTCCGAGAAAAAGTTCTGGTGACACCGAACCCCCTTTCCCCGACTTGTACCGGGGATGGACCGGGCTAGAATGTCCGTCGATGAGGAAAGGGGTTCATTTGCAGGGGGCGATCGCCCTGAGCCATGGCGAAGGCATGGCATGGTTGCGGGGATCAAGTGGAACGTAGGCTGGTAGCATCATGCTGTTTGGACGCGGGCAATGGTTAGCCCGTTTCCGGCCCATCCATTGGCCGATTGTCGGTTGTGACGGTAGCGGTACCGAAGAGCCGCGTGAACCGGTGCTGACGAACCGCGCGAGCGGCACGGGCGTAAGGGTGCAGCCGTTGGGAAAGACACGTATGTTCGCGCCGCTTTCGAAGACCAGGGAGTGCACCGGCCGGACCCTGGCGGAGTCGATTCAAGGGTCCTTTCGGACTCAGGCGATATGCGAGTTGGAGCCGTCGCGAAGACGGCGGATCGCCGCGCGGCACGCGGTCGTGACCTGATCGGATTCGCCGCGTCCTGCTGGTCCTTGTCGCCGGGCGCCGACCGTGGCACCCGCGGGGCGACGGAACATAAATCGTTGCTCCCCAATAGGTTGCGCCAGAATCATGGTGCATCCGACGGGGACGGAGTTTGCGCGGAGCGGATTTCGCAGCGCGCGTGAACGCTCCAGCTTTGTTTAGGCCCTATCGTGGTAGGCAATGTGGCACGAGGTTCCACCTCGTGACTCCACCGCTTGGAAGGCGGGGCACACCTCCAGTGGAATAGGCTCTTACGTGGGTGCCAGATCAGCACAGAGCGTGGGCTTGAGCAATCTGATCGAGACGATCGAACGAAGCTCGACGAGCGGCGAGGAAGAGTCGACAAGGAGGTCTGCCGCGGCGTCGACCGCAGCCGGAGCGGACCGGCCTCAGGCACCCGTGAAGATCATTCAGCGGCGGACCGGGTGGATTCCGATCGATTGGGCGGAACTGGTCGAGTACCGCGAGCTGCTCCTGTTCCTGACGTGGCGGGACATCAAGGTCCGCTACAAGCAAACGGTGCTGGGCGTCGCCTGGACGGTTCTCCAGCCCGTGCTGACGATGGTGGTGTTCTCAGTCCTCTTCGGGCAGATCGCGCAGATCCCCACGGAGGGCTTGCCGTATCCGGTCTTCGTCTATGCGGCGTTGTTGCCGTGGACGTTCTTTGCCAACGGGATCAATCTCTCGGGCACGAGTCTGGTCAACAGCGCCCATCTGATCACCAAGATATACTTCCCGCGCGTTCTGGTGCCCTGTGCGTCGATCGGTGCGGGGCTGATCGACCTGTTCGTTTCGTTCGGCGTCCTCGCCTGCTTGATGCTGTACTACGGCGTGGCGCCTCCTGTGCTCGTGCTTTTGACCCCGGTGCTCATGGTCCTGACGGTCGCCGCGGCGCTGGGTGTGGGGTTCTGGCTTTCCGCCCTGAGCGTCGGGTACCGTGATTTTCGATACGTGATCCCATTCCTCGTGCAAATCTGGATGTTCTGTTCGCCGGTGATCTATCCAGTGTCGTTCGTGCCGGAGAGATGGCAGTGGCTGTTGGCACTGAACCCTATGACCGGCATTATTTCCGGCTATCGAGGGGCCTTGTTGGGGCAGGCCATGTCATGGGGGCAGTTGGGTGTGTCTGCGGCGGCGACGGCCTTGGTGTTCGGCGGCGGGCTGGCCTACTTTCGCCGCGTGGAGCGGCGTTTCGCGGATATAGCGTAGTCGCCTTGGCATGAGACCATCGATTCGAATCGAGAACCTCGGCAAACGCTACAAGATCGGTCTGCGCGAGCGGGTCAACCGGAACTTTCGCGAGATGCTGGTGGATACCGTGGCCGCCCCGTGGCGCCGATTCCGCAGGTGGAGCGAGGCCGCCAGCGAGGAGGAAACGATCTGGGCCCTTAGGGACGTGACTTTCGATGTCGCCCCGGGCGAGGTGATCGGGATCATCGGTCGCAACGGTGCCGGGAAGAGCACGCTGCTGAAGGTTCTCTCCCGTATCACCGAGCCGACGGAGGGGCGGATCGAGCTTTGCGGGCGGGTGGCGAGTCTGTTGGAGGTGGGGACAGGGTTTCACCGGGAGCTCACCGGGCGCGAGAACATCTATCTGAACGCCGCGATGTTAGGGATGCGGCGGGGCGAGATCACCGGCAGGTTCGATGAGATCGTCGCGTTTGCGGGCACGGAGAAGTTTCTGGACACGCCGGTCAAGCACTACAGCAGCGGGATGTACGTCCGCCTGGCGTTCGCCGTCGCGGCTCACCTGGAGCCGGAGATTCTTCTCGTGGACGAGGTGCTCGCGGTCGGCGACGCTGAGTTTCAGCGGAAGTGCCTGGGTCGGATGAAGGACGTCGCCACGAGCGGACGGACGGTGCTGTTCGTCAGCCACAACATGAACGCCGTCCGATCGCTGTGCAGCCGGGCGGTCATCCTCCAGGACGGTGCGAAGATTCACGAGGGCAAACCGGAGGAGGTCGTCGAGCGTTATCACGCGTCTTTGGTTCGGTCGGCGGCGGTTCCGCTCGCCGATCGCACCGACCGTGAGGGCACGGGC
Organism: Planctomycetota bacterium; assembly: GCA_043806315.1. Lineage (GTDB taxonomy): Bacteria > Planctomycetota > Phycisphaerae > UBA1845 > UBA1845 > SBAX01. The sequence continues at coordinate 34,867 of JAZDHF010000296.1, read as the reverse complement.
GAGGTGCGGTATACGGCGATCCGCTTTTTCGACGGCGAGGGTCGCCCGATTGACCGAGTTCCCGTGGGTGAGGAACTGGTGGTCGAGCTTGAGTTCGCCTGCCATCGTCGACTGAGCCGGCCGCGGTTCAACCTGGCGTTCCTAAACGTTCTCGGGCAGGTTGTGTTTCACGCGAAGACCCACTCGGCGATGGACACTCTGCCCGACGTGACGGAGGGGGGAACGGTGCGATGTCGGTTGCCCTCACTGAATCTGTTGCCCGGGTCGTATGTGGTTCGGGCCCGGCTCAACGATGCGGTGGCCAACCGCGTCGACGGCGTAGATGAGGCGGCCACGATCGAGGTGGTCACGGCGGATGTCTGCGGCACCGGGCGGGTGCCCTTCGAGCAAGGCGATCTATGCTACATGCCGGCGGAATGGAGCACCGAGTACAGGTGAGGCGGGCAGGGCAGTCATCGGGGCACGGCGGACGAGGGCCGGGAGGAGCGGCGACGACCGGCGACGACTGGAGAGCGATGCCATGAGTGCGTCCAACGCCACTGGGGTGAAGGATGAGACGGACCGCCAATCAGTGCAGGAGGTGCGGCTTCCGACGCGGGAGGACTACCGCGGGGTCAGTTGTCGCCCGATCGACGTCGCCCCGGGTCCAGCGGACGCGAACCGCTGGCTCAGATTGCGCTGCACGCTCGACACCGTACTCGATAAGGCCGAGGCAAAGGTACGCTATGTCGGCGTGCGCGGGCTGGGGCTTGGCGAGAGGATCGCCAGGGGCGCAGGGCTGGGCGAGGCGTACCGTCGCATTCCGGGTGTGCGCGCATGGCGTACGCCGGTGCCGATGGTGAGACCCATCTTCATAGTCGGTTCAGAGCGGAGCGGCACGACGATTGTCGGAAAGGTGCTGGGGCACCAGGGGGAGGTGTTGTTTCTGAACGAGCCGAGGCCGATCTGGTACCAAGCCCTGCCAGCGATCAACGAGCTTAAGTTCCATTGGCGCGAGGGGGAGCCCCAGGGGAAGGTCTATCTCGACGAGAGCGACCTGTGTCCGCAGGCCCAGGCGTCGCTGGAGCGGGCCTTCGGGTGGATTATGAGGTTCGCCGGCCGGGACCGTCTCATGGATAAGCTGCCGATCAATCTGTTCAGGGTCCGGTGGCTGCGGGCGATGTGGCCGGACGCCCTTTTCGTCCAGATAATGAGGGATCCATTCGGCAGCAGCGCGTCAAAGAGCCAGATCTGGTCGTCGAACTTCGAGAACCAAAGCCCGGGCATTGCGATTCGCAAGCGGACGTTTGCCAGCCTCTATCCCGATTTGAACGAGATGCTGAGTACGATCAAGAAGCCCTACGAGTGGTTTCTATTCGCGTGGCGGGTTTCCACGGAGGAGGGGGAACGGCTGTCCAAGCTGTTTCCGCGGCAGTATTGCGCGGTGCGTCTGGAGGATGTCCAGCAGGTTCCCGAGGAGACGCTCCGCGGGATTTGCGAGTTTGCGGGACTGCCCTTCACGGAGCGTCTGCGGCGGGCCTACAAGGTCATGCTTGATCCGCGGGTGCGCATGGCCAAGCCTCAGATCAGTGTGGAGCGGTGCCGGGAGCTTCTAGGCGAGTCGGCCGCCCGCTGGGGATACGAGATTTAGGAGATCAGGGGGCAAGAGATGCCAATAAGACAGGTTGACGCTCCAATGGAGACGACCCTGGCGACGACCTGCAAGGAGGAGCATGAGTCGCGGATACTCGATGGTTCGGCTTTTGTTTTTGTGATCGGGGCTGGAAGGAGCGGGACCACGTGGGTTCAGAGCCTCTTGGGAAGTCATCCGGAGGTTCTGGCCTGCCAGGAGTCGATGATATTCAGCCACTTTCTGGGACCGTGTCTGCGACAATGGCACACGACCTCGCGTGAGGGACGTGACCGGGGCATCGGGCTGCGGAACTATCTGACCTACGAGGGCTTCGCGGAGCTGCTCAAAGACATGTTCCTTCGCGTGTTCGCCGAGCCCATTAGAGCGCTGGGCAGACGGCGGTTCATCGTCGACAAGACGCCGGCCCACGCGACCTGGGTTCCGGAGATCATTGAGTTGCTCCCGTGTGCCCGCTTCATTCACGTGCTGCGCGACGCCCGGGACGCGGTCGCCTCGCTTCTGGCGGCCGGGAGAAGCTGGGGAGCATCGTGGGCTCCGGCCCATCCGCGAGAGGCGGCCCTCGACTGGCAGCGGTCTGTTCTGGGAGCCCGGGAGGCAATTGACCGCCTCGGCCAAGGACAGACGGCGGAGGTCCGATACGAGAACCTGTTGGGCGACGCCCATGCCGAGCTCAGGCGCATGTTCGATTTTCTGGGCCTCTCCTACGATGGAAAACTCATCGATGAGATTGTTCGAGCATGCGAGTTCACGAAGGTGAAGCGTGAAGGTCGATCACCGGGGATATCCCTGTTCGGTGCGATGCGCAAGGAGGGCACAACACGGCGGGAGCCTGAGGGCTTCTTTCGCCGGGGGGAAGCCGGCATCTGGAGAAAGGAGCTCTCTTTGATCGACCGGTACTACGTCTGGCGCTATGCCCGCAAGACGATGCGGCGGGTGGGCTATCCTTGGGCTCTGCCGCTCTGAGCGACCGGGAGACTGAGCGGATTCATCTCGCCGCGGATGAGGATCAGGCCGGGGGCGCGGAAATACATGAATGGGCCTGCGACAACGGGCGATAAGACGGGCGAACCGCTGGTCAGCGTGGTGATGAGCGTTTACAACGAGAAGCGGTACGTCCGTGCCGCGGCCGAAAGCATCCTCGCCCAGACGCATAAGAATCTGGAACTGGTCGTCGTAGACGACGGTTCGACCGACGCTACGCCGGAGATTCTGTCCCAGATCGACGATCCTCGTTTGCGTGTGATCCGCCAGGAAAACCGCGGGCAGCCCGCCGGACTGAACGCAGGACTTCTGGCTGCGCGTGGAGAGCTGATTACCTTCATGGACGGCGACGACCTGTGCGACCCGCGGCGGATTCAGGAACAGGTCGAGTTCGTGCGCGCCCATCCGGAGCTGCACGGTGCCGGGTGCTGGGAACTCCTGATTGACGCCCGGGGAAATGAGGTCGGCCGAGAAGAGACGCCGTGTCAGCCTGAGGTGATCGCCAGTGAATACACGCACGGGCGCAACGGGCTCAATGGTATGAGTACCATGGCATGGGCTGAGGTCTTCCGCCAGGTCGGAGGGTTTCGCGAAGAATTGTACATGGCCAATGATGTGGACATGTGGATGCGGGCCACGGAGAGGTTCAAGTTCGGGTGCATCCCGAAGCATCTTTATCATTATCGAATGCATGCGAACTCAAGTAATGTGGCCCGCAGGAAGGCGATACAGTTCTATCGTTCGCTGGTCATGGAGCTTCGTGAGGAGCGTTTCAGAACGGGTAGCGACCGCCTCGATCGCGGCGAGCACATCGAGGTCCCGAGGTTCGACGAGCAGTCCGGAGTCTCCTCATACCGGCAATCGATTGTTCTGCACTACGGCGCCCAGAGTCGGCGTTTGGCCCGTGCAGGGCAATGGGGGCAAGCGCTGAAGTTCGCCGTGAAGTGCTGGGGGCACGAGCCACTCGGGTGGCGGGCGTCGGTGGAGCTGTTCAAGACGTTCGTCGGAGTGGTGCTGCCCTTCACACGCCCCCATCTGGACACGGTGCGGGCGTCGCTGGTTGAGGCGATGGGGCTGGGCGGCGTGCGACCGAGGACGTCGTCGGCGGGCCGCGTCGATGGACGCTCGAGCGGGCCCGCCTGTGCCGAGGAACTCGGCCCATCCGCCGTTGGCGAGCTTTCGAGCACGCTGATTCGGGATTTCGACGGCTTCGCCGCTTTGGCTGAGGAATGGGACGCGCTGCTCAAAGCCAGCGACACGCCGACGTCGTTTTTCCTCTCATCCATTTCGCTGCTGCCGTTCTGGCGAACCTACAGCAAAGGCCGGTCGCTCACGGTGGTGCTCGTTCGCAAGGACGACGGCGAGCTTGTCGGGGCGGCGCCGTTCTACGTCGAAACGGTTGGCCATCGGTTCTCGCGCCATCGCCGGCTGGCCCTATTGGGCAGCCCGGAGAGCGGAGCTGACTATCTGGACGTCATTGCCCGACTGGGATTCCGCCGGGCGGTTCTTCGGGAGACCTTCGAATGCCTGAGGCGCAATGCCGTCCGGTGGGGGGCGGTGAACCTGGACAGCATTTCGAGCGATTCGCCGACGTTGGCGATCTTCGAGCGTGGCCAGGTCGGGCACCGGTTTCGGCTCCATCGCGGTCCGGAGACGGTCTGTCCCTATACGCGACTTCCGGCGACGTGGGACGATTTCGTCGCGGGTCTGGGGGGCAGCACGCGGCGGGGGATGAAATACCAGCTCAACCTGCTGCAACGAAAGTTCAGCGATGTAAGTTTCCAGCTCTGCACGGAAGAGGGCGAGATTAAGGAGATGCTCGAACGGTTGATCGTCTACAAGCAAGCCCGCTACGGCCACTGGTTCGACCGTGATTACTTGGCCTGGCCGGAGCAGGCGATCGTCGCCCAGCGGGCGGGCTGCCTGCGGTTCTGGGTGGTGAGGCTGGACGGTCACCCCGCGTGTCTGTGGCTTACGTTTCTGTTCGAGGGGCGGGTGTTCTTCCAAGCTTGCAGCTACGATCCCGAACACGCCGACCTGCGGCTGGGGAAGGTGATGATGCCCCACGCGATCCGGCACGCGATCGAGGAGGGGGCCACGGAGTACGACATGAAGCGGGGGGACGCATCCTACAAGTTCCATTGGGCGGATCGAAGCCGCCGGATTCTCCAGGTGAACGCCGTGCGGCGGTCGTTGCGCGGGACCTGGATCAGCTTCTGGGAGTACAGCGCACTTATCGCCGGAGTCCGCAAAGGAGCTTGGACACTCTATCGGACCTTGCGACGACCGGTCAGACGGAGGGCGATCCTGGAACAATGAAGCAGGATAAGAGTCCGTACCGGAACGTACGAAGGGGCCTAGCGTTGCTGGGCGTCAGTACGGCGGTTGCGGCACTGTCGGCGGATTGGATCGGCATAGGCGGCGGGGGGTCAGGCTTCGGTGAGACTCAGGTCTTGCTGTCATTGATCGGCGTCGGACTTGTACTGCTGGCGGCGTTCGTGCCTGACTCGCTGATGATTCAGCTCGTCTGCCGCCCGTTGCTCGCGGTTGTGGCCGCCTATCTGGCGCTTTTGATTTGCGAATGCGCGGTCTACGCACTTTCCCCTCGGTTGAAGAGTCCCGCGTGGGCGCTCAGGGGGCGCTACATGAAGGATGAGACGACGGGATACAAGCTTGCTCCGGGATTTCGTGGTTATTATAATGATGGGATCGTCAAGGCGGAGTACCGCACGAACTCACTGGGACACCGCGATGACGAGCCCCACACCCATGAGGGCCCCCGAGTGCTTCTGCTCGGTGATTCCTTTGCGTACGGTCATGCCCTTGATCAATCCGAGACCATCGACAAGCACATCGAGCGGCTCGCGGCCGGCGGGATCGATGCATACAACCTCGGGGTGTCGGGTTACGGTTCCCCGGGTATCCTTGAACGGTTTCGGAGCTGCGAATGGTTCGCCGGGACCGACGTCGTGTATTTGTTCTATAGCAACGACCTTAGATTCGACAACCTTGTGCCGGACCTGGGATACACGGTTTCCGACGGCTACCTCGTGCCCAAATACAAGGCCGAGGGCGTCCGCTACACGGAAGAGGACTATAGCGCAAAGAGGGCCGAACTCCAGGAATTGGAACGACCACGCTTGTGGTTGAGCACGGCGCGCTCCAGGTTGAACTTGCGAAGCGTGCGTGCCCTGGTTTCCGGTGCATGGAATCGGTTCCGTGATGCACGCGACCTTGAACTCCGTCTACTGTGCCATGAGGGGTCGGCACAGTCGCCGTTTCCCTGGCGTCTGTGGCAATACAGCCCCGAGAACGTCGACAAGGTGATGACGTACACCGAAGCCATGCGAGATCTCGCGGCGGAGCGTGGGATGAACTTCCACGTCGCGATCATCCCCACAAAAGAAGAGACACGGTACCGGCGTTATGCCGAGCTGGTTGCGCTCTATGTTCGGAAGCTCGGGGATAGAGGAATTAACGTGATAGAGTTTATTGATCGGATCACGCTCAATGAGTATTTCCGGCATGACGGTCATCTCAATCCATCGGGAGCGAAGTGTGTGGCCGCTGCTATTATTGAAGGGACAGACCTGAACACCCGGGTTGCCGGCTTTCGCGTCTCTAGATCCGGGCCCCCATAATCGTGGCAAGAATAACGAGAACCAACGCGCCGGTTCACCTCGTGATTCGCTATGACGACTACGGGGCTGCATACAGCGACTCTTGCGCCGCGCGGTTCGAGGTGGAGGAGATGGTGCAGCGGGAGTTGGCGGAGCGGGGATGGCCCTGGCTTTGCGCGGTCACGCCCCGGCAGAGCGTGAACCCGCACGACGCCGGCGAGACGGGCATCGTGCATTTGCGTGACGACGGACCTCGGCTGGCTCTGCTCCGCAAGGCGATCGGTGACGGGCTGTGCGAACCGGCCGTTCATGGTCTTACCCATCACACCTGGAAGCAGCTTCCTGAATACGGGACGGAGTTCGTCGGTCTCCCGGCGGATGAGCAGTGCGAGATTCTTCGGACGGCCAAGCGAGAGGTAGAGGAGCTGGCCGGCAGGGAGGTCTCGGTCTTCGTGCCGCCCTGGAACAGTTTTGATGAAGCGACGGTCCGGGCGGCTGGCGATGCCGGATTCGAGCTGCTCTCGGCGGGAATTCCCACCTGCTGCGGGACGGTCCCGCCGTTGCGTCTCATGCCGCGCACGGTCGATGTTTACGGGCTTAAGCAGTTGACCGATCAGGGCAGGCGTCTGCCGGCCGGGTCGGTCATAGTGATGCTGTTTCACGCGTTCGATTTCACCACGGTCCACGCGGAGTGGGGGCGTTTGCGACTGGACGAGTTTGGACCGTTGCTGGACCGGGCCGTAGAGCGTTACGGCATGGAGGTCGTACCGATCTTGCAGATTCCGCGGATCTTAGGCGATGACCTCGAGCGGCGCGTCGCCTTTGCCTCGACCTTGCATGAACGGTACTTTCGGCTGGGGGCATTGCCCCTTGTCGGGCGGCCGATCCTACGCTGGATACTCTCGCAGGGGTTCACCTGGGTGCTTCCGCCGATCAGGTCTGCGAGATTGCTCGGCTGGTCCGTGACGGCTGTAGTCAGCCTGTGGTTTGCGGGCGTGGCCGTGGTCGCCTGGACCCTCGCCTCGGTTGTCGGCCGTCTCATTGATCGAGCGCCTATCCGCTCATTCGGTTTGCTTACTCTTGCCCTGGGTGGCGCAGTGTTGGCGATTCGCTCCGCGAAGTATGCGTTTCTTAAGCGATATCGCCGACGCTGGGGCGGACGCACGATCGGACTGCGAACGTGGACGAGTTTCACGGCGGGGACCGTCGTGGCGTTATCCGTTCTCTTTCAGTGGCTTCAATTGCCCTAACGGATAGAGGGTCATGGGCACGAGCTGCACGGTCAGCGTGGTGATGCCCGTATACAACTGCGAGCGGTTCGTCGGAGAGGCTGTCGAGAGCATCCTCGGGCAGACCTACGGCGATCTCGAACTGATCGCCATCGACGACGGTTCGACCGACGGATCAGCGGGGATCCTGAAGCGCTATGCCGAGGTCGATCGGCGGGTTCGGTTCGTCAGGCGTGAGCACCGGGGCATCACCGCGACGCGGAACGAGGCCGTGGGGATGACCGCCGGGGTCTACATAGCCGAGTCCGACTCCGACGATGTGTCCCTTCCCGAGCGGCTCGCCCGGCAGGCGGCCTACCTCGACGATCACCCGGGCTGCGCCCTGGTCGGCTGTCGGGTGCTGTTGGTCGATCCGGAGAGGGCCCCGCTCCGTATGGTCAATCTCGAAACGACCCACGACGAGATCGTGGAGGCGAATCTACGCCTGGATGGTTTCTACGTTCCCGGCGGGTACATGATGCGCCGTGAGGCGATGCTCGCCATCGGGCGGTTTCGCGGGCAGATTACGCTGGCCGAAGACCGGGATATGTACTTGCGCCTCGCCGAGCAAGGGCGGCTGGCCAACATTCCGGAGGTGCTCTATGAGTACCGGCAGCACGCCGAGAACACATGCGTCCTGCGCCGCCGTGAACTCAACGAACAGGTCGCCGCGGTGGTCGGCGCCGCCCGTTCGCGGCGAGGACTCGATCCTCCGACGCCGACGCCCGGGCAGGAAGCCCAAGAGGAGGGCGATGAGTCCGTTCCGGCGACGCATCGCAAGTGGGCTTGGTGGGCGCTCGGTGCGGGGAACTTGAAAACGGCTCGCAAGCACGCTTTCAAGACGCTGTGTCTCGAGCCGTTCTCGATCGAATCTTGGCGAATCATGTCGTGCGCGTTGCGCGGACATTGAGAGGTGAGCCGTTGCCTGGTCGGCAGCACACCATAAACGGTGCCCTCGGCGTGGCGTATGTCAGCCCCGCCTGGCCGCAGGGCGTTTCAGCGAACGGCGTCGTCACTTACACGACCCATCTGGTCGAGGCTCTGCGGGGGATGGGCCATCGCCCTTACGTCCTTGCCCTTCGTAGAGAGAGCGATTCGCCCGAGCCGTTCGTGCTCGACGCTTGGGCGGAGCGGGGATCACGCCCCTTGGGCAGGCGATTGGTCGACTTCCTGGGCCACCGTCTTGCCCCGCGGCGTTGGTGGCCGGTGAGCCTGGCCGCGTCCCTTCGATCAAGAGTCGGCTTCTTGGCCCGCGAGGCGGGCGTGCAGATTGTCGAGATCGAGGAGGCCTTTGGTGTGGCCCGCCACCTGGCTGAGCGAAGCGAGGTCCCGGTGGTGGTGAGGCTGCACGGCCCGTGGTTTCTCGTCGCTCCGAGTCTTGGTCTTGGGCGGGACGCGGCCTCGCGGCAGCGGATACGGGCCGAGGGGCGGGCGCTCAGGGCGGCGGCGGCGGTGACGGCCCCGTCGGAGGATGTCATCCGCCGAGCCCGCGAGGCCTACGGTTTGGCCCTGCCGCACGCGAAGGTGATCCCGAATCCAATCGCCCCCGTGGCCGAGGCGAAACGGTGGAGCGCGGCCCAGTGCGACCCTGAGAGCATTCTCTTCGTCGGGCGCTTTGATCGGTGCAAGGGGGCGGACACGATGGTGGGGGCATTCGGGCGGGTCGGCGCCATTCATCCTTCCAGTCGCCTCACGCTTGTGGGGCCTGACCGAGGGCTTGTCGACGAGGGCGGGTGGACGTGGTCGGCCGAGGCGTACCTGGCGGACAGGCTTGGAGATGCGTCCGTTCGCAGTCGAGTCGTGTGGCTCGGGGCCCAGCCGCCGTCGCGAATCGTCGAGTTGCGCCGTCGTTGCTTCGTGACTGTGGTGTGTTCGCGATACGAGAACTTCCCGATGACGGCGCTGGAGGCGATGGCCTTCGGCAGTCCGTTGATTGCCTCGCGGGTCGGCGGTCTTCCGGAGATGATCCAGGACGGCCGCAACGGTCTGCTGTGTCTCCCGGACGATCCGAGAGATCTTGCGGAGAAGATACTCACCCTCCTCGGCGATCCTGCCCTCGCGGCGCGGCTGGGTCGACAAGCGTGCATCGACGCCGAAGAGCGGTATCATCCTCGGGCGATCACGGAGCGGATGCTGGACTTCTACCGCGGCGTAATCGAACGGGCCTCTGGCGCAGATCGAAGGGGACTCGGCGTCGGACTGCGGCAATGAGCGACATGGTTACCATTGTCCTGTTTGGCTGGATCCCGGCGATTTTGGTGATCTTTTTGGTCCTGCCGCCGAGACGGGCGGTGCTGGTCTCATTCCTTTTCGCGTGGATGTTTCTGCCGTCCGCCGGTTATGACATCCCCGGGTTTCCGGACTACACGAAGGTCTCGGCGACCAACGTGGGCGCATTGCTGGCCGCGGCGGTCTTCGACCCCGTGCGCCTGTTCTCCTTTAACCCGCGTCTGCTAGACGTACCGATGTTGATCTGGTGTCTTTGTCCGTTTGCCTCGTCGCTGAGCAACGGGCTCGGAGTCTATGACGGATTCTCCGCCGTCGCCGAACACCTGATTATGTGGGGGGCGCCCTACTATATCGGTCGTGTCTACTTCACGGACTTCCGGGCGCTAAAGGAGCTGGCCGTATTTCTCGTTGTCGGCGGGCTTATTTATGTACCGTTTTGCCTATGGGAAATCCGCATGAGCCCCAACCTGGCGTGGTATATCTATGGCCTTCCGGGTTCCGGAATCGAGTACGCGGGTGAGTTCGGCAAGTGGGGTTCACGGCCCCGGGTGTTCATGGGTACCGGGTTGGCCGTTGGTATGTTCATGACCGTCGCTTCCCTTGTCGGGATGTGGTTATGGACGACGCGCAATCTCAGGCGTCTTTGGCTTTTCTCGGGCGGGTCTCTCGTCGCCCTGCTGGTACTCGTGACCATAGGGTGCAAGAACATGGCCGCTCTGTCGTTGCTTGTCTTCGGTCTCTTGGTGCTCTTCTCTGCAAGGCGTGCTCGCACGGCACTGCCGGTGTACCTGCTGCTCCTGGCCGCCCCGGCCTATACGTTGCTCCGTGCCTCGGGAACGTGGTCTGGCGAACCGCTCGTCTCGGCCTCGTCCAGAGTTCATTCGCGGCGCGGTGAGTCATTGCAGTTTCGCCTCGAAAACGAGGATATTCTGATCGAGAAGGCTTTGGAGCGCCCCGTCTTTGGCTGGGGCAGGTGGGGTCGAGCCCGCGTTTATGCGGAAGACGACACCGACTTGTCCGTGACCGACGGTCTGTGGATAATCGCCCTGGGGAGTACGGGTACGGTAGGGCTTGCCGCCATGCTGTCTGCGCATTTGGCTCCATTGCTGATGTTCGTTCGCCGATATCCCGTGCAATTATGGCACGATCGCACCCTAGCGCCGACCGCAGTGTTGGCGGTGGTTGCGGGTCTGTACAGTATCGACAACCTTCTAAACCACATGTTTAATCCGCTGTTCATCATCGCTGCAGGGGGAATACTGGGGGTTATCGCGGCGCAACCCCGCTCCTTATACGGCGGGGCCGCTAGTTGTCCCCATGCGACGGAGGTCGGGGTGTGCTGCGCCAGATGAGGGCCACGCCGGCACTTGGCCAATTAATGTGGGGGGCAAATGCGGACGGATCGCATACGAAGGCGAGTGTTGCGGCAACAGGGTAGTGGAACATTATGAAGGTAGATCCATCTACGGTTCCCGTGTTCGTGCTGTGCGGAGGTTTGGGTACGCGTCTGAAAGAGGAGACGCAGGTCGTGCCGAAGCCCATGGTGCCGATCGGCACTCGGCCCATTCTATGGCACATCATGCACACCTATGCCCACTGGGGATTCAGGAGGTTCGTGCTATGCCTGGGGTACAAAGCTGAGGTGATCAAGGCGTATTTTCTGGACTACGCCGCAATGAACAGCAATTTCACCGTGGAACTCAAGACCGACAAGGTGACGGTGCATTCGATCGATCATGAGCAGGATTGGCAGGTCACATTGGCTGGGACGGGTGAATCGACGATGACGGGTGCACGAGTAGCCCGAGCGGCTGAGAAGTATCTGGGCGATGCCGAGCACTTCGCCGTGACCTATGGTGATGGGCTCACGAACGCCGACCTTCGTGAGGAGTTTGCGTTTCACGTTTCGCATGACAGGGTAGGCACGATTCTGGGAGCGAACCCACCGTCGCGGTTTGGGCAGATCAAGCGCGACGGCGATAGGGTGACGAGGTTTGCGGAGAAGCCGGAATTCGTCGACGAGTGGATTAACGGAGGGTACTTTTTCTTCCGCCGATCGTTCATGTCCTACCTGTCGAACGACGAGGAGTGCGTGCTGGAGAGGGCGCCGCTGGTAAAGCTCGCCGAAGACAGGGAGCTGGCGATATTCACGCATCGAGGTTTCTGGGCGTGCATGGACACACAGCGTGATCTGGATTACCTCAACCGGTTGTGGGCGTCCGGGGAGGCGCCGTGGGCGGTGTGGGTGACGGGGCGATCGGTCGATCGGTCGGCAGGAGAATGATGAGCAGAGGAAGGCGGCCATGAAAGTGCTGGTTACCGGTCATAAGGGTTACATCGGAGTGCATCTCGTCGACCTGCTGAAGCAGGCCGGTCACACTGTTACGGGGTGTGATCTGGGTCTGTTCGACGGCTGTGCGTGGGAACCATTCGTCGAAGCAGATGTCGACCTGGTGAAGGACGTTCGCGAGCTGGGGGAATGGGATCTAGACGGCCAGGACTGCGTCATGCATCTGGCGGCGATCTCGAACGATCCGATGGGCGAGCTGCGCCCGGAGCTTACGCGCAGCATCAATCTGGACGCTTCGGTTCGACTGGCCGCAGTGGCCAAGCGGAGCGGGGTAGGACGTTTTCTTTTTTCCGGGAGTTGCTCCGTTTACGGCAAGGGGGCTAAGCTCGATCTCGACGAGGATGATCCGCTCAACCCACTGACTGCGTATGCGGAGTCCAAGATCGAGGCGGAGGTTCGCATTGCCGAACTGGCCGATGATGGGTTTACACCCGCATTTTTGCGGAACGCCACGGCGTATGGCGATTCACCGATGTTGCGCATCGATTTAGTCGTGAACAATCTGTTGTCCTGCGCGCTCGCGTACAACGAGATTAGGATCATGAGCGACGGCTCGCCGTGGCGGCCGCTTGTGCACTGTCGTGACATCGCTCGGGCGTTCGTCGCCTTTCTCGAGGCACCGAGGGAAGTGATTTACAATAAGGCGGTCAATGTCGGGGCGAACGAGGAGAATCATCAGGTCCGCGAGGTGGCCGATCAAGTGAAGCTACTGCTTCCGAGCGCCAAGGTTGTCTACACCGGAGAGGTCGGCGCGGACCCACGGAATTATCGCGTGAAGTTCGACCGATTGTATTCACTGCTGCCGGCTTTCGAGCTGTCGTACACCCTAGGCAGCGGGATGGAGGAGCTGTACGGCAAGTTGGTGAACCGCGGCTTTGGCCGGGAGGATTTTGAGGGCGATCGCTTTGTCAGGATCCGGACACTTCGCAAACGGCTCGATCTTATCGATGGGCGGGCACCGACGCCGTGACAGGACACTGCGCGTTGGTTGCCGAGGGACGGTGTTGTGAACCACGCAGAACAGGATTAGCGACATGAAGTTTACGGAAGCCCCGCTGAAGGGGGTGTACTTGATCGACTTGGAAAAGCGCGGCGACGAACGGGGTTTTTTTGCCCGGGTGTTCTGTACAAACGAGTTCCGCGAGCATGGGCTGTGCACTCAGTTCGTCCAGGTCAATAATTCGCTGAGCGCGGAGAAGGGGACACTGCGCGGGATGCACTATCAGCGGGCCCCGAAGGCGGAGACGAAACTTGTTCGTTGCATACGCGGGGCGCTCTGGGATGTGGTCCTGGATCTTCGCGATGGCTCTTCCACGTTCGGACGGTGGTTCGGGGCCGAGCTTTCCGCCGAGAATCGTCGCATGATGTATGTGCCGAAAGGTTTTGCGCATGGATTTGTCACACTGACCGACGATGCCGAGGTGCTCTATCTCGTTGACGAGTTTTATGCGCCGGAGCGTGAGTGCGTCGTTCGATGGGATGACCCGGCGTTCAAGATTGAGTGGCCGCTCGTCCCGATGGTAATCTCAGAGAAGGACCGGAATCATCCCGAGTTTTGTGGAAACGGCGGGGCGGCGGCGCGGTCGCAGGAACACAGTCAGCGATGAAGATTCTTTTCACAGGGGCCAGCTCGTTCACCGGGTGCTGGTTCGTGCGGGAGTTGGCCGCAGCGGGCCACGAGATCGTAATGGCCTTCCGAAGGGACCTCGGCCAGTACACCGGTTTACGGCGGACGCGCGTGGAGATGCTGCTCGAGGACGGCCGGGGAGTGTTCAACTGCAGCTTCGGGGACTCGCGGTTCTTAGAGCTAGTGAAAGAAGAGTCGGGCTGGGATCTGCTGTGCCATCACGCGGCGGAGGTGGCGGATTACCGGAGCCCGAATTTCGACGTCGTGGCGGCGGTGCGAAACAACACGCTCCATCTTGGTGATGTGCTCTCGGCACTTAGAGCGAAGGGCTGTTCCAAGGTGCTGCTGACAGGCAGCGTATTCGAAGGCGGCGAAGGTGCGGGGTCCGACGGTCTGCGGGCGTTCTCTCCCTATGGGCTCTCCAAAGCTCTGACTGCGCAGGTTGTCACGTATTACACCGAGATGTACGGAATGCGGCTGGGGAAATTCGTGATTGCGAATCCGTTCGGCCCGTATGAGGAGCCGCGTTTCACCGCCTATCTCGTACGATCGTGGTACGAAGGGCAGACGCCATCGGTAAGTACACCGGACTACGTCCGCGACAACGTCCATGTTCCCTTGCTGGCCAAGGCATACGTCGACTTTGTTGCCCGCTTGCCGGCGGCGGCGGGGTTCTGCAGGGCTAGTCCGAGCGGTTATGTCGAGAGCCAAGGTGCCTTTGCCCAGCGTTTCGCGCGAAACATGCACGACAAACTGGGACTCCCTTGCATGTTGGAGCTGAAGACGCAGTCCGAGTTTCCGGAGCCTCGCATTCGTATTAACACCGAGCCGATCGATGGCAAACGCCTTGGATGGGACGAGGCGCGGGCGTGGGATGAGCTAGCCGAGTATTATAAGCAGGTGCACGCAACTGAACGGTCAACGCGATAGTCATTCTCCTGGTACGGGCGTGGGCGGAGAGCGTGTGAATCTACTTGTGGTAATAGTATGCTACCGTGCGCCCGAGCTTACCATCGACTGCCTGCGGTCGCTGAGTACGGAGGTCGCGACGGTCCCGGGAACCAAGGTGGCCGTATGTGAGAACGGAACCGGTGGCGAGTCGGCAAGGAAGATTGAAGGCGCGATTAGCACCTATGGGTGGGAGCATTGGGTATGGCTTAAAGTCATCCATCCGAACCGTGGGTTCGCCGGGGGCAACAATGTGGTCCTTCGCGAGGCGGTGGCGTGGTCGGATCCGCCGAAGTACTTTCTGTTGTTGAACGCCGACACGGTCGTTCGGCCCGGTGCCTTGCGGTTGCTAGTGGAGGCGATCGAAGGTCGACCGGAGGTGGGGATCGTCGGCCCGCGGCTGGAAGGAGAGGACGGCAAGGTGCAGGTAAGCTGCTTTCGCTTTCATTCGCCGCTGAGCGAATTCGTGCACGCCGCATCCACACGACCGATCACTTACGTTCTGAAGCGGTTTGAGGTGCCGATTTGGCCCAGCAATCGGCCGATCGAGCCCGACTGGACGAGCTTCGCATGCGTTCTCATTCGACGCCAGTTAGTGGAGCAAATCGGCCTTCTCGACGACGGGTTCTACCTGTACTTCGACGATCCGGACTACTGTCGCCGAGCCCGACGGGCGGGCTGGGGCGTGCTTCACTGCCCCGAAGCTCGCGTAGTGCATCTGGTCGGCCAGAGCAACCCGGTCGAATCACTGGCCGCACAGCGGCGTCGGCGACCGCGTTACTACTATGCCTCGCGTGCCCGCTACTTCGCCAAGTCGTTCGGCCTGGCCGGACTGTGGCTGGCCAACCTGATGTGGACGGCCGGTCGGGGCATAGCGTTCGCCCGAGAGTTCGTGGGCAACGCACCCAAACGAGCTTGTGAGCGAGAATGGTGGGACATTTGGACAAATGCACACAAGCCGCTGAGCAGCTCCGGGTGATCGTGACATGCGGGCGAGTGGGTGACGTTTGGGTGAAGCGGTCTATCATATCGTTATGCGCCCTACCACGCATAGGTTTCGGATGGCTATCAGGTGACGGCGTTTGTGGAAGCTAACCGGGGCGTCGTCGTTATCGGTCGCAACGAAGGAGAGCGCCTGCAGCGGTGTCTGCAATCGGTCAATGATCGCGTGAAGTCGGCCGTGTACGTCGATTCGGGTTCGATCGATGACAGTGTCGGCTTGGCGCGCTCCATGGGTTGGGACGTCGTGGAGTTGAGTGAGTGCGCACCGTTCACCGCGGCGAGAGCCCGCAATGCCGGTCTCGCCAGGCTGCTGGAGAGTAGTCCCAATCTGCTGTTCGTGCAATTCCTGGACGGCGACTGTGAGCTTGTTGCGGGATGGTTGGAGCGCGCTGAATCGGAGTTGTCCGCGTGGCCCGACGTGGCAATTGTTGTTGGCATCGTGCGCGAGCGCTCTCAGGATGCATCTGTCTACAACCGCCTGTGCGACATCGAATGGAGGGGTCCGCTTGGCGAGATTGCCTATTGCGGCGGGATCGCATTCGTCCGCACCCAGGCCGTGAGGCAGGTCGGCGGGTTCGACGCGACCATTATTGCCGCTGAGGATACTGAGCTTTGCACGCGCCTGAGGCTGGCCGGCTGGAGAATTCTGCGCGTGGGCGCAGCCATGGCGCTTCACGATGCGGGCATGATGAGGCTGAGACAATGGTGGCGGCGTGCCGTCAGGACTGGGCATGCGTTCGCCCACGGGGCTGCGCTCCACGGCCGGTCCCCCGCTCGACTTTTCGTGCGCGAACGTCGGGCCGCGTGGTTCTGGGCAGTGATTCTGCCTGTCGTTACATTCGGCCTTGCCGGGTTGACCAGTGGCATCAGTCTCCTGTTGCTTTTGGGATATCCGGTGCTCGGCGCGCGCGTGTATGTTGCGGGGCTGGGGAAGGGACTTCAGAAACGTGACGCCGCCCTGTACGCAGTCCATTGTGTCGCGGCGAAATGTCCACAGATGCTCGGGCAACTGCGGTTTTACCTGAGCCGAGCGCTCGGTCGGCCGGCGGCGATCATCGAACACAA
Source organism: Planctomycetota bacterium (assembly GCA_043806315.1). GTDB lineage: Bacteria > Planctomycetota > Phycisphaerae > UBA1845 > UBA1845 > SBAX01. Next base: position 18,144 of record JAZDHF010000296.1, on the reverse strand, counting down.
GGGGCCAGCTTGGAGGGCCTATGGGCACGGGCGGGCGACGCGGGTCACGGCACCGCACAGCCCTGAAGGAGTCCAGCGTTGACCAAGAACGGACTGTCCGCAGGCATTCTGGGAACGGGATTCATCGCCTCCTATCATGTGGCGGCGCTTCGGCGACTGCCCGGCGTTCGCCTCACTGCCGTCTGTGATGTCAATGCGTCTCGCGCCCAAGCGTTCGCCCGCTCACACGGCGTGCCGAAGGTTCACGTGTCGCTGGAAGCTCTCCTCGCCAGCCATGAGCTCGACGTGATCCACGTCTTGACTCCTCCAGATACTCATTTCGCGGCGGCGCGATGTGCACTCGCCGCAGGAGTGCACGCGTTCATGGAAAAGCCGATGTGCACCACGGCGGAGGACTGTCATAGACTGGAGGAGTTGGCGGCGGCGCGAGAGCTGTGCCTAGGTGTGAGCCACAATTTCCTTTTTTATCCGATTTACGAGAGGCTCGCCGGGGATTTGCGGTCGGGTCGCCTGGGTCGGCCCGATCACATCTCTATTGTCTGGAACTGCGAGCTCGGGCCTCTGCGGAGCGGTCCCTTTGATAGTTGGATGCTGCGCGACCCACGGAACGTCATGCTCGAGGTGGGTCCACATTCGGTTGCCCAGATGTTCGACCTTGTCGGGCCGCCGGATCGGATGATCGTTCGTGCGACCGACTCCGTCGAACTGCCTGGTCGACGTCGCTTCTATCGGCGCTGGCGGGTGCTGGCTGACTGCGGGACCACTGGCGTCGACATGAGGTTTTCGTTCGGACCCGGATTCCCGGAACGGTTTGTACACCTGCGCGGTAGTCTAGGCACAGGCACGGCCGACTTCGGGCACAACACATATGTCGCCGCCTGTTACAGCAGGTATGGGGATGACTTCGCTCGGTTTCAACGAGCCACGACCACAGCCCGTGAGCTGCGGATGCAGGCTCGGCGAAACCTTCGCGACTACGCCCTGTCGAAACTGGGGCTATCGGATAGAGGGAATGCATTCGAGTACAGCATCATGCGCAGCGTTAGCGCATTCTATGCCGGCTTGGGTAAGTCGAGCGATGATCGCCAGGGCGGCCGGTTGGGTTGTGCAGTCGTTAACCAGTGCATTCGTATCGGGGAAGCAGCCGAGGTCGAACACCCGATGGCAGGAGTGACTCGGAGGGACGCTGAGACCGTCAGGCGGGCGCCGTACATCTTGGTGTTGGGCGGCACGGGTTTCATAGGGCGTGAGCTGGTGGGCCAACTTCTCAGAGCGGGCCACTCTGTGCGCCTAATGACGCGCCACGCGGACGGTGTTCCCTTCGACGTGGAGGATCGTGACCTCCAGATTGTGGAAGGCAGTCTCCTCGATGACGGCGATACCGGACGCGCCGTTCACGGGATGCGCTACGTCTTCGATTTAGCGCGCGGAGCAGGGAAGAGATGGTCCGATTATTACGAGCAGGATGTGCTCGCGGCGGAAAGGGTGGGCAGATGCTGCCTCCGTGAGGGAGTGCAGCGTCTGATCTACACGGGCACCATCGCGTCCTACTACACCGGCGCGGGGGCTGGGACTATCACGGAGCGGACTCCGTTGGATCATCGGCTGGTCCGGCGTGATCACTATTGTCGGGCCAAAGGAATGGCCGAGCAGCTCCTGATGAGGATGCATCGGGAGCGCGGATTGCCTGTCGTCATCTTCAGGCCGGCGATCGTAATCGGCAGGGGAGGAAACCCATACCACTGGGGTATCGGCATGTGGACGGACGGTGGTGTGTGTCAAATGTGGGGTGAGGGGCGGAACAAGCTGCCGCTCGTTCTCGTCGAGGATGTCGCGACCGCGCTCATCGCCGGAATGGAGACGCCTGACATCGAGGGGGAATCATTCAATTTGGCCAGTCGACCCATGCTGTCGGCCCGAGAGTACGTTTTTGAGCTGGAGCGTCACGCGGGAGTGAAGCTTCAGGTCTTCCACACGCCGATCAGGCGATTCTACTGCATGGATGTGTTTAAGTGGCTGGTGAAGGTCGCAGTGGGACACCGCGATCGCCGCCGTCCGAGCTACCGCGACTGGGAATCGCGGACCGGGAAGGCCGTCTTTGACTGCAGCAAGGCGGTAACACGCCTCGGGTGGCGCCCGACGGAGGATCGGGACGACCTTGTCAATCGTGGGATCCGGGTTCCGCTTGATGAGATGCTCGGCCGCTCGCAGAGCACACCGCCAGCGGTGCATCAAGAGTCGCCCAATTTAGTGCTCTGCAATAAATAACTTTTACGTTTTCTAACGTTTTCCCTCGTCGCCATCCGATCACTATGGTATGGCAACGGCCATGGCGGAAGATACTAGTGAAAGTAAAAGTTATTTATTGAAACGCACTTAAGGCGCCAACCCGCTAGGACTCCATGCGTCTCGCATATCTGACTACGAAATATCCGGCGGTCAGTCATACCTTCATCCGTCGGGAGCTGAGGGAAATCGAACGGCGGGGCCACTTCGTATTGCGCCTGGCTATTCGCAGGGCGGACGCTGCCCCGGTTGACCCGCTCGATAGAGAGGAGTACACCAAGACCATACACTGTCTGGGTGAACCTGTGTGGCGATTGCTGGCAGGCATAGTGCGCACCATCGTGTCCCGGCCGGCCGCATTCGTCCGGGCGACGTTCCTGGCGGTGCAGACTGGTTGGCGAAGCGACCGTGCTCTGCTACGGCATTTGGCTTATCTGGTCGAAGCGGCTTATCTGCTGCAGCTTCTTCAGCGGAATGAGATCGTGCATACACATGTGCACTTTGGAACCAATTCGACGGCGGTGGCGAGGCTGATACGGCGCCTGGGGGGGCCGAGCTACAGCTTCACAGTCCACGGGCCCGATGAGTTCGATGCTCCGAATGGGCTGGATATTCAAGGTAAGGTCGCGGACGCGGCATTTGTCGTGGCGATCAGTGATTACTGTTCGGCGCAGCTTCGCCGCTGGTCGTCGTACGAAGACTGGGCGAAGATTCACGTAGTGCGCTGTACGGTGGGTGATGAGTTTCTCGACGGCGCTTGCTCGATCAGTTCACAATCGAACTCACTGGTCTGCGTGGGCCGCCTGTGTCCGCAGAAAGGACAGATGCTGCTGGTGGAGGCCCTGGCCAAGATCGTCCGCGAGGGAGTCGGCGCTCGACTTGTCTTGGCTGGTGACGGCGAGCGCCGATCGGTCATCGCGCGGCGGATCGCCGAGGCCGGCTTGCAGGATCGCATCGAGATCACCGGCTGGATCAGTGAAGCGGAGGTCCGGCGACACATTATCGCGGCCCGAGCTTTGGTCTTACCGAGTTTTGCGGAGGGCTTGCCCGTGGTGATTATGGAAGCCTTCGCCATCGGGCGGCCGGTCATCAGCACGTATGTCGCGGGCATTCCCGAACTCGTCGAGTCGGGCGTAAATGGCTGGGTGATTCCTGCGGGCAATGTGGAGCAGTTGGCGGCGGCGATGCGCGAAGCACTGACCATGCCCGTGGAGCATCTCGAGGCAATGGGAAAGCGCGGAAGGGCGCGTGTGAGAGAGCGCCATTATCTCCCCACCGAGGTCGGCAGACTGGAGGCACTGTTTCGACAATGCGTTGAGGGCCATGCAGCGGTGAACGTCGGGCGCGGCTGATCGGACGCTGGAACAATGATCTCGATCGTTATACCGGCACACAATGAGGAACGGGTGATCGGACGATGTCTGCGCGGTGTGACTGAAAGAGCAGATCCGGGTGAGCTCGAGATTATTGTAGTGTGCAATGGATGTTCAGATCGGACGGCGGATGTGGCTCGCGCCTTCTCCGGCGACGTAAAGGTGCTGGAGACGGAGGTTGCCTCGAAGAGTCACGCCCTCAATCTGGGCGACAGCGCCGCTCTCGGTTTTCCCAGGTTCTACATCGATGCGGACGTGGCCGTATCGCTCCCGGCTGTGAGAAAGGTGGCGGAGGTGCTGCGTGGCGGCCGTATCCTGGCGGCCGCCCCGCGTATGCGGGTGGCTCTCGAGGGCGTCGCTTGGGCGGTACGCGCGTACTACCGGATCTGGATGCGGCTCCCCTACCACGCCGGCGGGATGATCGGCTCGGGGTTCTATGCATTGAGCGAGGAGGGTCGGAGGCGGTTTACGTCCTTTCCGAACGTAATCTCTGACGATGGTTTTGTGCGCCTTCACTTCGCCCCACACGAACGGGTGACCGTGGAGGGGTGTTGTTTTCAGATAACGGCGCCGCGGAGTCTGTGGGGGGTGATCAAGGTCAAGACGCGAAGTCAGTTCGGCGCCTATCAGCTAAGGAGGGCTTTCTCGGAACTGCTGGTAAACGACCCAAGAAGGTATGGGGGAGTGCTGGCGGGCTTGTTGGCAAGGCCGTGGTTGTGGCCCAGTCTGGCGGTGTATTGCCTGGTGCTCTACGTCGCCAGAGCACGGACCCTGTGGAGATTCCTTACCAGCAGACATTCGGTTTGGGATAGAGACGAGTCATCGCGAGCCTCCGGTGAAGGTCGAAGGACAATCGAGTCGTCGGTGCGATGAGCGAATGATCGGGAATCTCGACACTGAGAGTATTACTATCGGTGCGGTGACGTCACCTCGCGTAGGGCGGATTACGGCCGGGGATGACAACGTCTCAGCCGTGGTCGAGCGCGCCGTCAATGTGAGCATTGAGGGGCTGCGGCAAATGTTCCGGGCGGATGACGGCCTATTCGCGTTCACGCGCAAGCGTCAGCGTAACGGGAGCCTGCAACTGCAAGATGTCAGCCTGCGATACAGTGCGATAAGCGCGTTGGGCGGAAGGCGCCTACCCGAGGCCCTGCAGCGGCGAGTCTTCGGGGGAAGGACGGCCCGCGACTACGTGACTGGGTTGGTCGCGCGGCTTAACCGCGTGACCAACTTGGGCGACACGGCTCTGATCTATTGGGCCGCAGCGGAGTCAGGACACTTCGACCTCAAGCATGCCCTTGAATGTCTGCAACAGCGCACCGCAGGAGCTTCGAGGCCTCTCACGGTGGAGATGGCGTGGACGCTGGCGGCGCTGGCGGCTTGTCGCGACGGCCGTGAGGTGCGGGCTGCCTCCGTTTCGGCAGCTGAACGCTTATTGGGTGCCTTCAGACACGACAGCGGCCTGTTTCCACATTACCTTGAGCCCAAGCGCGGTCCCTGGTATCGCTCGCACGTGGGCAGCTTCGCCGATCAGATATACCCGGTTCAGGCGCTGGCCCGCTACCACACGGCTTTCGGGGATAGTGAAGCCCTGGCGGCGGCGGCGAAGTGCGCCGAACAGCTCTGCTGCACGCAGGGGGCCGACGGACAGTGGTGGTGGCATTACGACGTGCGCACGGGTGAGGTTATCGAGGGATACCCGGTCTACAGTGTGCACCAGGATTCGATGGCCCCAATGGCTCTAATGGATCTGCGTGAGGCTGGGGGGCCGGATCACAGTGACGCCATTCGCCGGGGTCTGCGGTGGATGGTCGTAGCCCCTGAGATCCGGCGCTCCCTGATCGACGAAGAGCGGTCAGTAATCTGGCGAAAGGTCGCCCGGGCGGAGTCCCGTAAGGCAGTCCGTTTGCTGCGAACCCTGGCGAGTCGGGTTCATCCCCACCTGCGCCTTCGAGGGTTTGATCACTTGTGTCCGCCCACGTCCGTCGACTACGAATGTCGTCCCTACCATCTGGCGTGGGTTCTGTACGCTTGGCTTGGAGGGAAATGAACACATCGTCGACGTCGATTCCGACCAAGGAGTTGCTCGGAGTGCCCATACATGCCGCCACAATGGACGAGGTCGTCGAGCTGTGTACGCAGGCCATCGAGACGAGGCGGCCGCTCCACATCGGTGTGGTCAATGCGGCCAAGATCGTGCAGATGCGGCGCAATGCGCTGCTACGCGAATCGGTGTTGGCGTCCGACCTGATCTTGGCCGACGGTATGTCGGTCATCTGGGCCAGTCGCCTTCTCGGTCAACGTCTACCGGAGCGAGTCGCAGGCATTGATTTGTTCGAGCGGTTGCTGGCCCTCGCCTGCCGGCGCGGCTTCTCCGTGTTCTTTCTCGGGGCCACGAAGGAAGTCCTGCAGGAAGTCATTAGGCAGGTTCACGAGAAGTATCCGGGGGCGCGGACCGCCGCGAGTCGAGACGGGTTTTTCCCCGACGAGGAGTCGCCGCGGGTGGCCGAGGAAATTCGCCGGGCGTCGCCGGACATGCTTTTCGTAGCTATGAGCTCGCCGAAAAAGGAGTTGTTTCTAGGTCGTTGGGCAGACGAGCTGCGCGTCCCGGTTTGTCACGGCGTGGGTGGTTCATTTGACGTAATGGTCGGTAGGGTCAAGCGAGCCCCGCGGGTGTGGCAGCGGTTTGGCCTGGAGTGGCTCTACCGGGTCGTCCAAGAACCTCGGCGGATGTGGAGACGCTACCTGGTCACCAACGCGGCGTTTGTGACTATGCTATTCGGTGAGTTCGTTCGCAAGCGACTGTTGCGAAGGCCAAAGCCGTCGTGATTATCCAAGTCAACCTTGCAGGCGAGGCAACCGCTGACTGCGCAAAGCGAGGGCTCGCCCACGGTCATTGACTCCGCCGCGTCCTTCCGGGAAACGTGCATGAATCTCCTGCGGCGATCGGTGTCGTTACCCGTCAACCTACGATGGTATGGAGGACGGCTGAAGAGACCCGGAACGACAGGGGGCACTTCCCGCCGCTCGGCGGCCGGGGTGCTAGGTCATCTGCGCGTCGCCCAACCGGCGGCGCTGCCCCCTACGGCCGAGTAAGCCGCGCCCGTCGAGGTTTACTGTTCGTACGCCCCGATCGCAGCCGCCCCAGTCCGTGCTCGACCGGACGCGTCAGCCTCGCGGCGGCAGAACCCATACAATGGACTCCTGGGGACCCCGGCACGGGCTATCCCTTGACGTTGACGGACGAGTTTGCTCCAATAACCCTGACTGAGGGCGAGGTGTTCGGCAGCGATCATGCCTGACGGCATTACTTTTCCGGCCGACGGGCACATTCGGCCCGCTCGCGATGTCGAACCCGCGCTCGTTCGTGCTCCCCGACCTGGGCACTGGGCATGAGTCCTGGATTACCGTCTGAGCCGCCAGCGGCGGAACGCGTCTGCCGGAGTCCGTTCGCAGGCCCATTCGCGGCGTTTGCGCTTGCCTGCATTCTGCTCGGCGGTCATCTGCACACCCGCCTCTACACGAGCGAGATTCAGCCGTGGGATGCGAAGCACTATTACGAAATGGCCCAGAGCGTCGCGCTGACCCCCGCTCCAGCGCCCTTCGCGCACCGCTGGCTCCCTCATAAGCTCGTGCCGCTTGTCGCATTCTCCGCTAAACGTACCTACGAGGCCATTACGTGGGCGACTCTTTTCGCCACAGCCCTATTTCTGTACTCGCTCATAGTGCGAACAGGCCTGAATCCGACCGGGGCCATCCTCGTAGTCATTTTCGGCTTTCTGTGGGCTCAATGGGGGGGACGCTTCTATGTGTGGTATCGAGCCGCATCAGAGCCGCTCGGATATGTGTTCTTAGTCACCGGGTTCTGTCTAGCACATCAGGGGCGGTTGGCGACCTTGAGTGCTCTCACGGCAGTTGCAGTTATGTGCCGGGAACAGACGCTCCTCGTGATCCCCTACTACTATCTCCTATCCTACGGCATGCACGTTAACGGGCGAGCCCTACTACGCTGCGCTGTCGCACTTGTGCCCTGCGTCATCATCCTTGCGCTCGTGCGCATAGTCACGCCAACAACGAACGAGTATTCGGCCTTTGAGGTCATGCGACATCAACTTGCCACCAAACTCGGGTCTGTCCATGGGGTGTGGTCGGTGTTTGTGTGCATCGTGACGCATGGTGGCCTTCTCGTGCCCCTCCTGACAATGTTCCCTCGTCGGACAGTGCATCGCCTTAGACGACATCCGGAAATCTCCGTCTACATTCTAGTGAACCTGGCGATTGGAGTCGCTGCGGGTTCCGACACGGATCGTCTGATGTACTACGCCTTTCCTGCTGAGCTTCTATTGCTCAGCCATGTGCTGCGCGACGCAGGTGTGTCCACACGTTCTTCATGGCTACCCTTCTTGCTCGTCGCGATTGTTGGACAGGTGGCGATTTCCGGGACCTTCGCGCAGGAGTCCCGCGCTGCCAATGTCTTTGTGTGGTGGAATACGATCTCCTGCGCGCTATGGTCCTCTCTTCTTGTTTTCACGCGGTTGGCTGTACGCGCCTCGGCGCAATGTGACGAGCCGGGAGCTGCGGCGCATGGATAGAGCCTACCTGATGGCGGATGCCCTGTTGGTTTGCGTAGCTCGAGACGAATATCGGGGCGGCAGGTTGTTCCGACGTCCGGGGGAACCTGGCTCTTGACCGGGCGCAAGATGAGACGCCTGACAATTGGGTACCCGACCACCTGCTACGGCACGCGCCGCGTCAGTCACGCCCTGCCTACCGCGGAGTATGGAATCGAGTACCGCCGTGTTCGACGTATTCCGGTTCATAGAATCCCAGGAGCGCCAGCGCACTGGGGATACATTTGTCGCTTCTGGCCCAGACCAGCAGTAGATGCAGTACATCTGTTCAATCGGGTGTGCTTCACTCAGATCCCGTGGGTCGCCAGTTTCGAGATGGAATACCCGCGCTACCTGGGTCCCGTGCGGCGCCAGGCCATCGACGCGGCCTATGAGATGATGGCTAGGGACGCGTGCCGCTTATTGCTTCCGATGAGCCAGGCGGCGAAGAGCTACTTTCTGCGTCGCGTCCCCGATCACCTAGTGTCCGTAATTGAGCCCAAAGTCCACGTATTCTCCGGCGGCGTTTCTGTGCCGCCGGGAGCATTATGCGCAAGAGAACGATATCTTCAGGACTCGAGGTCCGAATTCCGCGTAGGCTTCGTCGGGAACGATTTCTGGCGCAAGGGCGGACCGGCGCTCTTACGCGCTGCCGGGACGCTGCGCCGACGATCGTGCAACATACGCCTGATCATTATCAGCGCCCTTCAGCCCCGGACGTATGTGACCGACATAGATGAAGGGGCCTACGCGCACGTCGTCCGTACCCTTCAGCAATCCGAGTGGATTGAGCTATATTCGGGGCTTCCGAATGAAGAGGTTCTGACAAGGCTAGCCGCTTGCGACGCGTTCGCACTTCCGACTCTCGATGAATCCTTTGGCTGGGCGATTGTCGAAGCGAAAGCACTCGGATTGCCAGTCATCACCACGAACATATTCGCCCTTCCCGAGCTGGCCCGACACGGGAGCAACGCCTACGTGATCCGTGTGCCCCTCGATGCGGATCACCGGTGGGACGGATCACCCTGGCACGGCCTCCAGAGTTCGCGTGCATATGAACAGGCAATGACCCTCCTCGGCGACGGTGTGGTGGACGCCCTCGAGACTCTGATGAACCAACCCGGCCTGCCTGCACGATTGGGGAGCAACGCGCGACGCCACTTCCTCGCCGAGTATGCCGAAGACATAGCCGCGCATAGGTTGGCTGCCCTTCTCCATAGCGCCTTCCAGATCGAGAAGGACGTTGCGCACTCTTCGTGACCTGAACAGGTCCGCGCGGAACACACCTCCGGCGTTCCCTCATCTCTCGTAAGCCCCAACATCCCCTCCGTTTGTCCTTGGTCTGTTATTTGCGTCGATCGGAACTACCAGGGTCCTTACTCTATCCGCGAGCGGTGACGAACTCGTTGGAACTCCGTAAGAGTCGAGCAAATGAGGTCCCGTGGTGTAGCGCGTTCCAATCGGATCCCACTTCACATAATGATTATCCAGCCAGCCACTCGTCTGAAGGCTCAGCAGAGGGTTAGGGTTTATATAGACGGCGTCAAACACGCTCCCAACCACGCTGACATTCGTCATCGCTGTCGGCTTGCCATCATGCGCGAACAGAAGAGAATGCGAATTGGGGTCGCCAGGGGTATTGGAGACAAAGGATACATGCCAGAACAGCAAATGGTCCACCGCAAACATATATCCGCTTCTACAACACCAGTCCCCTGACACGGGATTCACTGTCTCAATGTACACGTTGACAAAAGCATAGCCATTGATTTGGCCTTCCGGTTTGATGTTACACCAGATACCCTGGTATCTTGCCTTGGTAGCCCGGACATTGTATATTATGACATTGCCTTTTGAAAGGCCGCCGTCACCGACAACATCTGCATGCCAGCACGTACTTCCATCTGGAGGGTCAGGGCAAGGTGTTGCTGGGTCCGCTGGCCCCGGAGCAAGATCATCGATTCTGGCGTTGATGGCAAGAGGGACATTCTGGAAAGCATCATTACCGATATGCTCTATTGTCATTCCTCTAGAGAGCTGTATTCCGGTAACCGGCGGGTGCGCAAAACTGACGCTAGTGACGTAAGAGTTTGTGTAATAACCAGTTTGCGGAACGCTACTGACCGGATGAGATGCCCAGACATCTTTACCGCTTCCGATCAGAGCGGAGTCATCTACCCACACCTTCATTCTGTTGCTAATGTGATTTGGACTCGGGCTCTCGTCCCAATCGCAGCCCACAACGCTCGCGCCCTGGAGGGTGAGTCCTTTCACGCGGACTTTCTCGACGTCTTGAATGGAATACTGGCGCGTCAAGAGCACGCGGTCGCGGCTTAACCCTGGTGCTGCTGTAACAGTCACCCACTCATTGGGGTTGAGGGTCTCGCCGAAACCAGTTTGCCAAGGAGGTTTTGCGAACTGATGGGTCCCAGCGTTCAGATAGACGATGCCTCCATCGGCATTGTTCCCGTACCCGTTTGAGGCATTCCAATTGCGAATGGCGGCGATGGCAGCCATGACGGTCAAAAGAGGTTTGGTGGAATCGTTGACCTTGCCGGTAGCATCGTCGCCAGCAACGCTAACCCAGGCCGTTGCCTGAGGCAAAGTGCCCTTAGGATTGACATTTAGAGGCAATGCGTCCAAGCCCACACCGCCCCCATCGGTGCTCTTGGTGCGGATTCCGCCGTCCTTGCCGTAAACGACCGCCTCCACCGTGATGGGTCCGTCGGAGGTGAAGGAGGACGCCCGAAGCGAGAACCAGTACTCCCAGACGTTGGTCTGGTTGTTGAGGGTCATCTCCGTGACTTCGACGGGCGACGCCCCGGTGTAGCCCTGCCCGTTGACCGTGAAGGCCACCTTCTGAATGCCGAACTTGGAAAAGGCCACAACGCCGCAGTTTAACGTCTCACTCGGGCTGATCCGCTGATATGGAACCACATCCCATCGGGCGATGGGGGTCAGCCCTGCCGAAGAACTCTGAACCGTCACCGTCACGGAGTCGGTGTTGGTGGCGCCGACGTTGTCCGTGACAGTCAGCACATAGGTGGTCGTCGCCATCGGCTGAGCGGTGGGTCGGGCGATCGCGGAATCGCTTAGGGTCGCGGCGGGCGACCAACTGAAGCGGTATGGGGCCACCCCGCCGGAAGCGCCGCCGTCCAGGGTCGTCGAGCCGCCGGCGGCGATTACCTTGTCGGCCCCGGCGCTGGCCGTCAGCGGGCTCGCCTGGACGGTGACGATGACGCTGTCGGTCGACGTGACGGCCCCGGCATCGGTAACCGAAAACGTATAGGTGGTCGTGACGGCCGGCGACGCCGTCGGCTGGGCGACGTTCGCGTTACTTAAGGCCGTCGTGGGCGACCATCGGTACGTGTACGGAGACGCCCCGCCGCTCGCGCCGCCCGTCAGGGTCGTTGAGCCGCCCGGCGAGATGGTCTGATCCGGCCCGGCGCTCGCCGTCAGCGGCGCAACCGTCTGTACGGTCACGACCACAGAGTCGCTAGCGCTGTTCGACGCGGCGTCGGTTACGGTCAGCGCATAGGTCGTCGTCAAAGCCGGTGTGGCCGTGGGTTGTGCCGCGTTCGGATTGTTCAAGCCGGTGATCGGCGACCAGCGATAAGTGTACGGCGGCGTCCCGCCGCTGGCGCTACCCGAGAGTTGCGCACTGCCGCCCGGGGCGATCGTGACATCCGACCCCGCCGAAGCCGTTAACGCGACGGCCGCAAGTGCGACGTTGCACACGTCCAGCGATCCTCCAACGTCCGACCACACCGCCCAGTTGCCCAGGCTGCCGACCGAACTCGGCCCGCTACGGAAGGCGTAGTCGGCCGCGAGCGTCAGCTCGGCACCGCCCTCGGGCGTCACGTACACATTGTACGCACCGGCCGGAACGTCAACCACGACGCGGAAGCCATAGTTCGTGCCGGCAGAGTACGGCACGGCGGCATCCGCCGCGTACGTGGCCCCGTCGCGAATGTCGATGCTCCCGGCCGCATTGAACCGCACCATGACCGCGTAATCGGCGAACGTAGCGCCCGCACTCTGGGAGAGCGCGACAATTCCATCCATGTTCGCGTTGTTTGGCACCGCATCGAAGTGGAATTCAAAGCTGCTGCTCTGTGACGTCAGCGACGTATTCTGCCAGGTCGGAGAACTCGTCACGCATGGCTCAGTCGGTACCGGCGGTACCGGCGGTACCGGATCCGTCCCGCCACTGAGCGACTCGGACGTCACAGTCACACGCACTTCGTCGGAGGCGGATTGATCGCCGGCGCTCACGACCAGTTCGAAAAAGAGAGCCAACGAGGGTTCGCCTTGGGCAAGGCCAGGCGCGGTGAACGTGACGATCGCGGGGTCCGTCGTTGGTTGTAAGGTTACATTGGTCCCCGGCAGCGGCGACCAAGCATACGTTAGCGGACTTCCATCGGAGCTGTTGGACCCGCTGCCATCCAGTGTCACAGTCGTTCCTTGGAGTACGTTGAGTTGGTCCGCGCCCGCGTCGGCCGTGACGAGAAGCGCCTGGGCCGGCTGGACCAACCTCAGGACACGCACGACCACCGTGTCCTGCTCGGCGTACCCCCCATCGCCCACCGTCACCCCGAACACGAGGTCGGCGTCTTGCGGGATGCTGGGCGCAATGAAGCTCGCCGTGGGCTCGTTGGCATGCAGGAGGAGCACCGGCTCGCCGGAGATCTGGACCCATTGATACGTCAATGGATCGCCGTCCGGATCGCTACTAGCACCGCCGTAGAGGAACACAAGCGCGTTGGCGTCTGCCGTTTGATCCGTGCCCGCGTCGGCGATCGGCGGCTCGTTCACGTCGATCGCCACCTCCACGTTCAACGTCAATAGAAACGCGACGGTGCCGTCCAGTTTAATCGCCGTCACCTTGATGACATACGAACCGTTAGTCGTAAACGAGTGCGACTGCTCCACGCCCTCGTAGGTCTTCCCATCCCCAAAGTCCCACACGAAGCGCAGCTCGTTCTTGGCGGGCGCCCCTCGCCCGGACCGAACGGCGAACTGCCACTCTCCGCTCCCGTCGTCCGGACCCCGGGCCACAAGGTCGTAGCGACCGAAGTCGGGGGTTTCGATGGTCGAAAAGAGAGTATCCGAGGCCGGGGAAACCGAGTCCGTCCCCGCGGCCACCCCGTTCCCCGCCGGATTGTCGGCGGACATCGAACCGCATCCATGAACGAACAACGAAATGGCCGACAGGATGACCCAAGCCAACCCGTGGTCGTGGCGCGCAAATGAATACATGTGCTTCCCCCTCTTCCCTAATCGCGTTACTTTCCCCAAATCACCGAACCTACGTAGTTCAACGTTCGATATCCACGGCCGAAGTCAAACCGGACGGGGGTAGATGGGTGGTCCGGGAAAGACGCTCGCAGCGACGCGAAGACGTGGCCGATGCACTCTGAGGCGCGGATCGGCGTGTTGGCCGGTGACAGAAGCTGACACATTATGGGAGGTTCGGGGGATCCGCGGGATCGAGTTTTCGCCACTTTGCCTTCTCCCCGCTCGGACGCTTCTTGGCTTGTCTTCGTAGGACAGACGCTCGGCCTACCACACCCGGTCTGGACGTTCTCGGACGGTCAGCGCGCCGCTCATCCGAGAATTGGCGCATTATAGGGCATGCCAGGCGGGAGGTCCAGTAACTTTGGGAAGACCACGATAACCCGGTGGTTTGGAGTGGTTGCGGGAAGATTGGCGGAATGAGGTTCATCCTCCACTAGAGCTCGGTCGCCACAATATCTGGGGCCGTGGTACGCTCAGCCCGCGACATGTGGGTCCGTCCTGCACGATATGGCCGCGCGAGGAGAAGCGTCGAACCGAATCGTGACAAGCGGATTGGTAAGCGGGGTCGCGCGTCGCCTCTACTCGATTGTCAGGCGAACCTTCTCGCTCGCCCCTGCCCTTCCCAGCGGCCTCGCCGACGCCGGCCTTGGCGCCTCGGAAGGCGAGTCGTATGCTCCGTAGGCGTAGTAAATGGATGATGCCTACGCGCGAAGCCCGCCACCAGAATCGATCCGCAGGCCGTGCTATGCTCTCGGGGAGCTGGCGAGGATGACGCACGAAGCTGTCATTCCGAAATACACGCGAGCGGCAGTCATCGTAGCGCTCGGCCTTCTGCTCGTCGGCGGCGTGGTCGATCGCCGGATGCGGGATTGGCGTAGTGTCTTGTGGGTCGAAACCACCCCCCTCGCGGTACCGCTTTCCGAGCTTCCACCGGTCATCGGAGCGTATTCTCTTGACCGCGATCTTCCGATCGATCAGACCATTCTCCGCGTCGCCGACGTCGACGCCTTCATCAACCGTGGCTACGTCGAGCGTAGCTCCGGGAGGCGTGTCACGGTGTACGTTGGCTATTGGGGGCGTGTCAATGTCGGCATGGGCCACGGGCCGGATGTGTGCTACAAGGCGGTCGGTTGGAGGCCAGACGGCGCACCACGAGAGCGTGCCATCCCATTCTCCATTGCCAACGGGTCCGAGGCGGCGACCATCGCGCTGCATCGCTTCACGCGAACCGGCCCGGGGGGCCTCGAGCGCGTAGCGGTCGCGTTCACGGCCGTGGTGGACGGACGATTCCAAAGCTCCTCGCGGGGCGAATTCTGGCACAGGCCGCCTTCGTTCCGCACCGCTGACAATCCTCCGTTCCTCGCCCACGTACAGGCGGTGACAGCCGTGCCGGAAGATGCGTGGGACGCGACCGAATCCGACCTCGTTAGCTTCGTACAAGAGCTCCTGCCGCATTTGGTCAAGTGCTTTCCTCACAAAGACGCGCCTCCTGCGGCGGACGCTCGCTAGCCCGAACGAGTCGAGGCTCCGTCTCGCAGCGAACCACTACATCTTCCGCTGGCGGAGGGGCAGGGACGCTCACCCCCTGTGGAACGGGGCCGTGGCTCTCCCCTTGCGTGCCGGGTCGGGATCGGTACATTCCCCTGAACGTCGCCCACAGTGACGGGGCCTGTCGGGCGGCAAAGCGGTCTATGCGTTTGGAGAGGATTCCAGCATGTTCGGGGCAATCATCGGCGCCATCGCGTTCTTCGGACTGTTGTATCTAGCGACCCTGATCGGTCTGGTGCAGACCGCGTGACAGGGCGTTCCATGGACTCTCTGGGTATCCATCGAAGGAGATCGAGTTCGATGCCGAATCTATTCGTGATTTTCACGGCCTTGGTGCTCGCGGTCATGTTCGGTCTTCTGGACTTCCTCATCCAGACGGGATGAGCGGTGGGCTGTAGCACTGGGCGTCGTCCGGGTCGAGATGCGCCTTGCCGAACGGGTGTTCTTGCGGTAGAACCCACCGGCTTTTGCCCGATGAGCCGGTGCGCTGCCGGGAGTGCGCCGCGGGCACGAGGCAAGGGCGTGTGCCCGAGCTGGCCAAAGGGGACGGGCTGTAAACCCGTTGGCGTAAGCCTACGAAGGTTCGAATCCTTCCGCGCCCAGTCGATTCCGTGTCGCCATGCGCATCTGCGACCAACTGAAAGCCGGTACGCCGAGCCTTTCCTTCGAGTTCTTCCCCCCCAAGGACGACATCGGCTTTTGGGACCTCTATAGGACCATCGAGTCGCTGAAGCCGCTGGCCCCGACCTACGTCTCGGTGACCTACGGCGTGGGGGGCGACACGCGGCGGAAAACGATCGACCTGGTCGCGCGGATCAAGAAGGACATCGGCATCGAGCCGATGGCCCATCTCACCTGCGTCGGCGCGGATCGGGCTGAAATCGCCCGCGTGGTTGACGGACTCCGGGCGAACGACATTGACAACGTGCTGCCCCTGCGCGGCGACCCGCCCGAAGGCGAACCACGGTTCACGCCGGTAGAAGGCGGGTTTCGGTACGCGAGCGAGCTGGCGGCCTTTATCCGCGAGCGGCATGGCGATCTGTGCCTGGGCGGGGCGTGTTACCCGGATGGCCACCCCGAGGCCCCCAGCCGCGAGAAGGACCTCGAAAATCTCAAACGGAAGGTGGACGCCGGGGTCGATTTCCTCATCACCCAACTGTTCTTCGATAACGCGGACTTTCTCGCGTTCCGGGAGCGTGCCCATCGAGCGGGCATCCATGTGCCGATCCTGGCGGGCATGATGCCGATTCTCAGCGTGAAGCAGATCAAACGATTTACGCAAATGTGCGGGGCGACGATCCCGAAGGAGTTACTCAAACGGATCGAGGCCGTCGAGGACGACGCGGAGGCCGTGCGGCAGATCGGGATGTATCACGCTACCGAGCAGTGCCGGGGCCTTCTGCAGGAAAACGTCGCCGGCATTCACTTCTACACGCTTAACCGTTCGACTGCCACACGAGCAATCTATCAACTACTCCAACCGCAGATTCGGAACGTCTGACCGAGCTCCGCCCGCCTGCCCTTTACGCGAAGCGTCAAGGGTCAGGAAGCGGTTTTGGCATGACCGCTCCCTCATCCCGGAGCGCCGGGATTAAACCAACTGCCTCACGGCAATGACGCGCCCGGCGATCGCTTGGCGAACGGCTTGGCAGCAATCGGGGGAAGAAAATTGGTGTCTGCCCGTCCCGCTCCGCCCCTCCGCGACCTGGTAGCCGCACGGATTCAGTATGGCCAACAGGGCTTGCCTTTGTCGCCCGGAAACCAGCAAGGATCCTGCGGGATATTCTTGTGGCAGGTCTCATTGACCGTGCATTGATAAACGTTTAAACCCACATTGCGCGTGCAAACTAGCCCAGGCATGCAATTCGATTCCGTGCATCCAGTTGTATAGAGCTTATTCCCGCAAAGAGCGTCACCGGCGTTGGGGCACCATGGGACTGTGGCCTCACATCGGTCGCGCCCGTTTTCGCTGACCATTCGACCCGGGATCTCGAACCCCGTTTGGCAGTTTCCCTCTGTGACGGGGGGAATGTACGAACAATCGCGCGGACGCGCTACTTGCGTTGCTCCACTCTCATCGGGCCTAGTACTCCCTTTCCCATAAACTGTATCGTATCCGGTAGGCCTCCCTCCCCCTAGATGGGCGCGGGGAGGAAGCTTCTTCTTATGGCATGACGGAAGTACAGTCGCCAAGGAAACGACGCACCCGAGAACGAGGAGTTTTGAAATCGCCATTTTTTTGACATCCTTTTTCCAGTCCGTAACAACTCGTGCCACAGCACAATGACGTGCAATTCGCGACACAACGTTTTCGTTGAGTTCAGTCTCCTTCACCGCCTCGAGATCGTTCATGCTGGTAGCGCAGATCCTTGGGACCTGCCTTCACCATCATCGTACAGTGGAAGGTCGATGACCTGCCCGAGTAGCCCCCACGTGCGCGAACCGCGAATGATAAAGGCAGGTGCGAGCACCTGCCCTACCAGGCTGCATGAGACACTCCTCCTCACGTAGAAAGAACCTGGACAGTATTTCGACCCGCTGTGCGGGGCGTAGTTGAGCAACCGCACAAACGAGCACCTGTCCCACTTCGTGTTGCGCGGGCTGTTCCGCGGAACAACGTATACACCATCACGATCTGACAATCTCAGCCCGCGGCAGTCCGGCGGCCGAATCTCAGCTTCGCTCCCGTTAGCAGCGACAGCGCCAGAATCAGGATGCCCCATTCCGAAACGGTCGGAATCGGTGCGCTGCAAGTGCAGTCCGCTTGGCACCCGACGACCGGGCATGCCGCGTCGTCCGTTCCGTCGCATTGCTCCGTTCCTTCGCGCACGTTGTTCCCGCATACAGCGCCCGATCCTGGGCATGTGCAATCCACTTGGCACTGATCGGGGCAGGCGCAATCCGCCACGCCAGATGGGTCAGGCCCGGGATCGCATTCTTCTGTGCCCTCGTGTGAACCGTTTCCGCATGCGGGCGGCGGCAAGACCCTCATGCCGTCGGCGGTGCAGTCCGTGATGGCCAAGCACTCG
>JAZDHF010000295.1:0-22308 GCA_043806315.1 Planctomycetota bacterium | reverse complement strand
AGGTGCCGCCGCAAAATCGCCACCTTCTCCTGGCCTGTGAAATGTCGCCGTTCCTTCACGCTGCTCATCTCGTTTTCCTCCGTTCGGGACTACACTAACCAACACGGCGGAAAACTCCATTTCCGTCTGAAGCAACACACGCGCGGGCGGACGTTGCCGATTCGTCGGCAGGTCTTGCGCCGCATTTCGGTTGCGCGCAGTCCGGGGAGATGATGGAGATCGAGATTGATCGAAGTTCGTAACCTATTGTCCCATATATGGTAACGGACCGTGGCGTATGCAGGTCGGGCGGTCCGGGGTGACCCGCCGTCGGGGCCTGGCACGCGTGGTGATGACGTGGGGACCTGACGACGCGCCGGGTCCCGGCGCAGCGAACTGGCGGAGACCGGTATGCGATTCTCGACGGAGCAGCTGGCGGCGGCGGACGGTGCCGGGCGTGTGGCACTCGATTGGGAGTCGTTGGGCCGCTTGGTGCGCGTCGGGACGCTCGATGCCGTGGCGATGCACTTTGCGGATCTCGCGCTGGACCAGCCGTCAGAGGGAGAGAGGTCGCGCGGGCTGACCCTTGACTCTTCCCGTCAAGGGGAGCAGCCCGCGGCTCGGGGTGGGATGACGTGATCCATGAGTAGTTACGGGCTATGGCTGTCGGCGGCGGGAATGAAGGTGAATGAGCACCGGCAGACGCTCCTCGCCAACAACATGGCCAACGCCCAGACCACGGGATTCAAACACGATTTCGCGGTGGTGATGCAACGTCGTGTGGAGAGTAAGGAAGACCCCGGCGGACTGCCCTTCGCGCATCCGGTCCTGGATGGTCTGCCCGGCGGGGTGAACGTGCTGCCCGCGTATCACAGCGCCGAGCAGGGTCCGATCGAATGGACCGGCAAGCCTTTGGATGTGGCGATACAGGGAGAAGGCTTCTTCGCGGTCAACGACGGGGAAGAGACGCGGTACACGCGAAATGGCGAGTTCACGACCAATGCACAAGGCGAGTTGGTGATGGCGAACGAGGCCGGTCGCTGGCGGGTGCTCGATGAGGGCGGCGCCCCGATCCGGGTGGATGAGGCCGGCGGCGAGGTCGAAGTGTCAGATGGTGGCACCATCCGTCAGGGAAACACCGTTCTGGGGAAGATCGGATTGATGACCAACGACGACCCACGGTCGCTCCGAAAGGTCGGCGAGAACCTGTTCGAAGCGACGGGCGGGGAGATGAAACCGGCGAACGGACGGCTGATTTCGGGGTCCCGCGAGGGGTCCACGTTCGACGCGATGCAGGGGTTGGCGACGATGATCGAGGCCTCGCGGGCCTATCAGATGAACGCGTCGATGATCCAGCTTCAGGATCAGTTGACGCAGCAGGCGGTTACGACCCTGGGACGGGTGGCGTAGGAGCGGTTGGGTAGATGTCGACCACGGCCTTATATGCAGCCGCTTCGGGGATGCGGGCGCTCGACGAGAAGCTCAACGTCGTCGCCAACAACCTCGCCAACATCAACACCCACGGGTTCAAGCGCTCGCGCGTCAACTTTGAGGACCTGTTGTACCAGGTCAAACGCGAGCCGGGCGCTCGCAATGCGAACGACGAGCCGATCCCGCACGGAATCCTGGTCGGCACGGGGGTGAAGGTTTCGGGCACGCAATTGAACTTCGAGCACGGGACGGTGGACCCGACGGGGCGGCCGCTGGACTGGCAGATCGAGGGCGAGGGGTTCTACCAGGTGACCACCGTCCAGGATGGGGCTCAAGTGACCGCCTACACGCGGGCCGGCGATTTCGCGCAGAACGCGGTGGGCAACGTCGTCCTGGCGAACAGCGATGGGGCCGTGTTGGAGCCGCCGATCAGCATTCCGGCCGATGCCATCGAAATCAGCGTCGGACGAAACGGCGAAGTCCGCGTGCGTCAACAAGGCTCGAACACGCTCAACACCGTGGGGCAGGTCCAGCTTGCCCGTTTCGTGAATCCGGAAGGTCTGAAACAGATCGGCCGCAACCTGTATCTCGAAACCGACGCCTCCGGGGCGCCGGTCACGGGAACGCCGCAGAGCGATGGCTTGGGGTCCCTCGCCCAGGGCAACCTGGAAATCAGCAACGTGGATCCGGTCCGCGAGTTGATCGATCTCATTACGACGCAGCGGGCCTTTGAGCTGAACAGTCAGTCGATCAAGAGCGCCGATGAGTCGCTCCAGATTGTGTCGAACTTGAAAAGGTAGTCGTGAATACGGGGAGAAGGTGAGCTGAGTCGCGGAGTTAAGGCGTACGGATGGTAGCGCGGGCTGAAGCCCGCGGCTCAGGAAAGCAGCGGATAGACGCAGGACGCAACGATGGAACGCAAGGATTGCGAAAACGCAGGATGCACGAGCGCACGATCGGGTGGAACCGGATCGCTGCGACCGCCGCTTCGCGGCCGGGCGTCTTGGACGCTGGTGGGAGCGAGTGTGGTTCTCTGCGCGCACGCGTCGGATGTGCGCGGGGAGTCCGTCCGACTGTGGTCTTCGGCCGTCGTCGTCGACGATTCGATTCGCGTGGAGGACGTGTGTGAACTGCGCGGTCTCGATTCGCAGACCGAACGGCGGCTCGCCCAACTGGTGGTCGGTGAGGCCCCGGCGGCGGGCGGTTCGCGGATCATCCATCTCGAATTGATACGCTCGGTTCTCGCCGCGAGCGGGGCAAACCTCGCCCGTCTGACCTTGAGCGGGGCCACACAGTGCGCGATCACGCGACCGTCGCGACCTTCGCTGCCGTCCGCTTCGGCGGCGGGCCGGTCTCCGACTGCGTCCGCATCATCGAATCGGCGCAAGCCGGAAGCAGAGCGCAAAGCGCACGCCGACTCGCCCGAGGGCGCGAATGGAAAGACGCTGCGTCAGGCCGTCATCGACCACTTCAATACCGAGTTCGCACGCTACGGCGGCACGGCCGAAATCATCTTCGATCGCACCTCGGAACAGGTTCTTGATCTTTCAGGCCCGGCGTACGAGTTCAAGGTTCGTCGCAAGGGAAACTCGCCGCTGGGGCTGTGTCCGCTGGAGGTGGAGGTGCTATCCCAGGGGCGGACGGTCCAGACCGTGCCGCTGGTCGTGCAGGTGACGTTGACCCGTCGGGTGGTCATCGCACGGCGAACCATCAACCAGGGGGCGGCGATCGCGGCGGCGGACGTGGAGTTGACGGCCCTTTCTTTTACGCGGGTTGACGAGTTGGGACTCGACGACGCGGCGCAGGCCGTCGGTCAACGGGCGAAGCGTGTTATTTCCGCGGGATCGCTGGTGGAGACGGAGATGCTCGAAGCGGTCCCCCTCGTCTTACGTGGGCAGCTTGTGACGATGACCTCGCTGGCCGGCGCCGTCCGGGTGGTCACGACGGGCAAGGCGGGCGATGACGGGCGGCGGGGCGAGGTGATCCGCGTGCGGGCCGCGGATGACAGGAAGGTCGAGTTCGATGCGGTCGTCGTCGGGCCGGGGGAAGTGCAACTCGGCGCCGGGCCGGCGACGAAGGGCGAATCGCGGCTTGCACTGGGAGATCAACGATGATCGCGCGTCGATGGCTTACGGCGTCGTTGCTAATGTGTGGCCTCTGCGGATCCTCGGCGATAGCTCAGACCTCGTCGCTCGGGGCCCAAAAGCGCGCCGCCGACGTAGGAAAGCCCGTCGAGAAGCCGTTGCGTGAGGCGCCTCCCCGTCCGCGGAACCTGGTGTACGAGCGTTTCGGCTGGTTTTCGCCGACGCCGGCGCCGCCCAAGAAGTTCCGGCCGGGCGACCTGCTGACCATCATCGTCCGTGAGCAACGGAAGTGGGAGGCCGACTCCGACCTGGAAACGAAGAGCAAGTTCGACGCCAAGAGCGAGCTCAACGCGTTCGTGGACGCCACGCAGGGCGGCATCGGCGCCGCCGCTTTCCGCCGTGGGAAGCCCAACATCGACTACAAGTGGGATCAGAAGACGAAGAACGAGGGCGACTCCTCCCGCGAGGACAAGCTCACCACTCGCCTCACCGCCACCATTATCGACGTGAAACCGAACGGTCTGCTGGTGATTGAGGGTCGGGCGAAGATGACGCACGACGAGGAAATCAGTGAGATCACCATGACCGGAACGTGCCGCAAGGAGGATGTCACGGCGGACAACACCGTCCTGAGCACACAGATCGCGGACAAGGCCGTCGTGGTGACCAACGCCGGAGCGTTGCGAAACGCCGCCAGCCGCGGGTGGATATCGAAACTATTGGATCTGGTGAAGCCGTTCTAGCTATGAAGTTCAAAGTTCAAAGTTCAAAGTTCGAAGACGGCGTGGCGCGAGGGCGCTGCGGCGGACGGTGCCTTTTTGAACTTCGAACTTTGAACTTCGCACTTCGCACGGTCCCCTGGCTTGCGCTCGGGGTTCTGATCAGTGCGGGGACCGCGGTCGGACAGATTCCGACCGCGCGAGTGGGAGACGTCACTCACTTGCAAGGTCTCGGTCGCAACGTGCTCGTCGGGTACGGATTGGTCACGGGGCTGGACAAGACGGGCGACGGCGGAAAGTTCCTGCCGACGATGAAGGCCGTCGCCGAAATGATGCGGCGTTTCGGGGCGGACATCGAGTCCGTCGCCGACGTGCAGACCAGCAAGAACACCGCAGTCGTGATGCTCGAGGCCGTCATTCCGGATCACGGTGGACGCGAGGGCGGATTGCTCGACGTTGCGGTTACGGCCGTCGCGGCGAAGAGTTTGGAAGGCGGCCAGTTGCTGCCCACGCCTTTGGTGTACCACGACCGGAACGTCGAGGGTCTCTTCGGGTTCGCGTCCGGGCGGATCGTCGTGGATGCGGCGACGCAGACCACGGGCATGATCCGCGACGGGGCGAGGCTGGAAAAGGACGTGTTCACAAACGTCGTGGCCACGGGCGCGGCGTTGAAGGCGAACGGGATCAACAGCCCGTGGATACAGGCGGAGCAAACGTACCTCACGTTGGTGCTGGACGACGCCCACGCGGGATGGTCGATGGCGGCCTCGATCGCGCAGGCGGTGGACAAGGAACTGGGCGTCTCGGCCGATCTCGAACGGGTCGCCCTGGCCGTGGATAGCAAGAACGTCGTGGTGGTGTTGCCGTCGCATCAGCGGGGCGATCCCGCCTCGTGGATTCGCGATGTCGAACGCACGCCTATCCTCATGGAATCCGGCGAGGCTAGGGTCACCATCAACCGCCGGGCGGGGACCATTGTGGTGACGGGCGACACGCGGATTTCTCCGGTGGTCATCTCGCAGTTGGGCCTGACCGTGACGGTCGTGAATCCTCTGGCGGAAGGGAAAGCTCCGATTCCGGCCACGATGCAGCAGGAGTTTGTGGCCCTGGACAACGAGCAAACGCGGCAGGCGAACGTGCGCGATCTGCTCGAAGCCCTCAATCGTCTGAAGGTGCCGTTCAATGACCGCGTTTCGATTCTGGAAGAGATTCACCGGGCCGGGAAGCTCCACGCTCGTTTGATGTACGAGGGATGAACATGAACGCAGCCGCCGTCAGTCGAGCCGCCGGACCGCAAACAACCGTACAGGGCGACCTGCAACGGTTGCGCGAGGCGACGGGTCAGGTCGTCGGGTCGGTGTTCTTTGGGACGTTGCTCAAGACCATGCGCGACAGCGAGATCAAAGGGCAATACGGTCACGGCGGGCGCGGGGAGGAAGTTTTCGCCGCCCAGTTGCACGGGATGTGGGCGGAGCGCTTGGGTGAGGCCTCCAAGGGCGGGTTAACCGACATTCTCTACCGCCGCCTGGAACACCAGCAACAGTTGATGAGTGGGAGTCGCCGGCCTGAGCCCGGGAGGAATCGCGCATGACCCAAGACATCGAAGCCAAGCGGTTCAGAGATCTGTTGCGACTGCTCGACGCTTTCACGACGCTGAATGAGCAACTGTTCGCGCTCATTGATTCCAAGATCGACGCGATGAAGCAGGGCGACCTCCACGCGATGCGCGATTGCGGCGAGCGGGAGCAGGAGATGGTGCAGCGTTTGCAGGAGCGGGAGGGCTTTCGGCGTCAACTGATGGACGCGATCGGTGCGGAATTGGGTCTTTCCTCGCGGGCGGCGCGGGCGATGTGCATCACCGAGCTTGGTTCCCGGCTTTCCGAGCCGCAGCGGACGGCGTTGACGGACGCGGCGGACCGGTTGCGGAGGGCGATCTTCAAGGTCAGGCAGGCGAACCGGCTGGCGGGGGTGATTTCACGCGAGATTCTGCATCATTTGAAATGGGTTTTCGCAGCGGTGAGGCCCCGCGATGAAAAGCCCGCGGGTTACGCGGGCAACGGGGACCTGGTGCCGAGCTGTGGCACTCCAATGTACGAGACGGTGGGATAGGCCGCGATGGGACTGTTGAATTCGGCATTGCAGATCGGTCGAAGCGCCTTGCTGAGCTATCAGGGGGCGCTGCAGACCGTGGGCAGCAACATCAGCAGCGCCGGCAGCCCGGATTACACGCGGCTGGCCCCACAGCTCGATCCGCTACAGGGCAGCCTGGTGGCGAATGATCCCAGCCCCGGGGCGGGCGTGGCGTTGACGGATATTCAGCGCTATCTCGACGAAGGGTTGGAGGGCCGGGTGCGGCTGGCGATCGGCGGACAGGAGTCGGCGACCGCAAGGCAGACGGCGCTCGCCCAGGTGGAATCGTTCTTCGATGATTCGAGCGGGGCGGGACTCTCGACGCAGCTCGGCGCCTTCTTCAGCCGTTTCAATGACGTTCAGAACACGCCGGAGGATCCCGCCATCCGCGAGTTGGCCGTTGCGGGCGGGGCGTCGCTGGCGGAATCGCTGCACAGCATACGCGGACAACTGGGAAAGCTCGGCGAGGACCTCGACGGGCAGATCGGCGACATCGTCTCCCACGCCGACGACCTCGCTAAGGAAATCGCCGAACTGAACTCGGAGATCACCACCGGCGAGGCCGGGCGTCGCGGACAAGCGACGGCGCTTCGCGATCAACGCGATGCGAAACTCCGCGAACTGAGCCAACTTTTCGACGTCACGGTCCGCGAAGAGCCGGACGGCTCGATCAACGTCTATGTCGGCAGTGAAGCCCTGGTTCAGGGCGGCATCTCCCGCGGCCTGGTCGCGGTGACGGAGACGGATGGGGGTTTCGAGCGAACGTCGGTCCGATTCGCGGACACGAACCAGCAAGTGGAAATCCGCGGCGGGCGGCTGCAAGGGTTAATGACGGCGCGGGACCAGAACGCCTACGGACAGATCGAGGCTCTCGACCAGCTCGCGGCGGCGTTGATCCAGGACGTGAACCGCATTCACGCGGACGGGCAAGGTTTGACGGGCTTCCGCGACGTGACCGGGAGCTTCGACGCCCTGGCGACTGATGCGGCTCTCGACAGCGACGCCGCCGGGCTCGCCGATCGACCGCAAAGCGGCAGCTTCTTTATGACGGTGTCCGACGATGCGACCCACACGTCGGTGGCGTATCGGGTCGACGTGTCTTTGGATGGACAGGGCGGCGGGACGACGCTCGACTCGCTCGTGTCGGACATCAACACCCAAGTCACGGGAGTGACGGCCTCGATGACGAGTGACCGGCGGTTGAAACTGACCGCGACGGATGGGTTTTCATTCACCTTCGGCTACGACGGGCAGCAGGCCCGGGCGGATACGTCCCATGTGCTTGCCGCGCTGGGCATCAATACCTTCTTCAGCGGGACGGATGCGCGGAACATCGCGGTCAACGAGACGGTGCAAAGCGATCCATCGTTGTTGGCCGCGGCGACGGTGTTTCTGGCGGGCGACGGAGCCAACGCGGGCAAGGTCGCGGAGCTGGAAACCGCCCCGAGTGACCGACTCGACGGGGCGCCGATCCCGGCCTTCTATGATTCGATCGCCAACTCCGTCGCGACCAACGCGGCGGCGGCGAACAGCGACGTGCAGGCGAGCGGGGCGGTCCTGTCGTCGCTGCAATCCCAAAAAGAAAGCGTCAGCGGCGTGAACCTCGATGAGGAGGCGATCGCCCTGTTGAAGTATGAGCGGGCGTTTCAGGGCGCGACACGGTTCGTCCGCACGGTGGACGACTTACTGACGGAACTGGTGTCGCTGCTTGGGTAGGGAACCAAGGTAGGTTGAAATGTCGGTGAGCCCGGTCAACGTGACACGAATCAGCAACAACCTGCGGACCACGATGCTCTTGGATTCGTTGCGGCGGAACCAGGTGGACCTGTTCATGTCGCAATCGCATATCGCGACCGGCCGCAACTTTGTGAGGCCCAGCGAGGACCCCGTCGCGGCGGCACGGGCGTTGGACCTGACTCAGGCCCTGTCGCGCCAGGACCAGTTCAAGGCCAACGTGCAGTACGGCGACACTTTCCTAACGGCTGCGGACAGCGCCCTCACGGAGATCAACACCCTGCTGATCCAGGCGTCCGCGATCGCCAGTCAAACCGTCAGCAACCTCACCAGCGCGGCGGAGCGGGAGGCCGAGGCCGAGGTCGTCGCCTCCATCCGTCAGCAACTTCAGGCCGTCGGGAATCGACAGTTCAACGGGCGGTACATCTTCGCCGGGCGCGACACGACGAGTCGTCCTTTCGTCGATGCCTTGGGCGCAACGGCGTATGTCGGGGACACGGGCGATCTCATCGTTCGACCCGATGAGGGACTGACGGCCCCGATCAGTATGCCGGGAAGTCTGCTCTTCGGAGCGCTCTCCGCTCCGGTCAGCAGCGACGTGGACCTGACGCCGACGCTCACCGAAGACGTTCGCCTGGAGGACCTCACCGGAGCCGGCGCTCAGGTCCTCCGCTCCGGGATGTTGGTGTTCAACGACGTCGGCGGGGCGGGCGTGTTGACCGTCGATCTGAGCACGACCGACACCATCGGCGGGGTCGTCGATGCGATCAACGCCGCCGCGAAAGCGGCGGGGGCGAACGTTACGGCGTCCCTCTCCGATACCGGGCTCGTCGTGCGTCAAACCCCTTCCGGCGGGTCGGGTGGCACGGTCACGCGAGGCTTGGTCCTCGGCCCGGTAGATCAGCAATTTGCCTTGATTCCGCGGATCACGCGGCTGACGCCCGTGGCCGAACTCGGTCAGGGGGCGGGCGTCGATCTCGAAAGCGGGCTTATCGTCTCCAACGGCGCGAACACCGCGACCGTCGATCTGAGCGCGGCCAAGACCGTCCAGGATATCATCAACGCGATCAACAACGCCGGCGTGTTCGTCCGCGCCCGGATCAACGACGCGGGGACGGGAATCGAGGTCCTCAATGAAGTATCCGGCACCTCGCTGAGCATCGGGGAGAACGGCGGAACCACGGCGACCGACTTGGGCATTCGCACGCTAACCACCTCGACGCCGCTGGCGCAGTTGAATTTCGGGAACGGGGTGACGACGGTCTCCGGGACGGGCAAGGCCGACCTGCGGATCGTTGCGAAGAACGCCGAGACCGTCGATGTCGATATCGACGGGGCCGTGACCGTCGGTGATGTGATCGAGCGCATCAACGCCGCGGCGACGACCGCGGGAGCGGCGATCAAGGCGTCGTTGGCGACGACCGGGAACGGCATTCGCATCGAGGACGCGACCGGCGGAACGGGAGACCTTACGGTGGCGCTCGCCAATCTTTCCTCCGCGCCGATCGATCTCGGAATCCGGAAGACGGTCAGCGGGACGGTGAAGGAGCTGATCGGCGACGACGTGAACCCGACGCGCACCGAAGGAATCCTCGGCGCCTTGTACGACCTGGAAACGGCCTTGCGCGGCGCGGACACGCAGGGGATCACCGCCGCCGGCGGACGGCTCGACACGCTCACCGCCGACATGACCCGCATGCACGCGATCATCGGGGCCCGCTCCCAGACCATGGCGACCAAGCGGACGCAGATGGAGGACGCGACGACCTCGACGCAGCAGTTTCTGTCCGAGGTCCAGGACCTCGACTACGCCGAAGCGGCGACGAGGCTGCAAACGGCGATGACCCAACTGCAAGCCAACCTCCAGGCGGGTTCCTCGGTGATGAACCTGTCGTTGTTGGATTTTCTGACGTAGGGGAGAAGCGGGTGGGGTGCGCAACCTGAAGAGGCGCACCGATGCAGGACTCGTGCGGCGTCCGCCTGGCCGGGACGCCGGGACGACGAGCGGCTGCTCGGAGTTGGAACTCCGGGGCGCGACGGGACGTCGCGTGCCATGGCGCGGCACGGGAGTGTGATCGCACGTCGATCGCCTCGCGCCATCGGGCGGGCCGGATGAGGATCGGTCATGGGAGGCTCGCGATGCTGGTGATCGACACGTCGCGTTTTGGACAACTGGAGGTGAACCCGGATCGCCTGATCGTGTTTGACGACGGCATCCTCGGGTTCCCCCTGCAACACGAATACGCTCTGATTCAGACCGGCGAAGGGAGCGGCTTTTACTGGTTGCAGTCGGTGGACACGCGCGACCTGGCGTTCGTGGTCTGCGATCCGCGGCTGTTCGTGGCCGATTACCAGGTTCCGGTGAAGGTCGAGGAGCTGGCGTGCATCGACCTGAGCGACCCGCAGACCGGGCAGGTGTTCGTGATCGTCAACAAGGTCGGCGATCTGCTCACCGGCAACTTCCAGGGACCCTTGGTGGTGAATGTGATGAACCGCAAAGCGCGGCAACTGGTGCTCAGCGACAGACGCTACTCGACCCGGCACCCGTTGATGCGGATTCCGGCGCGGCAGGTGATGGGAAAAACGGGGTAAGGCTGCGGTAGCCGCGGCGACCCGGTCGGGACTACAATGGAATGACAAGTTCCATGACATCTGCCCAGCCGGATCGGCGTTCCCTTCGCCGTCCCGGTCGATCGGCGCGGACCCTCCGCCGGCGTCCGCCGCCCGCGAGGGTCAGACGACGCGACCAAGGCGGGAGCGTCCGGGCGGGGCCGCCACAAGCCGGGACCGGGTGCGGAGATGGAATATGACGCATCGGCATGGCAAGGAAGGAGCCGAGTATGTTGGTGCTATCCAGACAGCGCGATGAGACGATCATGATCGGCGACGATGTGGAAATCACCGTCGTCGACATCCGGGGCGATAAGGTGCGGCTGGGCATCACCGCGCCCCGGCACATTCAGGTCCATCGCAAGGAAGTGTATGACGCCATCAAGCGGGAGAACCAGCAGGCCGCGAACCTGTCGCCGCAGGACGTCTCGGAGGTGATCGAGACGGACGCAGGGCCGAAAGCGGCGCCCGCCCCGGAGGCGGGGCCGGTCAGGGAAGGTTCAGAAAAAGATCGGGCCAAACAAATACGTCGGTCACGAGGATGAACGTGAACCGCGAGGACAGCTCCCGGCGTTACGGAAATCGCCGGGGGAGATCAGGGAGGATTTCTGATGTCACGGATCAATAGCAACGTCTCGTCGCTGATCGCCCAGCGTCATTTGGGCATATCGCAGCAATCGCTCACGCAATCGTTGGAGCGGTTGTCCAGCGGTTTGAAGATCAACCGCGGGGCGGACGATCCAGCCGGGTTGATCGTGTCGGAGCGACTGCGCTCGGAGATTGCCGTCGTCCAGCAGGCGATCGACAACTCCACGCGAGCGATCAACGTCATCGCCACGACGGAAGGGGCTCTGGACGAGGTCCAGGCGCTGCTGACCGACATCCAGGCGAAGGTGGTCGAGGCGGCCAATAGCGGGGCGTTCTCCAAAGAGGAGATCGCCGCGAACCAATTGCAGATTGACAACGCCATCGACTCGATTACCCGCATCGCCAACACCACGACGTTCGCCGGGCGCAAGCTGATCAACGGGGAGCTGGACTACGTGACCAGCGGCGTGACGGCGGCGAGCCTCGCGGATGTGAACATCCAGGCGGCCAAATTCGGCACGCAATCGTTCGTCAACGTGGACATCCGCGTCTCCCAGTCGGCGCAGCAGGCGCAGTTGAGCTACGCCCTGCCCGGGCTGACCGCCAGCGGGGCGACCTTGGAAATTCGCGGCCCGGAGGGTGTCCAAACGCTGACCTTCCCTGCCAGTGCTACGACCGTTCAGATGGCCGCCTCCATCAACGCCGAAACTGACGCCACGGGCGTAACGGCCGTCACCAGCGGCGCCGGCGGCGTCAACGGCTTGAGGTTCGTCAGCGCGAAATACGGCAGCGACGCCTTCGTGAGCGTCACGAAAATCGACCCGAATTCGACGTTCGCTGTACAGGACCGCTCGGGTGCCACCGTCACTCGAACTCCAGGTCGGAACGCGCTGGCCACCGTAAACGGAATCGCCGCGACTGCCGACGGCCTGGAGCTGACCTTCAGCTCCTCCTTGTTGAAGTTGCAGGTGAACCTGGCGGAGGCGTTCGGGAACGGTTCACTCGGATTGGCGGGTGCGCTCGGAACATCGAGTTTCGCCGTCACCGAGGGCGGCGCCCTGTTCCAGTTGGGCCCGCAGGTCAATACCAACTTGCAGGAGAACATCGGCGTCAAGTCCATGCAGGCCAACAAGATCGGCAATAACCTGGTCGGTTTTCTCTCCGATCTGCAGAGCGGGCAATCCAAGGCCCTCCACACCGGCAACTTCCAGGAGGCTTCGGAAGTCGTTCAAGAGGCGATCACCCAGGTCGCGGTGCTGCGCGGTCGACTGGGCGCCTTCGAGCGCAACACGCTCCAGCCCAACATCAGCCAGTTGCAGATCACCACGGAAAACCTGACGTCGTCCGAGTCCGTGATCCGCGACACCGACTTCGCCAAGCAGACATCGGAGCTGACGCGTTCGCAGATTCTGGTGCAGGCCGGCACTAGTATCCTGGCGATCGCCAACGCCCAGTCGCAGAACGTTCTGACCCTGCTCAAGTAGTTGGCGCGATAGGGATGATGGGTATCTAACGCCAGGCGGCGCGACGCACTTCTTTACCGTCACAGTTTGACGGGTATGATTGTTGCGCGCCCGTGCGGAGATTGGCGGAATATGCAGCTTCGGTTTCCAGACGACATCGGTGTTTCCATTTCGGAAACAACAAACGCCCTGATTCAGGACGTAGAGGAAACCGCGCGCCGAGTCCATGAGCATCGACCTTTACCCAAGACCGTCCTCTCTCGGATTGACGACGAACTTCTGGGTGAGCGTGTCTATAGCAGCAACGCGATCGAAGGGAGTACTCTTGATTTACGCGAAACGATTCTGGTGCTAAAGCATGGCGCCGCAGGTGCACAAAAGAAGCGTGAGGCCGCGGAGGCGGAGAACCTCGGCGAAGCCGTCAAACACATCACGCGGTATCAGGACGAAGGGCGGAAAGTGCATGAGACGGACAAACTTCTGCGTGTCCATGGTCTCATCCTCCGCGGGATCAACGACGATTGGGCGGGGCGTTTTCGTGAACACTCGGTGATGATCCGGGGGGCGACTATTCAGCCGCCGGACCATTCGTACGTACCGAGCCTCGTGGATGCGGTCATGGCGTATCTACGCGAACCGCGCGAATCGAACGCGGTATTACGCGGGACATGGGCGCATTGGGCCCTTGCGCGCATCCATCCGTTCCACGACGGCAATGGTCGACTTGCCCGTCTGTGGGGAGACCTCGTCCTCTTCGAGGGCAAGTTGACCTGCGCCATTGTTCGCCCTGAGGATCGGCGAAACTACCTTGAGGCGCTCACCCATGCCGATGATGGCGACTTTAACCCGCTGGTCCAGCTCGTCGCGCAACGGGTCTCCGCCACGTTCGACAAGTATCTGATTCATCTGGGCATGGACGCGGAGTTCAAAGAGTGGGTTGTCGAAGTTGCTGGCGAAATTGACGCGCGGTCGGAGGAACGGTCGCGGCTTACCTATCAGCGATGGTCGCGGAAGATGGAGCAACTTCGGCGCGAATTCGAGTTATGCGCCGCCAAAGTGAGCGAGACATCGCAGACTGTTCGTATTCAAGTGCGGTCGTATCCGGTCATTGAGCAGCCGCAGTGGGAGAACATTCGTAGAGGCATCCGGTCGCCAAACACGTGGCACTTTGCGCTCGAGTTTTCGAGTCAAGTGCGACGACGTCGATACTTCTTTTTTTTCGGTAAGCACTTCTGGTCCGACCTCGACAACGAGCGGGAACGGTCGGAGCAACGAGTCAGCCTATTGATCGGCGAAGACGACGGAAGTGGCAAGCACAGTGTGCAACTCGACGAGATCGACGGTTGTCCGTTGACGATCCGTGAGGTCTTCGTTGTGGACAACGAGCTCGTCGTTCGTGGTCTGAATCCGGACGTGCAACGCGCCGAATATCAGCGGGATGTTTCGGCCCTGCGTATCGCTCAGGACTTCATCCGCGAAGTCTTGTATCATCGGCTCGTCTGACGAGCGTTCTCAGGGGCCGCTGCGCGAGAATCCGTGACAACCAATCGCAACCTTATGATGTCTCGCCGCGGCACGCTGACGTAGCATGGCATCGATGGACGGCTGGATATCTCCGTCGAAAGCGCCCTGGGTGTTCCACCTTGTGTTGCCGGTCCGGACGGCGGGGGCGCGAGAGCATCGGGCGGCTCAGGTCGGGTCGGCGGTGGAGACGTTGCCGACATGGACGGGTTGGCGGCAGTGCCGGCAGGTCGTCGCCAGGAGCCGGGTCCAACGTTGGGCGAGGGCGTGCTCGCGTCGGTTCATTTCCTGATCGCGCTTGGCGAGTTCGGCCTCGCGCTGGTCGCAGGCCTTTCGCGCTTCAGCCAGGGCGTCTGCGGCGGCTTGCAGTTCGGCCACCTTGGCCGCCAGCTCCCGCTCGCGGGCCAGGATTTGCTCATGGAAGCGGCTGACATCGTGGAGCTGGCCGCGGAGTGCCGCGTCTCTGGCATCGAGTTCCGCGGCGCGGGCTTCCAGGCTGTTCTGCTGCTCGTCGAGCGCCGACGCCCCGCTGCGCAACTGCGACCGCCACAGGTTCAGCCGCTCCCACGTTTCGGTGACGTCGCCGGGCAAGTTGTCCAATTCCGGTTCGGCAGCGGTTTTGGCCGGTCCGGGCGCGGCGGCTGTGCACGAACTCTGGACCGCGGGGGCCTGCGGCAGCGTCGCGCAGTCCGCTAGGGGACGATCATCGTCACCCTGGGCGAGATTCGGCGACGGGTGGGCCGTCGAACGGGCGGCGGGCTCATCCACGCGCGTACTGGCGCTCCGCTCCAGGCAGTGCACGGTCAGGCCGAAGGGACCGGCGGTGATCCGATCGTCGTTGTACAGCGGGGTCAGCGAGCACCGCTGACCGTTCACCCAAAGGCCCGTGCGACTGCCGAGATCGAAAATCGCCGGTCCCGCTCCGACGCGGAACAGGAGGGCGTGGCGGGCGGACAGGTCGGCATGATCGAGACGGACGGACGCGTCGTCGTGGCGACCGATCATTTCGACCGCCTGCTCGATCGACCACTGCTTGTCCGTGTGAATCAGGTGCAGCGACACCGGCCCGGGGAACTTCGTCGGATCGGCGAACTCCATGCCGAAGTCGGAGTCACCGGACACATTGTCGGGCATCTGGATGGCGACCTGGATCGTCGTTTCGCCGAGCGAGATGACGTCGCCGTCGCTGAGGATGGCGAGGTTCACGGGGGTCTTATTCAGTCGCGTGCCGCTGCTGGTATGGAGGTCTTTCAGCAGCACATCGGTCCCGGTGTTGACGATGACGCAGTGGGCGTGGCTGATGTCCTGGTCGTGAAGCACGATGTGGGCGGGGCGGCGCGAGCCGATCACCGTCACGGGGCGGCGGAGGTTCCAGGTTTTCTGCCCGGCCGATCCGAACCCGGCGGTCACTCGAATCAGCGGGGCGGTCGCGGGAAGCTCCACGGTCAGTTCACGGATTTGCGTCGCTTGCTCGTTCATCACTTCCAACCCCTGACCAGAACACATCCGAACCGGGAGCGCGAGCGACCGGCCAAGGACCCCGCGCTCGCGCTTGGGGTTCGGATGGGCATTCCCTCGATTGAATGTACAATTGCCCTCGGACGGTGGGCAACTCGCCGAGCCGTCGCGTTTTGGACGGAAGCGCGGTGAAGCCCGCGAGGACCGAGAATGAACATTGTTCTGACGAACGACGACGGCTATGACGCCGCGGGACTTCGCGCCGCTTTTGAGGCGTTATCCAGTTTGGGGACGGTGCACGTGGTGGCGCCGAAGGCGGAACGCTCCGCGTGCAGCCACACGATCACGCTCCGCCGACCGATAAGCGTCGAACGCCGGACCCACGCGGGATACGGGGTCAGCTACGCCGTGGACGGATCGCCCGCCGATTGCGTCCGCTTGGCCGTCGCGGCCCTCGTCGATCGACCCATCGGACTCATCGTCTCCGGGATCAACCACGGGGCCAACGCGGGAGTGGATACCTTCTATTCCGGAACCGTCGCTGGGGCCCGCGAGGGGGCGATCCTGGGCATCCCCGCGATCGCCGTCTCGCAAGCCCTGCGGAGCGGTATCGAACCGAACTGGCCGGCGGCGACCGAAATCACCGCGTCGCTCATCAAGGACCTGTTGCGTGAACGTCTGCCGGGGCTGGGTTTCTGGAGCATCAACCTGCCGTCGCCGATCCCGCCCGACGCCGGCAATCATGTGCACCGTGTGCCGGTCGCCATCCACCCCATGCCCATGACCTTCGATCGCTCGGAGAGCGACGACGGCCGGCTCATGGAGTTCGACTACGGGGCGTCCTATTGGCTGCGCGACGTCACCGGCCCCAGCGACTACAGCGTCATCCGCGACGGCGACATCGCGGTCACCGCGATTCCGCTCTACGGAAAGTTCTGATCGTCGCCGGTCTCGAATCGCACCCGCCGTTGGCGATGCACACCGGGGCGAAATCGCCGCCTGAAATCGTGGAAACTACTGACTAAACGCGGTTTGGAATTCGCGGAAGTCTCGCAGGTCGATGGCGCCGTCACGTTCCGGGTCGATGTCGAAACAGGCACACCCAGCGGCGACTCCCGCACCGGGGCCGGACAAGCAGCTCTCGAAGTCGCTGTAGTCGAAGAGGGTCACCCCGCCGTCGCTGTTGCAGTCGCCGGGGGCCAGAGCAAACCAAAAGCCGCCGGTCAGCTCATAACCGGAGCCGGGCGGCCCGGAGAGCGGCCCGCCGGCATCGGGCTGCCCGATCGTACCCGAAAGCTCGAAGTCCCCACCGGTGCTGAACATCACCCCGCCGCCGTCAATCGTAAACCACGACACGTCGTAGTCCGGCCCGAGTTCCGTCACCGGCATACCGCCGCCCGTGCGTTGACCGAGAGCCGGCAGCATGAACCACGATGCCGCCATGAGTGGTCCCACAAAAAGCATTCCGACGCCAATTCCTTTGAGTTGAGAACGATATCGCTTATTTCTCATAGTGCACCTCAATGGCATCCGCCCGTGAAGGGTGGACATACAGCCTCGTAGACAGTTCATTCCCCGATCACAACGCTTCCCGAACTCCCCCATCTGTGGAGAGTCAGCGGTTTGCGCATAGTCATTGGGCCTGGGTAGTTACCCGGATCGCACAAGAGCGTCCCACGGGGAATCACACCGGTATACCCCTCCGCCAACGTGTTCCACGGGGCGCTCGCCGACCCGTCTTCTCGACCCGCAGCCGCCAAGTCGACGTAGGCCGGATCGCGCGGAGAGTTAGTCAGCGAGACCTCAAAACCTGTGGCCGTTTCCCGCTCTACGAAAACGAGGACGCTGTCGGCGACGTCGAGGAACCACTCACCCGACAGCCACATGGCCCCGCCGTCGTTGGGGTTGCCGTTACCGTCTGGATCGACCACTTGCGCTGTCCGGTCGTTGGGGCGATTTAACGGATCGACGTCGTGGATAACCACGGCGTCGCCGGGAATCTCGTCGTCGTAGCCACTTCTTCTTCGTGTCTCGACCGTGTACCACCGGCTCGGACTATCAACGTCCGCCCAAAGGCTGGCAATCAAGTAGTTGCCGCCGGGCGGTGCGGCGATTCGCTCGATGATGATCGTGGCTGCCTGCGGCAAACCTCCCGACTCAAAATGACGCGACCCGGGAATCCAACCTAACAACCACTTATGGTACGCGATGGTATGAACACCGACGCAACCGTAATTCACGTCCGGTGCGGCGCACATCCCGCCTCCGCTCATGACGTCCCATTGGGAGTCATAGGCGCCAGCATACGGACCAGAAGAGTGCGGCAGTCCAAACCCATGGCCCATTTCGTGACCCACCACCGCCGGGTCGTACGCCCACGGTGGGAGCCAAGCCATCGCATAGGACCGGTTCTGTCCATCACGGTTCAGGTTGTTAGGGCCGCCCCACGCACAGCAATCCAGCGGCTGATTGAACATCATGTTGATCCCAAGAAAGTTGGGAAAGAAAACGTCGGCGTCGGCCGCAGCCGTGCAGTCATTCAACAGTCGACCTAAATCCGCCTCATCGACGCCATCAGCATCCGAATCGTACACGTAATATGACCGCGTGTGCGGAAGGTTGTACCACCCAACGACGTCGCTGCCGTTTAAATTGATGAGGTTGTAGGACACCTCGCGCCAATAATCGTCCAGCCCCGGGTATGTCCCCCCCATCAAGGTCTGAAACCAACTTCTGGCGTGGGGAGTAATACCTGTCGCATCTGAAAACCGGCACAGAATGGTCACAAACGCCTGCGAACCAGTCACGAAAGCACCGGCCGCTACACCGTCGTCGCCTACCGTAATGCTATGCACACGAACCTGCGCGCTATGCTGATCTGTGTACGCACCTGAAATCGTAATCTGTC
The DNA here is from genome assembly GCA_043806315.1 of Planctomycetota bacterium. Taxonomy (GTDB): domain Bacteria; phylum Planctomycetota; class Phycisphaerae; order UBA1845; family UBA1845; genus SBAX01. Next base: position 3,683 of record JAZDHF010000295.1, on the reverse strand, counting down.
TGCCCTGAAGACTGAGCAGCCCGCCTACAGCGCGCACGACTTCCTCATCCACGATAAGTTCGGTCAGTACGCCCCCCTCGTCAGACAGCACAGAGACCAAATAAACCGGAAGGCCCGACCCCGCCGGCGGGTCGCCCCAAAGGATGTGCAACATCCCTGAAAGCGATACCGTACGTTCCTGAGGAGCGGGTTCCTGAGCCACAAGGAACGCGGGAGTCACGCACGCAAAACCGGCTGCGACTATCCGAAAGCACCTGGAAGTTGTCACGATGGATTCTCCTTTTCTGTACCCTCTCGACCCTATTAGCTATTGCAGCGTCACCAGTACCAGCACCAAGCCGCGACTCTCGCTCAGAGAAGTCATGGCCTTGCCGAGTACCGCACCCTGCGCCTTCGAGTGGTCCGTGGCTTTCATCGCGTGGCCGGGGGTGTCGCTGGTGGTCAGCAAATCACCCGGCTGGATCGCACCGTTGGAGGCATCGCAATGCACCCAGACGCGGCCGGTCAAGGCGATCGGCGGTGAATTCTCGCTGCCGGGAAGGTTGCCGAGGATGGCGCCGGCGGAAAGCCCGTTAGCGCCGCTGACGACGCCGGCCACCCGGCGGTTGTAGACGCCGCGGGCTAACCGAAGCTGTCCGGGGTTGTTGGGGTCGATCTCAACCACCATGCCTGCCTCAACCTTCTCACTGACCGGGAACTTTTCGGCGAGGTCCCCGCCGCCGGTGATTTCGAGCACTGTAGCGCTTACTCTACCTGCGAAGAAGCCCGCGTAACCGTTTGGGCTATTCGTGGTGCCGTACACCCCGAAGTTGACCCCGGTGTTTGCGGCAGCAAACCCGTACACTCCGACTAAATGCCCCTCACCTCGGACACCGGTTCCCGACGGACTGAAGGCGCTCTTTCCAAAGACGCCCGTGCCATCTCCAGAACCCGAGTCCTGCCATCCGAGGATAGCGACACCGCCCGGATGTGTGGTGGAGCCGCGGATACAATAGTGTCCCGCGTTTTGTGCGACGTTGAGCTTCACGTTCGGGTCTGACGCCCCTCCGATGCCGACGTTGCCAGTGGTGTCGACCGTCAGAGCATCGGTGCCGCTTGAGCCTGCACCGCCGTACCGCAGGTAGATTCCACCTTCTCCGTTGAGCACGAGAGCGCCGTTCGGTGTCGCACCGTTGCCATTGAAGTCGACCTTGTTGGACAAGTAAGAGGCTTCACTATCCTGTCGAAGCGTGACGGCCTTCGTGCCGGCCCATACCCTAACGTCACCTCCAGTGAACTTCCCGTCACCGCCGACTTCGAGGTCGCCCACACCGTTGGGCGACACGCTTACGTCGCCCCCGTCCGTGTTCAGGTACAGAGTGCTTCCGGTGCCATTATTGCGCGCTGTGACCTCGTTGCCATCGATCGTGACATTTCTGTCGGCGGTGGGGCCCACCACGATTACCCCGTCCACAAGGTGGAGCTTCGCCTGCGGATCCGTCGTTCCGATCCCGACGTCGCCGGTCGTCGTCAGGGTCAGCTCGGGTGAGTTGTTGTATCGCCACTGGAGCTTTCTGTCGTCGCTCACATCCATGGACATAGCCCAATCATTGCCAGGGACACTGGCGTCGCTCGTCAGCCACAGCCCTGGGTCATCGCTCACGGCCTCCGCGACCAAGGTCGTCCAACTCAGGCCGCGGACATGGAGCTGCGCACGCGGTACGTTCGCCCCGATGCCGACGTTGCCGTTGGAAAGAGCGGTCATTTTCCCGCCAGAGACCTTGTTGAGCGAGGCCAGGTCGCTGGCCAAGTCAACATTCGTCACGGTCTCGTTTTGAAGGTGCGTGGACGTGACCCCGCCGGCGGCGATGGAAAGCGTCACGCTCCCGGAAGCACCACCGCCGGACAGTCCGCTGCCGGCGATGACCTCCGTGATGTCCCCGCCACCGCCCGCGCCGCTCGCCGCAAACAGGGCATAGGGGGTTGCGGTCAGCCTCTGGCGTCCCAGGTTCACAAACGGGGCCGTCCCTGCGGGACAGGCCACCTGAATCTCCAGCCAGCGGGCATCCCCGTTGAAGGCGTTCGGGCCGAACTGAGGCGGATTGCCCTCGTTCAGCGTCACCATGAACAATCCGTTCTTGACCTCCTGGTCGAAAAGTATTTGGGGGATGCCGAGGCGGTTCCCGGCTGCGGGGTCGTCCCAAAGGCTGTACGCGAAGTCGCAGCCATCATCCGGCGGGTGGGCGTTGACGGGCACCCCGCCTTGTTTGAGTTGCCCCTGATAGGTGAACCCCGTACCAAGGGGTGCGGCCCGCGCCGCCGAGCAGGCAAGAACGATGCCCCAAACCCCGATCCAGCCCAACCACTTCCGCGAATACATGATGTGTCTCCCTTTTGGCAAAACATGCCCCTCGACAGTGGCGCAAGCTATGCGCGACGCGCACAGACCGAGCACCTACCCATCACGGTAAAGTTTGTTGAAATAGGAATAGCCCACCCTCCGCGGTTCAACTCGAGCCCGCGGGCGGTGAAGTACGACGTCGAAAGACGAGCCCGCCATCCTTCCCGCGCGCCCGATTGAAGAGGGCATTTTAGCCATTCGCCGCGAGCAGGTCAAGAAGAAAACACCACTTTGCGCGGAATTCTTGGCGAGTTCGGCCCGGACCGATCCCCCACCTGTGGTGTTGGGCCAAAGGGTGAGCTACACGGTCAATAGTTCGGAGCATTCGTGGCGCGACGCATGGTAGACAGGATAGTCCCGGCCTACGGCGGCGTGTTGAGCGGTGACGGCGAGTTCCGGGCGATTGTTCTCCTGGCTGAGGTGGGCGACGGCGATCCACTCGGGTCGGCGGCGACCGCAGGAACGCAGCAGCGACGCCGACTCATCATTCGAGAGATGTCCGCCGTCGCCGCGAATTCGGTCCTTCAGGGGCAGCGGATACGTGCCCGTCTCCAACATCTCCGGATCGTAGTTGCATTCAAGATAGGCCGCGTCCACCTGCTCAAGCAGGTCCTGTAGTTCGCGGAACGGGTGCCCGAGGTCGGTGAGAATTCCCAACCGTTTCCCTTGGCATTCGACGACGAAAACGACGCCGTCGGCGGCGTCGTGGGGCGTGCGGATGGTGTGCACGACGACGTGACCGAACGACAACGAATCGCCCGACTGAAAGTGACGGACGTCGCTCAGTCTCCCCAGACTGCACCAGGCGGCCGCGAGCGTCCGGTGCGTGGCGTAGATCGGCAAGCCGAACTTCCGTTGATAAATCCCCGCGCAGCGCACGTGGTCGATGTGGTCGTGGGAGATGATGAGCGCGTCCACGTCGCGGATGTCTCGACCATGGACGGCCATGCGACGCTCGGCGAGGGCCCCGCTGATTCCGGCGTCGAACAGCAGTCGCACGCCGTCGGCCTCGACGTAGATCGCGTTGCCGTTCGACCCCGATTGGAGCGAAAAGGTCCGCATGAACCGATTGTAAATAGGCGGCGGCGGTTGTCGACAGGTGCCAACCGGCCGAGCCGCGCCAGGATGCATCCCGTTTGGGGTGGCGAAAATGCCCACGGGGTGTCATTTTGAGCGGACCGATGTCATTCTGAGCGGAGCGAAGAATCTTCTTTCGCGTCTGGATGCTTCGCTCCGAGGTTCTTCGCTGCGCTCAGAATGACTTGGAAACCGTCTCGCCGCCACCTTTTTTGGGACGCACCTT
>JAZDHF010000294.1:0-9607 GCA_043806315.1 Planctomycetota bacterium | reverse complement strand
CACCAGAAGCTTGGGGGTGGAGATGACCCTCGCGTTGGCTCGCGTAGCCAGCGCCCGCAGCAGAATGGGCACCTCCTTGGGGCCGATGAGAATTCCGTTACCCGGCGGCCGCCGGGGCGTCGCCTGGCGACGCGGCGTGCAGAAGCACGCCAGGCCCTGTCAAGGACGACAAAACCGAGGTATACTTCTACGACGGACAACGGATCGTCCAGATCAACAACGGATCGGGGGCGATGGTGCAGCAGGTCATCGCGAAAGAAGAACAGCTGCGGGGAATGAGTATGGTGTCCCCGGAATTGAATTGTGTCCCCGGAATTGAAAGTGGATTCGCGTAACGTGACGGACCAAAGTTTCATAACCCAAGAGAAGCTCGGGTGGAGATTCCCCTCCGCTTTTTGGACCGCCAATGCCGTCGAGCTGTTCGAGCGCGCCGCCTTCTACGGGATGTTCATCGCCCTCGTGGTGTATCTCACCTCAAAAGTCGGATTTACTGATCGAGAGGCCGGATACGTCGCCGCGTGCTTTGCTTCGGTCATCTATCTCCTGCCGACGTTTCTGGGCGCCATGGCGGACCGCATCGGATTTCGCGCCGCGCTGACGCTAGCGTTTGCTTTCCTGGCCGTCGGCTATCTTCTATTGGGCGCAGCGCCATACAAACCGGCAGTGCTGGTCTCGCTGGGCCTAATCATGTTCGGCGGAGCAATAGTTAAGCCCGTCATTTCGGCCACGGTCGCGAAGTGTTCCGACGCCCGGCACCGCGCCCGGGCCTTCTCGATATTCTATCAGGTCGTGAACATAGGTTCTTTCACCGGGAAGTCCTTCGCCGCCCCCTTGCGCGAGCACCTCGGCCTGCAATACATAAATTATTACGCCGCCGTCATGGCGTTCATCGCATTGGTATTTGTGGTTCTGTTTTACCGCAACACCGAAGGAGCACCGTCGGCAAAGAAGCCGGAAGAAGCCTTAAGGGGATTGATTCGCGTCTTGCGGAACACCCGTTTCATGGCCCTCATCTTGATCGTCGCGGGCTTTTGGACGATCCAAGGCCAGCTCTACGCCACTATGCCGAAGTACATATTGCGTTTGCTTGGCGAAGGCGCGAAGCCGGAATGGCTGGCCAACATCAACCCCCTGGTCGTAGTGATCTGCGTCGTGCCGATCACGCATCTCTTCCGTCGCTGGCGCGCAGAAAACTCGATGGCCGTGGGGTTGTTTATCATCCCATTCTCGGCCCTGAGCATCGCCATGAGTCCGCTGCTCGAAGTGCTGGCCGGCTCATCCGTGTCCTTCGGCGGGGGGGTTACGCTCCATCCGATCACGGTCACCGTCATAATCGGCATCGCCATGCAGGGGCTGGCCGAATGTTTCCTTTCGCCGCGGTTCCTGGAGTACGCTTCGCGGCAGGCGCCGCCCGGCGAAGAAGGATTGTACATGGGGTACCAACACTTGACCACGTTCTTTGCATGGGCGTTCGGATTCGCCGTATCCGGACACCTGCTAGAACGATTCTGCCCCGATCCGAAACTGCTCGATCCGCAGGCATTCGCCCAGTGGCAGGCGGCGATTTCTACGGGATTGCCGATGCCCGACGCCTACGCAAATGCGCACTACATTTGGTTCGCGTTCGCCATGGTCGGGTTTGCGGCCTTCTTGGCGCTTTTTATGTTCAAGGTTGTCACCGCATGGATAGATCGCGCTGCCCCCACCACAGCACCGGCCGGCACAGGCGATTGCTCGTGACCGGGCCGACTTTGCACGAATCCTTGCGGATCGTCTCGGCCTTCTTTCCGATTCCGGGGACACCATATCTATTTCACGCTGAGCAAGAGCGACATTCTGAATTATGCCATGCCCTTGGCACCTGCTGCGGGGTGGCCTTCGGGGGCAGCGGGGCCACCTCCGATCCTTGACACGACGCAGCCCGCAGCTCGCCGGCGCCGGCGGGTTCGAACGAACGAGGCCAGAAACTTAACCGAGCCATGGATGCGATCAAAGAGCGGCTTGGGAACGACACGATTGACCGTGCGCGACATTGGGGGTTTAGTACTCGGTGTTCGATCAACGCCTGACCTGTAAGTGGCCTGGGTTGACGACGAACGAGGGTTTCCGGGAGTTTTGAGAGGAGTCGGCATTGATTAGACGAGGAACGGAATGCGTTGACACCGTCTTCGGGAGAATGACGGCGGTTCTTGCGATCATGGCTGCCGGTTGCGCGAGCGGACCGCTCACGGCCAACCGGGCCCGCGCAGGTGACACAACCGGGGCGTCCCAAGTCCCCCGAGGGCCGGCGGGAGCCGCGGAAGGGAAGTTGCTCGACCCGAGCGTGCCGACGCCGGAGTCGGTGATCGGGCATGGCGTTGGCAGCGGAGCGGTGCGCTACGACATGATGGTGCGGTACCTTCAGGCGCTGGCCGATGCTTCCCCCTATGTCATACTTACCCCATACGCGGAGTCGCACGAGGGCCGCACGCTCTACTTCCTGACCGTCACCAGCGAGAAGAACCACGCCCGACTCGCGGAGATTAAGGCGGACAACGCCAAGCTGGCCGACCCACGGAAGCTGGCCGACGATCAGGAAGCGGAACGGATCGTCGCATCCCTGCCGGGAGTCGCGTGGCTGGCTTATGCAATTCACGGCGACGAGCTTTCCAGCACAGATGCAGCCATCCAAGTCGCGTATCAATTGGCCGCCGGCACTGACGAAGCTACACGACGATTGCGCGACGAGCTCGTCGTTCACATCGACCCGCTGATGAACCCCGACGGTCGAGAGCGCTTTTTGGGGCAGCTTCAGCATCTGACCGGCAAGGTGCAGAACGCGGACTACCAGGCCATACAGCACTGGGGTCTGTGGTCAGCCGGTCGCGGCAACCACTACCTCTTTGACCTCAATCGTGATTGGGTCCCGTTGATACACCCGGAGACGCGTGGCCGAGCGGCAAAGATTCTGGAGTGGAATCCGCATCTGGTGGTGGACTCACACGAAATGGGCCCGCTGGACACATACCTGTTCGACCCCCCGCGCGAACCGCTAAACCTGAGCCTCTCTGAAGCGAACTTGAAATGGCGCCGGCAGTTTTCCGCCGACCAGGCCAAGGCGTTCGACGCCTATGGCTGGAGCTACTACACCAAGGAGTGGTATGAGGAGTGGTATCCAGGCTACACCAACGCGTGGACCTCTCTGCTCGGAGCGATCGGTTTACTCTACGAGCAAGCGGGCGTACAGGCCGCCGCCGTCAAACAGGCGACCGGGCAGATGCTCAGCTACGACGAGGCGATCCGGCACCATGTGGTCAGCAGCCTGACCAACATCGAGACGCTGCGGTCCAACCGCCGCGATGTCTTGCGTGACTACTTGGCAGACGGGCGGTGGGCCGTGTCCGGCGAACCATCAGCGGTCGGTCCTGCCTCCAACGTTTTCCTTGTGCCGCCGCCGGCGGACCGGGCTTTGTTCAAGCAGTTTGTCGAGCTGCTTGGGCGGCATGGAATCGAATGGAGCCTTGCGGCGGATGCGGTAACGGCCAATGACGTCGTCGACATTTTGGGGCACAAGCAAGACACCAAGGACCTTCCGGCGGGTACATTGGTGGTCCATTCCGCACAGCCGCATCGACGCCTGTTGCACGCGCTTCTGGACTTCGACCCGCACATGACGGACACGTTCCTTCACGAAGAGCGAAAGAACCTGGAGAACCATTGGGGCTCCCAGGTGTATGACATCACGGCGTGGAACGTATCAATGGCTTACGGGCTGGAGGCGTATTGGGCCGATCGCGTGTCCGAGATCGCCATTCGACACGATTTACACCCATCGCCAAAGCTCTCCGACCGCAAGCCGGGCTACGGCTACTTGATCGACATCGCCAGCCGCGACACCTACCGCGCCCTTGTCCGCCTGTTCAACAAGGAGTGTAAGATTCGGGTCGCTCTAAAACCGTTCAAGACAGGGGGGCGAGCATACGAGCCCGGGTCGCTGCTCTTGCGCAACCACGAGAATCCCGAGGCCTTACCACAGCTATTGAAGGAGTCCGTAGAGGGACTGGAGCTGGACGTACAAGGTGTGGACGCGGCCCTGAGTGAAGACGGACCCGACCTTGGAGGCAACCGGTTCGATCTGCTCGAGGCGCCGCGCGTCGCCCTCGCGACGCAGTGGCCGATCTCCAGCGAATCGTTCGGAGCAACTTGGCATTTGCTTGATGATCGCATCGGACTGCGCGTCTCGCCGGTGAGTCTGCAGGGGCTCGGCCGGGTCGACCTGCGCAAGTATAACGTCATGATCATACCCGATGCGTGGGGTCCAGAGGCCCTGAGCGGTGTTCTGGATGACGGCGCCCGGCGAAGGCTGCGGACCTGGGTGGAGGCCGGAGGCACGCTGATTGCGCTTGGTGATTCGGCGGCCTTTGTCGCAGGGAAGGATCGAGGCCTTAGCTCGGTTCGGCTGCGTCAGGAGGCCCTCGATGAGTTGCCCGTATATGAAGAGGCTTGTAAGCGCGAACAAAGTGCACGGAAGATTCAGGTGAACCCTGCGGCCGTTTGGGGCGAACGCGAAGCGCCTCCCGATGAGAAGCCCACCGCAGGGGAGGCTGAGCCGAAGCTCGCCCCAAAAGCTAAGGACTCAAAAGACCTCGAGACGTTGAAACGCGAAGATGCCTGGCAGCGGACCTTCAGCCCCAACGGCGTGTTCGTGGCTGGAGTCTTCAATCCGGAGCATTGGCTCTGCTTTGGGTTGTCATCCGTCGCCAAAGACGCGAACGTGCTGCCCGTGAGCGTCTACGGCGGTCACGTCTTCATGTCAAAGGATCCCGTGCGCACGGCGGTACGCTTGGCCGACGAAAGTGGGCTGCGGCTCTCGGGACTCTTGTGGCCTGAGGCCAGGCGCCGGCTGGGGAATTCGACGTATGCCGCGACGGAACGGGTCGGTTACGGACAGATTGTACTTTTCGCCTCTGATCCGATCTTCCGGTCCTCTACCGAAGGCGTGGGACGGATGTTTCTGAACGCCGTATTACTCGGCCCGGGAGCGGGCGCCTCGCAGACGGTTCCGTGGTAGTCGCAGCTGAGGAGGGCTTGGCCGTCGAGAATCCCCCGGCGGGCACAGACGCCTACCGCCAAACCCGCGACGGCCATACCGCGCCTGTTAAGAGACTCTCACCACGGGCTGCTAGGCTTTCGTCTCCGTGGCGGCGTGTGAGTACACATGAACTTCGGCATGGTCAGCTCCCTTCTTGGTTGCCGCCACCGCGCACCTGCCGCGCCTCAAAGAAGTTCGCAAACTCTGCCGCTTTCAATCCTTCCACCATCACCCGCGCAATTGCCGGCATGCACACCAGCCGCGTTGTGACCGCCATAACACCGTAGTAGGATCACCGGCGGAAGGCCCAGGCGACCAAGCCCGGGTATCGAGAATGTCGGATCCAAAGGAGCCTTTACCATGCGACCCGCGGCCTCGTTTCTGAGCGACGAACTAGTTGAGCGAATCGTCTCGGAGGCCCGAGACCTGCTCGCCGTGCTCGGCGTCGAGATACACAACCCAGGCGTGCTTTCGATGCTTGCCGATCACGGCGCCGAGGTGACCGCCAAGAACCACCGCGCCCGCCTCCCCAACGAAATGATAGATCGAGCACTCGAGACGGCGCCCCCCTCGTTCAAGCTCTACGACGCGCTTGGACGACAGACACACGACTTCGTCGGGCACAACGTATACTTCACGCCCGGCTCCGCGGCAATTCACGTGCTCGATCATGGTTCGAACAAAGCTCGGAGGCCCACTACGGAGGACTACATCCGGTACGTGAAACTGGTGAGCGGGCTCGAACACATCGCATCGCAGAGTACGGCGATTATTCCAGGAGACGTCCATCAGAACATCTCCGACAGCTACCGGCTTTTCCTGAGTCTGTTGTACTCTGAGAAACCCGTCGTCACCGGCGCCTTCACGATCGATGCCTTCCACGTCATGAAGGACCTCCAGCTTGCGATCCGCGGCAGCGAAGCGAGTTTGAAGGCCAAACCGCTTACCGTCTTCTCCTGCTGCCCGACCGCCCCGCTCAAGTGGAGTGATGTGACCTCGCAGAATGTCGTCGATTGCGCAAAGCATCATATCCCCGTGGAATTCATCTCCATGCCTCTATCCGGCTTTGTCGCCCCGGTCACGCTTGTCGGGTCGCTGGTGCAACACACGGCCGAGACGCTTAGCGGCATCGTCATCAGCCAGTTGACTCAACCCGGCACTCCGATCCTTTACGGAGGATCGCCCGCCGCCTTCGACGTACGTTATGAAACCACGCCTATGGGTGCGATCGAGACGATGATGATCGACTGCGCCTTCAACGAAATCGGCAAACACCTGGGATTGCCGACGCAAGCCTATATCGCGTTGAGCGACGCGAAACTGCTCGACGCACAGGCCGGTCTCGAGTCCGCGATGGGGGCGACTCTGGCCGTGCTGGCGGGCATCAACAACGTGTCCGGCCCAGGTATGCTGGACTTCGAAAGTTGCTTCTCCCTTGAAAAACTCGTCCTTGATAACGAGATCTGCGGCATGACCCTGCGCATGGCCAAAGGGATAGAACCCAGGGACGATTTCCCGGCCTTGCCCAGGTTCGAGGAGCTTCTTAAAGAACAGCATCTGCTTATTTCCGAGCACACACGTCGCTACCTCAAGGAGGAGCATTACTTCCCGGGCGCGGTGATCGATCGTGCCAACCGATCGCGATGGTTGGAGGAGGGCGGTCTGACGCTAGGTGAACGCGCGCACCGCGAGGTGAATAGGCGCCTGGCGGCTTACGAACCCCCGAATCTTCCCGACGACACGCGGCGGGCCCTCTCGGAGCTGATGAAGAAGGAAGCGCGCCGCTACGGAACGGATGCGCTGCCGCATTTGCCTCGATGAACGCCGCCTTTGCATTTTCAGCCGATGAGGTTGCGCCGGCGCGGCAGTCCGTGTTCGAGTTGCAGGGAATCACCACGTCTGCCGCGGTCTCGGACCGCGTTGATGCTCTGTATGCGGAGGCCTTGGGTCTCTACCATGCGACAGTGGATGCTCAGGGCCTCGTCGCGGCGATTACGAAGGATGAGTTTGAGACTATCTACGAAGGCGAAGGTCGAAACGACTCCCCCGCGCCCGTCGCCGACATATTCCCCCACGCGGAGGCGTTGGCATTATTCGCGGTAACGCTGGGCCCACGGATCAGCATGGAGATCGGCGATCGCTTTCGCGCAAACGACCTCGCCATTGCCTCCATGCTGGATTCAGTGGCATCCGCCGCGGCGGACAGGACCGCTGACGTGCTCCAGCATCACTACGCCGAGTCACTCAGGCGGAAGTCGGCGGATGCGCCGGAGAGCAGCGCAGATCGGAAAAACTGCCATGCCGTTCTCAGATACAGCCCGGGGTATTGCGGGTGGCATGTCAGCGGGCAGCGCAAGCTCTTTGACCGCCTCCGGCCCGAACGCATCGGTCTCTCGCTCCGTTCGAGCTTCCTGATGGATCCGCTCAAGTCGATCTCCGGCGTTCTCATTGCCGGACCGAAAGACATTCATGAGTTCCCCGACGACTACGATTTCTGCAGCCGTTGCGACAACCGCGGCTGCCGTGAGAGAATACGGACATTGTGCGAGAACGAATACGTGGTCGAGTCCTGAGCCGGCAGCGCCGGCTTCCCTGGGTGCGCCAGCCGCGGCGAGTCCCGGCAGGTGAACCCGCCCCGCTGTGCCGCGCGGTCGCGGCGAAACGGCTTGAGCGTTTCTGAGGAAACTGTGGAGACCTGGAATGGAGTTGCTGAAGCGAATTGCGGAAGGCGTGGTCGGCGGCGATGAGAAACAGGTTGCCCAATTGACCGGCCAGGCCATCGAGCAGAGTACGTCTGCAAAACTAATACTCGACGATGGCCTGATTGCGGGAATGAACGTCATCGGTCGGCGGTTCAAAGAGCACGAGATATTCCTCCCCGACGTGCTCCTCGCGGCCAGGGCGATGTACGCCGGAATGGATCTCCTCAAGCCGCTGCTCGTCAGGGACGGCATCCCCTCCCAAGGCAAGGTCGTACTGGGCACGATTCAAGGGGATTTGCACGACATCGGCAAAAACCTGGTCGCCATCATGCTCAAAGGGGCGGGCTTCGAGATCATCGACCTCGGCAACGACGTGGCGCCGCAGCGTTTCGTACAGGCCGCGAAGGATCAAGGCGCCAAGGTTATCGGCATGTCCGCTCTGCTGACGACCACCATGGTAAAGATGCGCGACGTTGTTGAGCTTCTTGAACAACAAAAGCTCGCGGGAAAGATCAAGACTATAGTAGGCGGTGCACCGGTGTCGGAAGCCTTCGCCCATGAGATCGGCGCCGACGCCCACGGTTTCGACGCCGCCAGCGCGGTGGAGCGCGTGAAAATCCTGGTCGGCGAGAACTGATATGAAGCCTCTGTTGGAACGCCTCGCCGCCGGCGAAACGCTCGTCTCCGACGGTGCCACCGGGACCATGCTGTTGCAGGCGGACTTGGAGGCTGGCGCGTGCCCGGAATCCATCTGCCTCGATCGGCCTGCGGTGTTGGCGAGTCTAGCACTCCGGTACTTGGATGCCGGGGCCGAGATTGTCCACACCAACACGTTCGGAGCCTCGCCGCTCAAGCTCTCGCTTTACGGCTTGGCACACGAGGCCGAGCGAATAAATGCAAACGCCGTGGCGGCCCTGCGGCAGGCGGTGGGCGACCGCGCCTACATCTCCGGTTCATGCGGCCCTTGCGGGAAACTGCTCAAACCCTATGGCGATGTCGAACCCGAGGCCGTGTACGACAGTTATTGCAGGCAAGCGAAATACCTGATCGATTCCGGTGTCGACGCCATCTGCGTGGAGACCATGACTGACCTGATGGAGGCCACGCTCGCCGTCCGGGCGGTAAAGGATGCGGCGTCGCGCCTTCCGGTTATGGCCACAATGACCTTCGATCCGACGCCCAGAGGGTTTTTCACCATCATGGGCGTGGACGTGCCCGCCGCCGCCGCCGAACTTCGCGACGCCGGTGCGGATGTCGTCGGCTCGAACTGCGGTAACGGAATCGACAACATGGTCAAAATCGCTTCCGCTTTTCGTGGACAAACCGATCTGCCGCTCATCATTCAGCCCAACGCCGGACTTCCCAGAACTGAAGCGGGGAAACTCATATACGACGAGACACCGGAGTTCATGGCCAAGCGGGTGCGTGAACTCCTGGACCTCCGGGTCTCGATCATCGGCGGGTGTTGCGGAACCACACCGGAACACATCCGAGCCATTCGCAAGGCCGTCGATGCCGGCGTCGCTGCCTAGACTTGATGGTCATCATGCTGCGGCGCGCCGCGTCAGGCGATAGACCTGTGGCTCCCGAAAATGTCGTCCCGATCTCCCGGGCCCTTGGACACACTGATTATCGGAACACGTGCTTCACCGGTTACGTCGCACTGGCTGTGAAATCGCGGAAAGACATGTTGTTGGTAATGGTCGTGGAAAGTGGACCCACATGGTCGAGTAAACCGGACCCACCCTGTGAATCATAGGTCGTTCTCTTCACAACGCAATACGGCAATCATATTCATTGTCTCTTTCTTTTTTGCTTCTTTTTTCTTTCTCTG
>JAZDHF010000293.1:0-7974 GCA_043806315.1 Planctomycetota bacterium | reverse complement strand
AGGTGCCGCCGCAAAATCGCCACCTTCTCCTGGCCTGTGAAATGTCGCCGTTCCTTCACGCTGCTCATCTCGTTTTCCTCCGTTCGGGACTACACTAACCAACACGGCGGAAAACTCCATTTCCGTCTGAAGCAACACACTGGGAACCGCCCCTTCCGTCTGAGTCATCGGCAACGATCGTGCTGAACGCCTGACTGGGAACCAACTCCGCGAGCCCGATTGACAGCCCACCGTCGCCCGTCACATAGGCCATCTTGGACCCATGAGCCGCAAACTTCTTCACGTTGACCAAGACGCTAAGAATCTCATCTCCGGAACGCGGATCCCAGAAGCGCGTGGTACCGTCCCACGCGGTCGATGCGAGCACCGATCCAGCCGCATCGAACCGCACGCCGGCGGGCACATTCCTGTGTCCGCGCAGGGTGTGAATCAATCGACCGGTGACAGCGTCCCAAACATAGACATTGAAGTCGCCGCAGCCCGTCGCGAGAAGCTCTCCCGTAGGGCTCCACGCGACTGACCAAACCTCCCTCGGGTGGTTGAGCGTGTGAAGAACGGCGCCCGTAGACACGTCTTGTATGGTCACGTCACCGGTTTGGGCTGTACAACTGGCGAGCCGGTCCATCTGCGGCGACCACTCCAGGGACCAGATCCGTGAATGCAAGGCCGGCAAGAACGTCGTCTGCTCTGTGGCAATTTCGTAAAGGGCAAGGCGTCCGTCGCGGTCGGCGATGGCCTGCCGTCTTCCATCCGGCGAAAACACAAATGGAGCGGCAATTGGTTGGGTCTTAATAGGAATCGTGACTTTGAGTTGTGCCGCATCTATGTCCCAGATCTCGCAGGCTTCTTCGGTAGCACGCGCCAAGAACCTGCCATCCGGAGAAAACTGCGGATCCGGCGCCATCCCTGCTACGGCGTTCTCGGGTAGAGGATGACTCCAAGCGAGTAGACGTCCGAACGCAGGTCCAAGCCCGTGTTTCTACCATCCGCCTGCTCCGGGCTGGCCCAGGGCAGCGAGCCGACGAATTGTCCGGTCACGGTCATGGACCGCCAGAGTGTGGCCTGGGTCACCGTGTCGCTGGAGAGTCTGGCCAGACCAAAATCAAGGACATGTGGTTCGCCGTCCTTGGACACGAGAATGTTGGCCGGCTTCAGATCGCGATGGATCACCCCGCGGACGTGTGCTGCGGCGACCGCCTCGCAGACCTTGGCAAATAGAATCAGCGTATCGCGGACAGAGAGCTTCCGGGAAGCGACGTGCTCGCCCAGCGATGGGCCGTCGATGTAGTCCATCACGAAGTAGCGGCGGTCGCCCGCTATGCCGCTGTCGTGGATGGTGACAATGTTGGGATGTTGCAGTTGGGCGAGGACCCGAACCTCACGATGGAAGCGGCTTTCTTCATTCGGATCGTCCGACCCTTGGTGGTGAAGCAGCTTGATGGCCACGTCACGCCCGGTTGAGGTTTGAACCGCACGGTAGACGACTCCCTGTCCGCCGTGTCTTGCCTCCCCCGTCACCTGATACCCGGGGATGTGAATGCCGGCACCCGCGTCAGGGGACCGGGCGCGTCCCATGGCCGTGGAGAGGTCGGACGTTATGGCCCCCGCCTCACTCCGCGCCAGCTCGACGTCGGCCAGGGCCGCAAGGCATTCGCCGAGTTCCGGCTGAAGATCGGGATGTTTGGCCGTGAGGATGGCGTCATCCACCGCCTCGCCGTCGCGTCGTCGGCGCGCGGCTTCCTCCAGCACCGTCAGAAGACGGCGCTGCCGGTCGGAATCCCGTTGCGTTGCCACGCCTCCTGAAATCATAGCCGTCGCGGGTACCGGAGCATTCGATTGCTGCAAGTCGTTCACTTACATCCGCTCCGTATTAAGTCGCAAACGGTGCTCGGCGCGCCCGCGCAAAAAAAGTTTTTTTCAGTGGGTGGAGCTCAAAAACTTGGAGACGCTCCGCAACTGCCGTCGCATCCTCGCCAAACCACGCCGACAAAGAGCGTGGACCGCCCGCTCGGTCTTGCCCAGCGCGCAAGCTACCTCCCGCACAGGACAACCCTCGATGTGAATCGACCAGATCGCCTTGCGGTAATGTGCCGGCAATCCGTCCAGTGCCGAATGAACTGCGAGTGCGGCCTCGCGCCGTGCGGCAACCCTGCTCGGCGTCTTTCCGGGCCCGACCAGCGTGTTCCATAGGGCAATGCTGGAATCCTCTAGTCGCCGATCGCCGCCGAGGCGGACTTGGCCTCCACCTCGCTTGAGGGCTCGCAGCTCGCGCAGCGCATTTAACAACTGCCGAAGGAGGATCGTTGACGTCCAACGATCAAAGGACTCTACGTTTTGGTTTCGAAAGCTCTTGATCCGCCGGAAGATCTCGACGTGCGCTTGCTGGACGATATCGTCCGCCTCTATGGATGGTTTGAGGACTGCCGGGATACGGCAGGAAACGAGACGAAGCAAACGCGAACGGGATTCGGCCAGCAGCGCGCTCAGGGCGAGTTCATCGCCCTCCACCGCCCGTTTAATGAGCCCAAGCCGAACGTCTACGACCGGGTCGGGAATAGAACCATTTGCACGGATTATGCTACGGCTCCTCATCGCCCTTCTTCCAGCCTAACTGAGTTATCATTCTAACGGTTTTGGCGCCGCAATTGCAAGGTGTCCGCAGGACGTGCAGTGATTCGGGATGCCCCCCCAGGGGGCCAGGGGCGGGGAACGCCATGGACTCCTGGACCGGCGGCGGTCCAGAGTCCTTTTTCGGCATCTCAGACCGCAACGGAAAGCGCAACGATCAGGGGGGAGACAACGTCGGCTTCCAGGTAGTGCTGAGTATGGGTCACTGAGTGGGTCAGTCGCCACACGGTGGCGATTCAGAAACAAGAACTCAGTAACTTCTCCGTGGCTCGCAATCCGCCCTGCCCGTCCGAGAACCCGGTCCGAATCGCGTTCCAACAAGCCAACAACCCACGACTACCAGCTGCGTGATCCGGTCGTCATGCGAGGCGCGGATGACCGCCAGCCTGCGCTGTTGAGCGGCGTCTGCCGACCACGCTCGACTTGTTTGATCGAGCCCTTCCGGAGAACGAAGCGAATGAAGCGGTTCGCTACCGACGTCCCCCGAAGAACGCCTTCAGTTGTCGCAGTACCTCGCTGAACCACCCCGACGACCGGGCATTCTGCGCTGCGCGCTGCCGAGCGTCGCGTTCGGCGCGTTGTTTGCGTTTCTTGGCCTCTGTTTCTCCCGCGCGTTGCAGGGCGGCCTGCTGGCGGATCTTAGCATCTGCTTCTTTTCCCGCCTTGAGCCGCGCAGCCTCGGCCTTGGATTCCACCTCCTTCATTTCGCGTTTCTCGGCTTCCCGGCGTTTGTCGGCCTCTTCCTTCTTTCGCTTCTTCTCCGCCAAGTCCCGTTGGTGTGCCAACTCGTCAGCGTTTTCGTTGTCCTCCTCTTCCAGTTCCTGTCGTAGAAGATACAGGTCTTCCTCGTTGGCCGCGTCCATTCGAGCTTCCTCTACGGCGCGATTCATCGGTAGACGGGCGGACGAGCGGCGCGGCGGCGCGGCGGGTTCTTCATGCGGCACCGCGTGACCACTAGGCTGACGCGACGCCCTAAGCTGCTTGTGACGCAGCTTTCTCTCTTTGTGTTCCCGTTCAAGCTTGATCGTCTCTTGGCGCCTGATGGCCAGCAGATGCTGAACCGCTTCATGGTGCTGGGCTTGCAGTTGTTCGACGCGTGCGGCCACGGCAGCCTTATCTTCATCGGATGCGGATTTCGGTAGCGTATTCCGCTGGATCATCGCCTGAGCGATCGCGCTCTTGATCGTCTCGATCCGCTCCTCGGCCTGCGCCAGTTCAGGGCTCACGCCTTTCCCGTTTGGTTTCTTGGCCATCTTAGTGAACCTGCTCAGCGACACTCGGGCCGCGGATATCCAATCCAGTATATGCGATCGGACCTGCCGATCGACGGCCAACTTCGGGATCACAGTGAGACAGGGTGCGCGACCTCTTCGGTGACCTGGCCGCAAAGCAATAAACCTCGGGGTTGTGGGGCGGAGCCCCAAGGCGACACGTCAGACCACTTGGACATATGTCAACATGCGTGAGCCGCACGTCGTCGCGGTGCGTCGTCGATTCGCGACCTTCTTGTTGGCTACAAGGAGGTCCGCATTCGATCAAGTATCGCCTTGAAGCGGGAGTGGTTTCGTAGCGAGTTCAGGTCTGGGTCGTTTTCGCCCCACGCCAACCAAGAACCGCCCAGATCAACCGCGCGTTCCAGGCAATCAAGGGCTTTTTCGACTTGCCCCAATAGAGCGTAGGTGCAGGCGACGTTGTACCTGACGAGGGGTTCGTTCGGATCCGCGGTCAGGGCCCGTTCCGCCCACTCCAGGCCGCGCTGCTTTTCTCCGAGATGAACGCTCACGATGGCGCCCATGTAGAGGGCACGACCGTCCTGCGGATAAAGTTCCAAGTGTTTGGTGATCCGATCGAGGGCGTGTCGGCCCATAACCTCGCATTCGCTTCTACGTTTGAGACCGGCGAGCACGGTGGTGGCGAGGCACGCGGCTTCGTAGTCATCGAGCTTGATTCGGGAGGACTGCTCGAACAATTGGAGCGCCTTTTCCAACTTGCCCTGTTCATAGCAGACTCTTGCGTAGATGTAATGCGCGTCGAAGGAGGCAGGTTCCAGCCGAATCGCTGCTTCAAACTCGTTTTGGGCTTCGTCGTAGTCCTTATTCAGCGACACCGAGAGCCCACGGGAAACATGGGCCTGGGCGTCCTCGGGGGCTAGTTCGACTGCCCTCCGGCTGGCGGCCATGGCATCATCCAGGTAGTTCCTCGGCCCATGTCCCCAGTAGGAATAAAGAAAAGCGTTGCATTCGGCGAGTCCAGCATAGGCGGCGGCGTAGCGGGGATCGAATTCGCAAGCCTTCTGGAAGAGCGTGCACGCACGTTGCAAGGCCACGTATCGGAACTGATGAAACAGCTGGCGCCCTTGGAGGTAGCATTCGTAGGCGGGGATGCTGGCCGTAGGGACGGTTGACAAGGCGCGTCGTTCCTGGGCGGTGAGCACGACCTCCATCGCATCTGCGATAGCGTGGGCGATTTCACTCTGGACCGCGAATACGTCCTGCATTTCACGATCGTATGTTTCGGACCACACGTGGTAGCCGTCGGGTACTTCGACCAGTTGGGCGGTGATTCGGAGTTTCCTGCCGACCTTGCGCACGCTACCCTCCATGACCGCACCCACGTTGAGCCGGCGCCCGATCTCGCGGACGTCCTGACTTCTGTTTCTGAAAGCGAAGGAAGAAGTCCTGGACGCCACCCGAAGCCGGCCTATCTTGCAGAACGCGTTAATCAACTCCTCGGCCAGGCCGTCGGTAAAGAATTGATTCTCCGGTTCCGGACTCAAATTGATGAAAGGAAGCACAGCGATGGATGGCACCGCGCGCTGCGGGGCTCCGCTGATCGACAAGCTCGAGCCGGTCCACGATCGGTCGAGGCCTTGTTCGGAGTGAGTGCGTTCCTCCGCCGTCTTCTCCAGGCCGCGGAGTCGAAAAGCAAGGTCGGCCGCCGACTGAATTCGCTGGTCGGGGTCCTTCTTGAGGCAATGCGTGAAGATCCGCTCGATTTCGGCCGGGGCGCCGGCCAGGACGTGGGCAATGTAAGGCGGCTCATCCCGAAGAATCGCGGCCATGATTTCAAGCGATGAATCACCCTTAAAGGGCCGAGTTCCGGTGAGCATCTCGTACAAGACGGAACCGAATGAGAAGATGTCGCTCCGCGCATCGGCGGGCTCGCCCCGGACTTGTTCCGGGGACATGTAGGCAGGCGTTCCCAGAACTGCGCCGAGCTGCGTGGAAAGCGTGGATTCGTCGCCAACGGTCGGGCTGGCGTGCCGTTCAGACTGCGATTCGAGGTGAACGAGGCCAAAGTCGAGAAGTTTCACGGCTCCAGTTTTGGTCAGGAAGATGTTCTTCGGCTTGATGTCGCGGTGAACGAATCCTGCTTCGTGCGCTGCGGCAAGCCCGCAGGCGACGGCGAGGGCAATGGGGAGAGCCTCCCTCCAATCCATCGGCGACCGGTCCAGACGCTCCGCGAGGGTCTCGCCCTCCAAGAGTTCCATCACCGCAAAGGCCTGGCCGGCGTCAGTCCCGACGTCGTAGATGGCCCGGATATTGGGATGGCTGAGGGCCGCAACGGCCCTGTTTTCCCGCTCGAACCGCCCCGAAATGTCCTCATTCTGGCGGAGGTATTCGGCAAGGACCTTGATGGCGACTTGTCGCTGAAGCCGGGGGTCGCGAGCGAGGTAAACTTCGCTCATTCCGCCTGCGCCCAAGCGGTCCAGAATCTCATATGGGCCCAATTTGCTGCCCCTGAGCAAACTCACAGGCATTCTCCCGCGCTAAGCTGCCCTGAACGGACGAACGAGTCCCACTGCAGACGCCCTGTGCAACCACAGGACGCTTTCAGCACAGCCATGCGCTCGCCGATGGGGACATTTTAACGCCCCCGATTCGGGGAGGAACAGGGCTCATTGCAGTAGTCAAAGATCTGCTGCTGAAACCATCGTCGGCTGCTGCCTTGACCATGGACATCGGATTGTGGGAGCCGATCCTCCAGGCGCTCAACACCGCCTTCCCCAACCTGCGCCGGGTGAGCTGCTATGCCACGGCCTTGAACCTCCTTGCGAAATCGCAGGCGGAGTTGCAGCGCCTATGCGACCTGGGCTTGAAGCTGCTGTACATTGGCCCGGAATCGGGCGATGACGTGACGCTGAAACGCATGGCGAAGGGCGCGCGTTCGAACAAACTCGGCGAGTAAGCCGGCCACGTGGGCTTCGAAGGTCCCGTCGAACCCATATTCCCGTGCGTAAATCGTGCCGTGGAGATGAACGATGGTCCCAAGGTCGCCGGGCTTGAATTCGTGGCGCAACTCGAACGCGGGCCGATCTTGGGATGGCAGGGATGAAGGCATGCGGGTTCTCCCTGACGATTCTACGTCCAGCTCCACCTGTATCGTACCACGAATTCAAATCTCTTTGTGCCAGGCGCTCCACGCACGCGCGACCACCGTGCGTGAGCTGGTGACCCCGAAGCAGCGCGCGGACGGACATCTCTCCCCGGCCGACCGTTGCCGCGGGCCAGCCTCCACGGAATCGCCGCGATAGGCGAATTGGAGTATAATTGTTGGTGGAAACAAGGATGCAACGCCACGGGCGGCTTAGAGGGGCGTCCGGGTTGTCGTACGTCTCGCCGCTCGCAGCGAACCCACTCCGACTCGCCAGCTACGGCCGAACGACCGCGCGAAGCGTGTCGGGCGGCGGAACGGCGGCGACGTTCCGTCCGATGCCGTTGGTCACGCCGGTGGAGCAATTCCCATGAGACTGCGATGGTGGATAGTGGGAGGACTGGCTACCCTCTTCGGTTGCGCACTTCAACCACAGCCAGAACCCACGTCGTTTGACCTGAAGATCATCCCGAACCATTGGAACAGGGCCTTTGTCGGACAGAAGGTGGTGTTGCTGGTGAGCGTCGAGGACGAATCTGGAGACCCATCGGCGAGCGCAAAAGTCGTTTCGCTGACGGCGGAGGCGCCGAACTGCGACGTTACGGTTCGATCGGCCAGCCTGTCGCCCGGCGAGGTCGGAGAAATCGTCGTCGTCCCCCACTCGATGCCAAGCGAATCCATCGTGACGGCGACGGTGCATGCCTCCCGCGGCGGCGTGGAGCAGTCGGCCAACGTGAGCTTCGAAGTCGTCGATGAGGTGGACGACCTGGCGGCCGAGGCGGCTGAATACCGGGACCGCTTCGTGGCGTGGCTTGCTGTAAACCGGCCGGGCCTGGGCATCGACGGGCAAACCGAGTGGGAGGGGACATCGGTCATGCACGTCCTAGTCGTTAGCCATTACTTGTTCTTCTCGGAGGAATGGGAGATGGGGCTGGGCTGGCACATCATGATTCCGCCGTATGATTGGGCTCA
>JAZDHF010000292.1:0-11895 GCA_043806315.1 Planctomycetota bacterium | reverse complement strand
CCCAGGGTAGCCGCATCGCGGCAACCCTGGGCTGGAGGGCATAACGCCTTCGGCGTTGGGTGTGAACGCACCAACTTCCCACGCCGGCAACGCCCTCGTGGGGCATCGGTTTTTCTGTCCGCCGGAAGTGTCACGGACCCTGTAGTACACGGGTCATGTTTCCGGCAAGACTGGACGCCGTCCGCGCAACAGGTATGATGAGGGGCCGGTTGCCGGCTGCGGGCGAGGATGATCCGAGCGAACGGTCATCACCGCAGAGCGAGGGCTCCAGGCAGACCGTGTCGGTCACTGTGCGCCGGTTTCGGAGCGTTGCCTAAAGGAGTGCGATATGCTGCCCGGACAGAAGAGGTATCCGCACATTTTCTCCCCAGGGAAACTTGGGAAGCTGGAAACCAAAAACCGCATCAAGTACGCCTCCACGGAAACGAACTTCAACTACCAAGATGGATACGTGTCCAATAAGGAAGTGTCGTATATGGAAGCCCAGGCCCGAGGCGGGGCGGGTATTGTCACGACCCAGGGTGCGTACACGGACCCGAAAGGTGAAGGCAAGGGATACGTGGGCATGATGGCGATCTGGGATGACAGGTTCATCCCCGGACTGCGCCGAATCGCCGACGTCATTCGGAAGTACGACGCGATCTCCGTCTTGCAGCTCATGCACTGCGGACGCGTGGGCGGCATCCATCTCGACTACACGGTCGGTCCTTCCGTTGTGGAGCAACGGCTTCCCAGATTCAGACCGCCGCGCGAAATGACCCGCGAAGATATCGAGCGCTGCATTGAAGAGCACATTCAGGGCGCAAGGCGCTGCGTCGAGGCCGGTTTCGACGCGGTCGAGATATCCGGGATTGTGGGGTACCTTCTCTCCAATTTCATCTCCTCCTACACCAACAAACGGAACGACGAGTTCGGGGGGGATGCGAAGCGCAGAGCGGAATTCCCCCGGAGGATTGTCGAGGGCATCCGCAAACAGGTGGGTCCGGACTACCCGATCATCATCCGCTTGTGTGGGAGCGAACTGCTTGACGACCGCGGCGGCAACACGGCGGAGGAGAGCCTGGAGATCAACCGTATCATCTGCAAGGCCGGTGTGGATCTTCTCTCGGTGACCGTGGGCTGGCAGGAGTCCGCCGATTCCGTGATCTCGAGAGACATTCCTCAGGGGCACTGGCTTCCTGTGGCTCGCCGATTTAAGGAACAGCTCAAGATGCCGGTGTGCATGGCCTACCGGCTCTTCGAGCCCAAGTACCCCGAACAGGCTCTTGCTGAAGGCATCATCGACTTCTGGGAAAGCTGCCGGGCGATGATTGCCGATCCCATGCTGCCGACGAAGATTCTCGAGGGCCGCGAGGAGGACATCATCCCCTGCATGGCGTGCAACATCTGCCTGGCCCGACTCTTCAGGGACGCGGAGCTTACCTGCGGCGTCCGACCTACCCTCGGGCACGAGAGCGAGGCCGACTGGGGTTTCTACGGCTTTGAGCGTTCGCCCCACAAGAAGAAAGTCATGATCGTCGGTGCGGGGCTCGCCGGATTGCAGGCCGCTGCCGTTGCAGCCGAAAAGGGACACGACGTGACCCTGTATGAGAAGAAGGACGCGGTCGGTGGTCAGGCCGCCACCGCGGCGAACGGCCCCTGGGGCGATCAGGAGTTCATGCGGCTCGTCGACCACCTCAAGATTCGCTGCGAGAAAAGCGGTGCAAGGATCATAACCGGGACGGCGGTGACCCGCGAGCTGATCGAAGCGGAGGCGCCCGATGAGGTCATCCTCGCGACCGGCGCCCAACCCGACCGGAGCGCGTTCCCCGGCGGCGGTGAGAACGTGGTGAGTTGCCTGGATGTAATGGACGGTAGGGTGAGAGCCGGCAAACGAGTCGTGGTGGTGGGTTGGACGGGCGTGGCCATCTCCACCGCCCTTTTCCTCGTGGACGAGGGCGGCCACGAGGTGTCCATTGTCGGACCCGCCAAGAAGTTCGGCCTCGACGTCAATCCCTCCTATATCTGGCGCTACATGAAAAAGCTGAAGGAGGCGGATGTGAAGCAATACACCAGGCATAAGATCAAGGAGCTCACGCCCGCCGGCGTCGTCGCGGAGGACCCGCAGGGCGCGGAGGTTACGATTCCGGCGGACACCATAGTCCTGGCCAACATCGTGTCCAACAACGAACTGAAGTTGAAGAAGGACAACGCCTATACCATTGGCGATGCGGTCGTTCCCCGAAGGACGAATGCCGCCATTCACGACGGATACAGACTCGCCATGACCCTCTGAACCCTGAGACGGTGAGCGATGACAGAAAGCGAAATGCGGCTCGAAGGATGATAAAATGTTCCCAATCATAAACGCGTTCAAATGCGATGGCTGCGGTGTATGTGTAATCCGTTGCCCACCGCAGATCATGGGGTTGATCCAGGGGAAGGCTGCGTATCTGCAAATGCTGTGCGAAGAATGTGGTATCTGCGTCGAAGCCTGCCCCAACGGCAGTATTCTGTTCGAGTTGCCGCGGTTCTATGGCGGGTCGAAGCTCCACGAGGCCTACGAATTCAAACGATAGGATGTGATATGGATATACCTGTTGACAAGCGATTCCAAGTTCTCTGCGAGATTGTAC
Organism: Planctomycetota bacterium; assembly: GCA_043806315.1. GTDB lineage: Bacteria > Planctomycetota > Phycisphaerae > UBA1845 > UBA1845 > SBAX01. Next base: position 9,280 of record JAZDHF010000292.1, on the reverse strand, counting down.
GGGCGCAACACTTCGCCTGGCGGGAGGCCGCACTGGCGATGGCGCCCGGCCTATCCCCAGTCGAGCTGACCAACAGGATGTGGGAGATTACCGGCGTCCAGACGGCCAAGGCTTACCTTAAGCGTTTGGATCCGAAGAAACCGCTGGCATTGCAGGTCGCCCGCTCCATCGCCTGGTCATCGGTGTGCATGGGCGAAGACGCTGTTGCTGAAGAGGGCGAGGGAGACGAGGCCTTTTTGAGGCATAAAGACTGCCCGTGGTATCACTGGCACAAGCGCCTCGACATACTGAGCGAGGATCAGCCGGGGTGCGACGCGTGGTTTTTCACGGCCGTCGCCGAGATCAACAAGGCACTCGGAACGACCATAAGGATCGAAACGCAGTGCTCGCTCCCTGCCGGCGGTGACTGTTGCCGGCGGCGCATCTGGGTGGAGTAGTGAGCGTGTGAGACGGCGATGGTCATGTGGGCAATCCAGCGAGCAGACGAACGATGGCTTGCCGTAGACTATGGCTGAACGACTGGTCCGGACGGCATGCTGCGATTCAGGTATTCGTCCAAGGGCGAGGGACAGGTGGTTCGACTGGTGACGTCCGGCGTCGCGTGTCGCATGGTTGCCGTGTCCGACTCGCCCCGCGCGGACGCGGCCGCCTCGTGCGCCGGTCGCTGCGGACCGGAGCCTCGACAGGCCTGAGGCTTCGAGGTCCTCGGTAGGACCGCTCGTGCCAGGGGTATCGTCGGAACCGGGAAACCTCCTTCGCCAACGCGGTGACTCTTGCGGGCGAGAAAAGAGAAAAGGTGTCAGGATGAATTGCCTGCGTCGCACAAACCATCCTGACACCTTCTAAGGTCCTAGGGTCGCTAACCCGTTCGGGTTATTGCGATTAAAGTCGACCCTCTCCCGACTCGTAGACTCAGAGCTTGCGCGCAGTCTTTAGCCCGCGTTTCACCGCCCGGCGGTATGCAGCGACCCCAGCGGCGTGAAACGCGGAGTGCAGCGGTTCGAAGTGCAGAAGCTTCTCGCGCGGTAGCTGAAAAGACCTCTCCCAGAGCAAATGTATGCCGACGGCCCGAAACTTGTATTTATAATACTTCGGGGCGTCGACGCTGAGGACGAGCTTTCCGCGTTCGTTGATACGGGCATCATTGACGCAAAGGACATCAACTATGATCTCTTGTTTCCACTCATAGATCGCCAGCATGTACTTTGTGTCGTGCGCGAACTCTTCCCAACGAGATTCTTCACGGATCAGCTCAGGTCCGAACCTGCGCTCGCGCACTTTCCTCTTCACCAACTCCCGTTGCTCCGCTAACCGCGGATTCGCGCACTCCGCCGCGTCGATCTCGTCCGAGACTTCATTCTTGCTCATCGTGGGCGTGACGGTAATGCCTATCCTCTTTGCGTAACGCAACTGCTTGTCTGTGGGTGCGCCGGCGCCGATTGCCACCGACACGTCATCCTTGCTCATCGTAGTCGTAACAGCAATGCCCAGCTTCTTTGCATAGCGCAGTTGCTTCTCGGTGGGTGGATCAAAAGGTACCAAATCTTGGGGGTATTCCGCGCGCCATTCTTCAACTATGAACCTGCGAAGCGGAGACTCACTCAGCGTCAGTTCGCGCTGCACTGCTTCGATGAGTTGCGATTCCGGGCACAGCCTCGAAGTATACCATGCTTCGCCCGTCCTGGTTGACGAAACGTTTAAGGCCTTGCTTGAGCCGAGGATCGTGGTCCCGCCGCGCGACAGGCGGACGCGATGCAAGACGATCTCTCCATGGAGGATTGAAAAGCGGATGTCTACGCAGGGGCTAATTACGCTGACTCTACTTCCACCAGGAGTTTTTACTATCTGGGGGAGCTTAATTGAAGAGAGAAGGTGGTAGGACTCGACTACGAGCGGTTTACTGCCGGTAGGACCGAAGAGCCGTTTCAATAGTCCGAACATCGGTGATCGCCAAGATCGACAGTGCGAGCGAAGCTAGGGGAAAGGGTGTCAGGATGAATTTCCCGCGTCGCACAAACCATCCTGACACCTTTTATGGTCGAGTGTAGATCATCCTACAGCGGTTGAGACTGTCCTCCAGGCACGTTGTGCATTCGTCGGGCGCGGGGCGTAGGGGCTCGAGATGCACTTCCAATGAACGACTCGTATAGTTCGACGGCCTCGCTGAGCCGGGGCTCATCGGCGACGAAGCAGGCCGTCCAGCCCTGAGCTTCAAGCTCCGCCCGCCTGGTCGATTCGATCATGCGCCGCTCCGCTGTCATCCGTCACGCCGGGCGTCCTGAAAACGGGCTTCAGCGGGGTACACGGTGCGATCGAGCCACGCGGACAACGATGGTCCGTCGAGGCCGCGCCGATCCCATTGCGGCAGATGAAGATGCGCGTCGATGAAACCGGGGAGAATCCAACAGCGCTCATCGCCCACGACGTCCTCATCGCGCGTCGGCCCCTGGGCAACTTCGGTGATCTTCCCGTCCTTGGCGAAGCGAACGATCGCTTTGGGGATGACACTGCACTCGGCTGCGGTGCGCGGCTCCAGCAATGTGCCGTACAATGTCGTCATCGTGGCATCCTTTCGTCGCATGTTCATCCGGAAGGCCAAGGACAGCACCGGATTCTAAGCGACGCGGCGAAGCCCAACAAGCGATTGACGACCGCCGCCCGGACCGCTACCGTCGTGCTTTTGTAGCACCGATTAGATTGGAGGGAGGGCAGGTTGGGCTACCACAGCGTCGTCTGCGTCAAACAGGTTCCTGACACGGCGAACATCACCGGGGAGGCGATGAAGGCCGATGGAACCGTTAATCGCGCCGTGCTGCCCGCGGTTTTCAACCCCGACGATCTCCATGCCCTGGAGGCCGCCCTCGACATTCGCGAGCGCTTCGGCGGCGCCGTCACCGCGGTGTCGATGGGACCGCTGGCGGCGGCGGAAGTCCTTCGGGAGTGCCTGTGCCGTGGAGCGGATCGGGCCATCTTGATCAACGACCGCCGCGCCGCCGCCAGCGACACCCTCGCGACAAGCTACATCCTCAGCCGCGCCGTCACCAAGATCGGGAGTTTCGACTTCATTTTCTGCGGGAGGCAGGCGATCGATGGCGATACGGCGCAGGTGGGTCCACAACTCGCTGAGAAGCTGGGCATCGCGCAGGTCACGTACGCCGAGCGGCTGCTGGAGTTGCACGACGGCGCGGCCCGCGTGAGGCGCAGCGTCGGTAACGGCTGGGAGGTTCTCGAGGTGCGCTTGCCCCTGTTGTTGACGATACTCGACACCGCCAATCGGCCGAGACCGCCGGCCGCCCGGCGTGTCATGCGTTTCAAACGGGCGCGAACCGCGGGCGAGGTGAGACGAGAAGTGGAGGCCTCGCAGCCTGGCGCCTCGCCGGGCGACCGCGAGTGCGAGTACGCCGCGGGCCTGGAATCCCTGAAGATGCGCGGGCTGTTGATCGAGCAATGGGATCTGGACGACGTACGGGCCGAGCTGCAGTGGTGCGGCGTCAGCGGCTCCCCGACGAAGGTCTACCGCGTGCAGTCCATCGTTCTGACCAAAGAGGGATTCAAAGAGGTCCAAGCGACGGAAGAAGGCATCCGCGCGATGGTCCATGAGTTGATCGTCGAGCACACGCTGTCGTAGCTGCGGCGGAGCGCCTGCGGGAAGCAAGAGATATGGATGCGCCGATGATTCCCGTCAATCGAGAAGGTGAAGTCTGGGTCTTTGCGGAACAGGAGGACGAGCGTCTCAGTGAGGTCTCCCTGGAACTCTGTGGAAAGGCACGGGAGTTGGCCGATCGTCTGGGCGTGCGGGTGGGCGCCGTACTGCCCGGCTGGAACGTGCGCGAGCTCTCCTATCGGCTCATCGCCCACGGCGCCGACCGCGTGTACCACGTTCATCACACGGAACTGGAACATTACCGCACCCTGCCCTACGCCCGCGTCCTGATCGAGCTGGTGAATCGGCACCGGCCGCAGATCGTGTTATTCGGAGCGACGGCCCTCGGCCGGGACTTGGCTCCCCGCGTTGCTTCGGCCCTGCGGGCGGGGCTGACGGCCGACTGCACCGACCTCGAAATCGGCGACTTCACCGACCCGCGAACGAAGACCACCCACCGCAACCTGCTTCTTCAGATTCGTCCGGCCTTCGGCGGCAACATCATCGCTACGATCGTGAACTTCGATCGTTGGCCTCAAATGGCCACCGTTCGTGAAGGCGTCATGCGGCTGTGCGACCCCGACCCGCAGCGCGGCGGCGATATCTTGGATGAGCGGGTCGCCTTCTCTGACTTCGACCTTTCGGTGCGGCTCGTGGAGCGGCAGCGTGAACCCCGAAAGGTAAACCTCAAAGCGGCGCGAGTCATCGTAGCCGGCGGAGCGGGCGTGGCCAGCAGGCAGAACTTCCAATTGATCCACGATCTGGCGGGCGCCATGGGCGGCGCCGTCGGCGCGTCGCGGGCCGCGGTCGACGGAGGCTTCATCGGTAAGGAACATCAAGTCGGTCAGACCGGGACGACAGTCCGGCCTGCGCTCTACATCGCCTGCGGAATCAGCGGCGCCGTTCAGCATAGGGCAGGCATGGAGGATTCGGCCAAGATCATCGCCATCAACTCGGACAAGGAAGCGCCGATCTTCTCCGTCGCACACTATGGCATTGTGGGCGACCTCCGCAAGGTGGTTCCGCTGATGATCCGGGCTATCAAAGAGCGGGCGTAACAGGCTATGGCGAACTTCTTCCAGGACAACGAAGACATTCAATTCCTGTTCGAACACCTGGACCTTCGCGAGATCGCGACAGCCCAGGAGGACGGTTTCGTCGGCCACGACGGGAGCGGCGCCGGCGAGGCGCCGACTGACGCCGATGATGCCGTCGATAACTACCGCCGGATTCTCGCCATCGTCGGCGACCTGGCCGCGAACACCGTCGCCCCCTCGGCCGAGGGCGTGGACCGTGAAGGGAACCGTCTCAACGACGACGGCACGGTGACGCTCAACGCGGACATGCGAAACAGCTTGAAGGCCCTTGCCCAGGCCGACCTGATGGGGTTTACCTTGCCGCGACGCTTCGGCGGGCTGAATTGCCCCAATCTGGTTTACGCGATGGCGATCGAGGTCATCAGCCGCGCCGACGCGTCGTTGATGAACATTTTCGGATTGCAGGGCATCGCCGAGACGATCAACGCTTTCGCCGACCCGACCATCAAGGATGAGTATCTGCCTCGCTTCGCTCGCGGCGAACTGACCGGCGCCATGGCCCTCACCGAGCCGGACGCAGGAAGCGATCTTCAGTCAGTCAGCCTCCGCGCGTCGCAGGACACGGACGGTCGTTGGCGCCTCAACGGCGTGAAGCGGTTCATCACCAACGGTTGCGGCGATGTCGTGCTTACCCTCGCCCGCAGCGAGCCGGAGTTGAAGGATGGGCGCGGCCTGAGCTTGTTTCTCGCCGAACGAGGCCCCAGGCTGAAGGTCCGCCGTCTGGAGAACAAGCTTGGGCTGCATGGCTCGCCCACCTGCGAGTTGGTCTACGACGATGTTCCGGCGAAGCTGATCGGGGAACGCCAGCTCGGTCTGATCCGCTATGTGGTCAGCCTCATGAATGGCGCCAGGATCGGTGTAGCGGCGCAGGCCCTGGGGATCGCGGAGGCCGCCTTCCGCGTCGCCCGCAAGTACGCCCACACCCGCAGACAATTCGGCGTGGCGATTGAGCGCCTCCCGGCGGTGGCGGAGATGATTGTCGAGATGCGGATCGCGCTGGAGGCGGCGCGGGCGCTGGTCTACGAAACGAGCCGGTTCTGCGATCTTGAACAGAACAACCAGCGCGTTCTGGAGACTGACCCGCCGTCGGACGCCGATGAGCTCAAGAGGCGGAAGAACGACGCGCGGAAGTACAAGCGGCTCAACGGCCTGCTGACGCCCATGTGCAAGTATTATGCCTCGGAGATGTCGGTGCGCGTGGCCGACGACGCCCTCCAGGTGCTCGGTGGTTCCGGGTACATGAAGGATTATCCCATCGAACGTCACCTCCGCGACGCACGCATCACCAACATCTACGAGGGAACCAGCCAACTTCAGATTGTCGCCGCCGTGCGCGGCGTATGCGGCGGAGCCTTCGAGAAGTTCGTCGATGAGCTTGAAACGCGCGAGTACTTGGACAAGGATCTCCACGCGCTCAAGACGGCTCTGGCCGCGGGCCGCGTCAGCGTCGCGGCGGGCATCGCATTCGTGAAGGCGCAGGGTGGCGACTACATGGACCTGTATGGTCGAAAGCTCGTGGACGGCGCGGCCGTCGTGCTGGTCGGCCATCTTCTGCTCCGGCAAGCCGCGGCCGGCGACCGGAAACGCCTCGTCGCTCGCCGGTTCATTCACACCCACCTTCCCACCCTTGAGCGAGACATGACACTGCTGCGGAGCGGGGACCGGTCCGTGCTCGCGGAGTTCGCGCGGTTCGCGCCGGCGATCTCGTGAACATGCCGCGTCTTGCACGCGGAACTGCGGTGAGTTGAGGACCGAAGCGCGTCGAGATCCCCGGCATCCACCTCCATGCGCGTGCCGCAGGGCAACTGAATGCAGACCGCGCGCGCCGCCGGAACCAAACCCGACGCTACGGGAATGAACCCGCGTCCCCCTCGAACCAGTACAGGCGTACCTCGGGCCACCGCAACCTGCCGGAAGACGCCACGCCCGCCTGTAGGGTCGGTTCGATGTCGCGGGCGGCCATCCGTCATGCACCGGCGCCGGCCCTTGTGCCCGAGCTTCTTCCGCCAGTGGTAGAACGAGGCCACCGACACGCCCTCTCGGGTGCAGAACGGCGCCACCGCCGGCCCGCAACTCGAAAACCTCTCCAGCCGCTCCCGCCACACGGCGGGCTTGGTGGGGTCCAATGAACGAGACATGCCGAACCTCCTGGTCACGTGTGATCACAGAATCAACATGCACACCAGGATAACGCCCTCGTCAACAATGGTTCTGCTGGGCGCTCACACACATAGCGCTGTAGTGCTAACACCGGCGACCCCACCGGAGCCATGGCCTCAAGCCCAGAGTTGTCCCGTGCTGCGTCCCTTCGCTCTTCGCGTCGCTACGTCGCTTCTCTCGCCGCCCAACTTTTGTCCGGCAGGTCGATGTGCGAAATCGCATCGGCGCGGACCATGATCGCCCCGTGCTGACGCGGGCCCGTCGCTTCGCGCACGGTCGCGTTGGTGAGGATGAGAAACCCGTCCTTGTAGTCGCGGAGAGCGTCGGAGGGTCGGATGGAAGAGCCGGTCGTGACGGGCACGTGGAACGTCCCCTCGATCCGCACGCCCGTCACGAGGTGGACCGTCAATTCACAGCACTTCGTCGATTTGTCGATGCCCTGCGTCTTCAGCATGGCCTCACCGAAGTATCTATCGACAGATCGGACGGACGATTTTGGACCAAGGACGCAAGGAACGTCGGGTTGTCGCTTGAAACGCAGTCGATGGGTCACATCGAGGAGCGAGGGGCGTCGCTTGGTCGGCCTAGCGCCAACGTCTGCGACCCGACCGCGAAACCGAGCAGTCCGATCGACAGGACCACGCGAATCGCCCAGCCGAGTCGCGCCGGCGTGCGGCGAAGCGTCTGGTCGAAGGAGGGAATCTCCCCCTTTTGCATCTCCCCGCTAAGTAGAATCCAGCGGATGTAACCCACGACCCCGCCCGGTGGATAATGCTCGGCAAGAAACCCACGAACTTCCTCCGCGACGACCGTGCGGTATTCCTCCGCCGATCGCCCGCCGATATCGCGTGCCCGTCCCACGGCGTCCGCGGCCAGGTCTACGGGGAAGTCCGTACTCTCTTTCACGAGCGACGTCGTCCAACACACGCCTACGATCAGCGTCGTCCCGGTCAGGACCGCGAATCGCCCGTACGGTCTGCCGGGGGCCGCCAGGCGATACGTCACCGCCCCGATGACCAACCCGAACAGCATGAAAAAGAACAGTCCGAGGTAAAACGGTAGCGCCGCCGCGTATGAGAGGAGCCACGCGAACGGCAGCGAGACGATCACCCCCGCCGCCGTCGCCCACCACCACCGCGCCGACGAGGTCTCGCGCGAAACCGCGAATTCAACCGGTGGCGCCGCCACGTCCGGCATCGGATCTCTCTCCCGCGCGATACCAGGAGTGCATCCTAGGACCCTTCTCCCCCGCTGGGGGAGAGGGAATCCCATGAAAGGCTGTCTCCTGCCGGACGGTTAGGATGTCCGGTTGGTTTTGTTTTTCAGGAGACAGCCGTGAACACGGATGAGAGAGTAGCCAAGATCGGTTTGGACAGCCATCGGACGTTCAGCACGGCGACCGGGCGTGCCGCCGATGGGAAGGTCGTGTGGCGCAAACGGCTGGAGCATGCGGATCGTCGGCCATTGCGGGAAGAACTGCGAACGTGGCCGAAGGGGGCGCCGGTGGTGTTGGAAGGAACGTTCGGCTGGGGTTGGTTGAGCGACGAGCTGTCGGCCGCGGGCTTGGAGCCGCACCTGGCGAGCAGCAAGCTTGTCCTAGAGCGCAGCGAAGGAAAGGTGGCCGCCTGGCGAGACGCACGGGGTCTGGCCAAGTCGAATCGCACGGATGCGGATTTGTTGTCGGAGCTGTGGAGTCAGCAGCCTCGTTGGTGGGAGGTGTGGCTGGCCCCGCCGGAGGTTCGTTCGCAGCGCGAGTGGCTGCGCTATCGCCTGACGCTGGTGCGGTTGCAGACCGGTTTGAAGAACCGCATCCACGCCGTGCTGCACCGCCACGGGCTGGTGCACGGCGAGTCCGACTTGTTCGGAACGGCCGGTCGGCGGTTCTTGAATCTGCTGGTCGGCCCGCGGGATGAGACCTTGCCGCTCAGCGCCCGGGCGATGTTGAAGGGCTATCTGCACCTGCTGGACCAACTGCGTCGGCAGATCGCGAACGTGACGCGCGAGATCCGCGGACAGATCACGCGGATGCCGGCGGGCGAGCGGTTACGAACGATGCCCGGGATCGACTATATCCTGAGCTATACGATCCTCGCGGAGGTGGGAGAGATCGAACGGTTTCGAAGCGCCAAGCATCTGGGCGCGTACAGCCTGTTGGCCCCGCGGGCGTACGACAGCGGAGAGGACGACGGGGAAGCGCCCAAGGGTCGGCACGTGGGTCATGCCGGTCGTCGGACGCTGAAGTGTGTTGCTTCAGACGGAAATGGAGTTTTCCGCCGTGTTGGTTAGTGTAGTCCCGAACGGAGGAAAACGAGATGAGCAGCGTGAAGGAACGGCGACATTTCACAGGCCAGGAGAAGGTGGCGATTTTGCGGCGGCACCT
>JAZDHF010000291.1:0-19905 GCA_043806315.1 Planctomycetota bacterium | reverse complement strand
TATCCCACGGCCCGCAAGGTGACGGATGAGGAAATGAAGCACGTGAACATCGAACGTCACAGCTTCCACGGCGAATGGAACTACACCATTCAACCACGAGCATCATGGTCGATTTGAGACCATTATTTATTTACGCTGCCTTAGTGCTGGGCGGCGGGAACGTAATCGTATATCATTCTTCAATTCTCGCTTGGGTCTTGCCCAAGACGATAGGGAGTTTTATGCCATGACAACGACCAAGACCGTTACAGTGATCGGCGCGGGGACGATGGGGCGGGGGATCGCCCAGGTCTTCGCGCAGCACGGGTACGAGGTGTATCTCAACGACGCGATCCCCAAGGCGCTCGATGAGGGCATCGGGTTCATTCAGAAGATGCTCGATCGGGCCGTGCAAAAGGGAACGGTGCGCGCGGAGGAGGCGGCTGCCGTCAAGAACCGCGTCCACCGCATTCGCGACGTCGCCGAAGCGCCGACGTGCCCGCTCATCATCGAGGCGGCGACGGAAAAACCGGATATCAAATCTGAGATTCTGAAATCGGCTCAGGCGCGACTCACCGACGACGGGATTCTTGCGACGAACACGAGCAGCATCAGCATTACGCAGCTCGCGGCGGCCACCGATCATCCCGACCGCTTCATCGGGATGCACTTTTTCAATCCCGTGCCGCTGATGAAGCTCATCGAGGTCGTGAAGGGTCTGCAAACCAGTGACGACACGGTCAAGCGCACGATCGCCTGCGCGGAGTCGGTCGGCAAGTCGCCGGTGCCGTGCAATGACCACCCCGGGTTCGTGTCCAATCGCATCCTCATGCCTATGATTAATGAGGCGGTCTTCTGTCTGCAGGACGGCGTCGCGGAGGCGGCGGCGATCGACGAGATTATGAAACTGGGGATGAACCATCCGATGGGTCCGCTCGCGCTCGCCGATCTGATCGGGCTGGACGTGTGCTTGTTCATTCTGGAAGTGTTACATCGCGATCTGGGGGAGGATCGTTATCGGCCTTGCCCGTTGCTGCGCAAGATGGTAGCCGCCGGTCGCCTTGGCCGAAAAACCAAACAGGGGTTCTTCCGCTATGAGTAGCACGCAGGTCCAGCTCAAGATCGAAGGCTCGCACGCGACGATCACCTTCCGCACCGACGGTGGAGTGAACCTCCTTTCCGCCGACGTGCTGCACAGCTTTGGGGCCGTCGTTGCGCGGGTGAAAAAGGACCCGCGTATTCGCACCGCCGCGATCCAGGCCGTGGGGAAGGTCTTCATCGCCGGCGCCGACATCAAGGAGATGGCCGACTTCACGCCCCATCAAGCCCGCGAGTACGGGATGCTCGGACAGGGGATGTTCAACGATCTGGCGGCGCTGCCGTGTGTCACGGTAGCGGCCATCCAAGGGGCGGCCCTGGGCGGCGGGCTGGAGTTGGCGCTGGCCTGCGACTTTCGCATCGCCGTCAAATCAGCCAAACTGGGTTGTCCGGAGGTCTCGCTGGGGTTGATCCCCGGCTGGGGCGGCATCGCTCGTCTACCCAAGCTGATTGGGGCCGCTCGCGCCAAGCGCTTGTTCCTGAGTGCGATCCCGGTGTCCGGGGAAGATGCCCTGTCGTGCGGGCTGGTGGATGAGGTGGTCAACTCTGCGGACGACCTGAGTCACCGCGTCGCCGCATTCTGTAAGTCGTTCAGCCGGGCGGCGCCGTCCGCGGTCGCGCTCGCCAAACGTGCCTCGCGCGACTTCGACGACCTGGCCGCGTTTGCGGAGTGTTTTAGCACAAAGGATTCTCGTGAGGGGATGGGGGCGTTTTTCGAGAAGCGCCCGGCAACATGGATGGAGTGATTCGGACCGAAACATGAGCACTTTGTTGACTCGGAGCATGGAAGACGATGTCACTGCGTGATCGCCTCCCCCGGCATGAGACGATCGCCGAATTCGAGGCCGCTCGGTTCGATCGTTTCCATGACGCGTTGACACTCGGGGCAGAGGGTCGCCGATTGGGCGCCATGTACCTACTTGGGTACTTCGTCGAGATGACCTTGAAGAGCGCTTTCTTCAGGTTGCTTGGATTTCGAGCGGACGAACCGATTGCGGCGAAAGATCTGAAGACCGCCGCAGTACTCGCACGACACGACCTGCAGGTTGATGTGGATCCCGAACAGTACCACGGGCTCGTGTTCTGGGTCCAGGCGATCATCGCCTTGCGAGATCACTTTGGTGACCCGGTGCCCTATGATGTACTCCGGGAACTGGCTTGGAGGAGTCAGCGCATGAGTGCACATTGGAGACCGTCAATGCGCTACTCGCGCGATGTGACCGTCCCCAACGACTGGCGCGGGTTGCTTGCCGATGCTCATTGGCTCCGAGAGAACTGCGACAAACTTGCCGTCGCGACGTCGAATTGACGAGGAGGAGTTCGGTATGCCGTATGTTAAGAGACAGCTTCACCGTGATCTCGACCCTAATCATGTCCAACTTGTGGGCGTTTTGAGACAGGAACTCAGACCCAAGACCCTCGTTCAAGACGTCTTCAAGGACCAGAGTGCTCCCGTGATCATCGAGGAGCAGATGCGAAACAGCGACCGGCTACAGGTTTATGTGAAATGGGCACGGTGGTCGGGGATCAGAGAAGACCATCGGACGGCGGCGATTCTCGATGCCTATGAACAAGAGCTCGGTCGCGACTACGCGGGGCGAATCGTGATCGCACTGGGTTTGACGCCGGATGAAGCCAGGGACCTTGGCATCCAGGACTGAGGTGTCAGATCATGAGTACTAGACCGCGCGTTCATCGAGAGACATCAACGCCCCTGCGCGATGGGCAGGACAGACCCTTCATCGGGCCCGAAGACTTGGGAGCGTTCAACCCGGCCAAAGCTCTCGGCGAACCCGGTTCGTTTCCCTACACCCGCGGCGTCCATCGAACGATGTACCGCGACCGCCTCTGGACCATGCGGCAGTTCGCGGGGTTCGGAAGCGCCGAGGATACCAATGGGCGATTCAAGTACCTCCTCGCACACGGGCAGACCGGGCTGAGCACGGCCTTCGACCTGCCGACGCTGATGGGCCGCGATAGTGACGACCCGCTGGCACTCGGCGAGGTAGGACGCTGCGGCGTAGCGATCTCGTCGCTGGCGGACATGCGGCGGCTCTTCGACGGGATCGACTTGGGTACGGTCAGCACGAGCATGACCATCAACGCCCCGGCGGCAATCCTTCTGGCCTTCTACGTCGCCGTCGGGCAGGAACAGGGTGTTCCGCTCAATCGACTGCGGGGGACCTTGCAGAACGACATCCTCAAAGAGTTCCACGCTCAGAATGAGTATGTTTTCCCGCCCGGCCCGAGCGTCAAGCTCGTCGTGGACACGATCGAATACTGCACGAAGCAACTTCCGCAGTGGAACACGGTGAGCATCAGCGGGTATCACATTCGAGAGGCCGGCGCGACCGCGGCGCAGGAATTGGCCTTCACGCTGGCCGACGGCATCGCCTACGTCGAGGCGTCGATGGCTCGCGGGCTCGATGTCGATGCCTTCGCCCCCCGGTTGAGCTTCTTTTTCGACGTGCACAACGATTTCTTCGAGGAGATCGCCAAGCTCCGGGCCGCCCGGCGAATTTGGGCCCATGTGATGCGCGAGCGGTTCAAAGCGAAGCAGGAGCGAAGTTGGCTGCTAAGGATGCACTGCCAGACCGCGGGCGTCACCCTCACCGAGCAGCAGCCGATGAACAACGTGGTTCGAGTGGCGTTTCAGGCGTTGGCGGGCGTGCTCGGCGGAACCCAATCGCTGCATACGAACAGCATGGACGAGACGCTCGCCCTCCCGACCGAAGAGGCGGCCAAGCTCGCTCTGCGCACGCAGCAGATCGTCGCCCATGAGACCAACGTGAGCCAGACCGTCGATCCGCTCGGCGGCAGCTACTTCGTGGAGAAGTTGACCAACGAGATCGAGGCGACGGCCTACGGCATCTTCGATCAGATCGACGCCATGGGCGGCGTGCTCAAGGCCATCGACCGCGGCTACTTCCGCCGCGCGATTGCCGAATCCTCCCTTGACCAACAGCGAAAGCTCGATCGCGGGAAGCAGAAGGTCGTCGGTGTCACCGATTTCGTTGAGAAAGGGCCTCCCGGTGTGCCGACCCTGAAGATCACGCAGGAAACGGAAGACGTCCAGATCGCCAAGCTCAAGGCCCTCAAGGCCTCGCGCGACAACGTCCGCCATCGCGCCGCTCTGGAAAGATTGCGACAAGACGCCCACGACGGTAGGAACGTCATGCCCGCGCTGATCAACGCCGCCGAGGCCGACGCCACTGTCGGCGAAATGATGGACACCATGAAAACGGTCTTCGGCGCCTACGACGGCGGGCCGGAGTGGTGATCCCCCGCAACACCCTCGCCTTATTTGCCACAGGACGATCCACGCGCCGCCGGTCGGCGGTTTGACCGCGGGCACCTTCCAACCTTATCTTATAGGGCGTAATGAAAACGGAATCGCATTCTCATCCCCGCGTTCTTCTCGCCAAGATCGGCCTTGACGGGCACGATCGCGGGGTGAAGGTCTTGGCACGGTCCTTCCGCGACGCCGGGATCGAGGTGATCTACACCGGGTTGTGGCAGACGTGTGAGGCCACTATGTACGCGGCGCTGCAGGAGGACGTCGACGTGGTCGGCGTCAGCCTGCTCTCGGCCGCGCATCTGACGGTCATGCCGGAAATGCTGCGCCTACGCCGCGAGTTGGGCATCGAGCAGATTCCCGTCGTGCTCGGCGGGATCGTTCCGGAGTCGGACCATCCGACCCTCCGCGACATGGGCGTGGCGGCTGTCTTCAACCCCGGCTCGCCGCTCGACAAGATCATCGAGAAAATGCGGCAGCTCGCTGACGGCCACCCGACCCCGCGGATCGAGGAGCTTCGCGCGGGGTACGCCAGGAAAGACGGACGCTCGTTGTCCAAGCTGATTACGGCCGTGCAACGGGGCGAAGGGATGAGCGGTTGGACGCCGCCGTCGGGCCGCGCCAAGGTCATCGGCATCACCGGCGCGCCGGGCGTGGGCAAGAGTTCCTTCATCGGGCGGCTTGGCAAGCTCCTGCGGGCCAAGGATAAAAAAGTCGCCGTGGTCGCCATCGACCCGAGCAGTCCGGTTACGGGCGGGGCCTTGCTGGGCGATCGCCTGCGGATGATGACGGGCTCGCCCGACGCGGACTTCTTCATACGCAGTCTCTCCTCGGGCGACGTGCAGGGCGGACTCGCCCCGCACTGCCGCGAAGTGGTGGCTGTCCTGAACGGGTATGGGTTCGATTACATTCTGGTCGAGACCGTGGGGGCGGGTCAGGCCGACATCGCCATCCGCACCCTCGCCGACCGCACGATCCTCTTGCTCATGCCCGACAGCGGCGACGCCGTCCAGTTTTCCAAGGCCGGGATCATGGAAATCGCCAACTGTTTCGTGCTTAACAAGTGCGACCTCTCCGGCGCCGACGCCGCCCAGGCCCAGCTTCTGGCCGCCGTCGGCGACGATCGCCCGTTGTGGAAGGTCAGCACGGTCCGCGGCGAGGGCATCGACGCGGTGGCGGATTGGGTGATGTCCCTCTGATTTGTGTTGTGGCACAGCGGCCTCCGCTGTGTTGTGCCGGCCGAGGGCGGCTGGACCACATGCGCGGAGTCTTCCCGAAAGGATCCTTGAATGCGATACGTGCTCGCCCTACTCGTCGCCCTGGTGTTGAATGCCTGTGCGAACCTTCTGATGAAGGTGGGGATGAAATCGGTGGAGGCTTCAGGCGGCTTGTTCAAGGACGGCGTCGGCCTCGCGTTGAAGACCGTGTTCACCAGCGGCCCGCTCCTCGTCGGCCTGACCTGCTTTGCCCTGAACGCCGGTTTCTATCTGTACGCCCTGCAAAGTAAGTCGTTGAAAATCAGCATTGCCTACCCGATCATGGTCGGCGGAGGGTTCGCCATGATCGCGCTCATCGCCCGGCTGCATCCGGCCTTGGCGGAAAGGCTGACGCTCGGGCAGGTCTTAGGCGTGGGGTTGGTGCTCCTCGGCATCGTGCTCATCGCCGCGCAACAGGAACCCGTCGCATGAAGTCGCCGCACGACGGGCGACCGCGGGGCGTCCTCAAGGCCATCGCCCACCGACCGACGGACGGAGAACCGATGAGGGAAGTCCGCGAGATGCGGCAGAGCAAAGACCAAAGTTCAAAGTTCGAAGTACGAAGTTTGAAAGGCAAGGATGTAGCGGATTCTACGTTTTTTCGAACTTCGATCTTCGAACTTCCCCCTTTCCCCTCCCTGATGGATCAACAACACGCCGGACTGCGTCAGGCCCTCGTCCCGGACTGCCGCGGCGGAGTTTATGGTCAGGTTCTTGCCGGCGGCGCGGTCTGCATCGGCGACCACGTTACGCTTATCGCATAACACGAGCTCGACGCCCTGTCACGCCGACGGAATGCTTACGGCGTGTCACCTGCGTGTAACCGATAGGACGTACAAGGTCTTACAGCGTTTTGGTGCAACCTCCGCAATACTTCGGTCGTCTTACACAATAGAAGAGCGGAAACGGAACGGACCTCGGTTTACCTCTTGCCGAGTCGAACCCCCCCCAAGGGACCATGCGTCGCCCGGAAGGAGTAACACGGGCGGCAAAATGATATGGCTCGTCTCCTCCACTGACGACCCACGCCGGATTGACGCACCGGCAACAACGATGCAGGTCGGGCGCCTCATAGCCGCCCGACCTGCATCACTCCTTTGGGGGATCTTCCGCCGCGCTGACCGCCGCGAGAGCCAGCGCCCGAACGTCCCATCCTGAAACGATCGTCACGCCGCGGCTTCGGCGAGGGTCGGCGTCTTTTCGAGAAGTTCCTTGAGCAGATCGTCGGTGCTGACCCCCTCGGCCTCCCCCTCGAAGTTGAGCAGCACGCGGTGGCGCATCGAGGGCAGGTAGACTTTTTTCACGTCGCTGAAGCTGGCGTTGAAGCGTCCGTCGAGCAGGGCATGGAGTTTGGCCCCCAGAGTGATCGCCTGGACGGCCCGCGGACTGACGCCCCAGCGGACGTACTTGTTGGTGGCTTCGAGGGCGTACGGGCCGCCGGGGTGCGTCGCCATGGCCACGCGGATCGAGTAATCCTGCACGTGCGGGGCCATGATGACCCGACGGATCAGGTTCTGCGTCCCGATGATCTCGGCACCGCTCATCACCGTCCGCACGTCCGGCTGATACCCCGTCGTCGTCCGATCGAGAATGGTCTTCATCTCCTCCTTGTTTGAGTAGTTGACCAGGAGCTTGAACATGAAGCGATCGAGTTGAGCCTCGGGCAGCGGATAGGTTCCTTCCTGCTCGATGGGGTTTTGGGTGGCCATCACGAAGAAGGGCTCGTCGAGTTGATTCCGAGTGCCACCGACTGTCACGGAGTGCTCCTGCATCGCTTCGAGGAGGGCCGACTGCGTCTTGGGCGTCGCCCGGTTGATCTCGTCGGCGAGGATGATCTGGGCGAAGAGCGGCCCTCTCTGGAAGACGAAGGACCGTTTGCCCGTGTTGGGGTCTTCGGAAATGATCGTCGTGCCGATGATGTCCGCGGGCATGAGGTCGGGGGTGAACTGGATGCGCGAGAACTTCAGATCGACGGCCTTCGCCAACACGCGGATCAGGTAGGTTTTGCCCAGTCCCGGCACGCCCTCGATGAGCACGTGCCCGCCGACCAGCAGCGCCGTCAGAACGCCCTCGACGATCTCGGTGTGCCCGACGATGGCCTTGCCGATCTCGGCGCGCAGGGCCTTGAACTTGTTCCGCAACTCTTCGGCGGCCTTCTCGACCGCGGGATCAATGGTAGTGGCCATCGAAAGCTCCTGTTCTGCCTCCCCCCTTACCAAGGGGGGACTGAGGGGGGTCCCTGACCACCCCCTACCCCCTCCTTATCAAGGAGGGGGGCTGCTCCGCGATCGGCTCGTGCGGAATCTCGACCCCGCTCAGCGTAACCATTGTGCCGTTCTCCGCCGTGCCATCGAGCATCACGTCGGGCGGACCATCGACCCGCCAAAATTCGTTTCAATCTTAGTCGGGTCGGTTGACCCGAGATACACAACTAGTCGCCTGACGCTCTTGCTGGATACGCGGAGTCCTTCAATCGTTTCAAATCGCTTGCTCTCAGGTAAAGAAACCAACCAGCGGCTATGAAGAAAACGACGGATGCGACATAGCACACCCAGCACAATACTCCTGCGAATTTCTGAGCTTCGGCAGATGGCGCGCACATAGCGAGATTAACTTCGATCCCCAAGCCGAATGTCAGTGCCCCGGTTGCGAGGGAGAAGAAAAATGGGACCAGACCGTTTAGCAAACTGAGTGTGGTTAGTCTGGACTCTGGAATCGGATAAACCTTCTCTTTGGTATCCAGATGCTCTGGAGAAAAAACGGCTCCGCGAACCTGCTCACGGGGCGCGAGTTCCACGCTGCCTTGGTCTTTACCGTGGAGCATTGGATTCCTCCTTCGGTAAGACGCCGGGTATTAGCAGAGCGTTTACGAAAACCGTGTTCGTGCAGTTCGCGCAGGTAATAGGAACGAATGGATACAGCGGCCCGCCCATGATGAGGTTGCCAAGGCCATTCGGCGGTGCCGCGCGCACCGTTACCACGTACTGGGGAATGCTCCACGGACCTTTTTTGCATAGCGGACAGGTCGCCCCTTGCCATTTCTCTTGAAGATGCTTCGCGACAGCTTCTCGCTGCTGCTGACTTAGTTCAAAGCTCGATTCTCCTGCCATC
Source organism: Planctomycetota bacterium (assembly GCA_043806315.1). Classification (GTDB taxonomy): domain Bacteria; phylum Planctomycetota; class Phycisphaerae; order UBA1845; family UBA1845; genus SBAX01. The sequence goes on along the minus strand of JAZDHF010000291.1, from coordinate 11,166 downwards.
GGTTCGACTTTCTACAAAATTTCGGAGTGCGGACCGTTTCGTTCAGATCGGTCCGCAAAGCGGACCCTACGCCTTACCCTCGTCGATCAGTTTCAGGAGCGCCTCGCGCAGGCGCGTGCAAATCGCCATCGCCTTTGTCGCGTCTCCACGGTCCGCTGATTCACCAGGGTATCGAAAGCCTGCTCCAACACGCGTCAGAAAGCGAAGTTCCTCGACCGGCCATGAACTCGTCGGATACAGCGGCGCGATCAGCCCAGCGAGTTGATTCAGGTTGTGCGTCAGCGGCGGCATAGTCTTGTGGTGAACCAGGAGGCCTTTCATGAGCTTTTCGATACACTGTTGGGCGTGAAAGCAGATCGCGTCCGGACTGGGCCCCTCGCGAACCGCAAGCTCACGTACGCAGACGCGGTAATCCGACTCCGCTTTTTCAATCCACTCGCTAACCGTGCCGTTCATAGAGGACAACTCCGTGGTCGAAGGCGTCGCGAATGAGCGGATCAAATTCGGCGTACCGTCGGGCGCTGTCGTCCGGGCGCCGGGCGAGAAGGTCGATCGGAAACCGCGGATCGACGCGATTCAGGATTTCCAACGACTTGTCGAGCGGCTTTCCCTCGAATGGCAGGATCACGAGCAAATCCACGTCCGAGTCCTCGCGCGGCTGGCCGTAGGCATGGGACCCGAAAAGGATGATCTTGTCCGGGTCGAACTCCTTGGCGATGCGTTCGCTCAACTCGATGACGCTGCTCATGGCGACCATGTTCTGCTGCCCATTCGCGGGAGGCGCCCGCGCTACTTCTTGTCGTCCATGTCCTTTTTTGCCCGCTTCTTCGCCCGAAGAAGCCGCGAGGTCACATCCTCTTTGCCGCCGGCGTCTCCCTCGGCGGGCGGGCGGGCGGGCTTGGGGGGCTTTGTCGGCGGCTCGACCGGCTTGGCCCCGCCGAGGGCGTCCTGAAGATCACCCACCGGCTTGCTCGCTTGCTCGTCGCCCACATCGAAGCGGCGTTTGGCCGCCGCCAGCGGAATCGGCGCTGCCTCGTCCGCAACGCGTCGCGCCGTGACACCGGCATCCGGAGCAAGTTCGTCACGCACGCGCTCCCGCGTATCTTTCAGTTTCTCCAACGAGGCCGCACTGCGATCGCCCGCGTGGGCGAGAGCGGTCACCGTGTCGGTCATCCACTCAAACAGCGGGCCGATGGAGCGGAAGCGGATCGCCCAGCCGACCAACTCCGCCAGCACGAACGCTCCCAACACGCCCCACCAGGGACTATACCGCAACCCCATCCCGAATAAGAGGACCACAAGCAGGACGACCTCGACGGCGATGGAGAGCGCCAGCGAGCTTGCCAGCCGGCGCACGGATACATCGAGCAGAAACGCCGGCAGCAGCAACCACGCGAGCACCCAATCCCAGGCCGCCCGTTTCGCCTCGCTGGGCGGCAGGTCGTGACTGAAGACGTTCGCTTGAGGTGCGGGAACATCCAGCCAGCGCCCGCCGGTGATGTCGGCGACTTGATGGAGAAGGGCCTCATTGGGGATCAAGTCTCGATACTCCGGCGAGAAGGGAACGGTCAGACCGGTGCGAATCGTACCCGCGGACTTTCCCCGATCGAACACTTGCACGTTGGACAGGTATTGCCCCGCCTTTTCCACGTCGAACTCGGCCTCGTAGTGCCCCGGTCCGGTCTGGCTGAATCGAAGCGCCGTCGGCTGACCGTCCGGTCCGATTAGATTGGTCCGCATTTGAAGGTTGTTCAGGAAACTCGCATCCTTATCCAGCGCCTCGACGGTGATTCGGCCGCGATTGCCCTCGATTCGCGTGTGCGTGTCGAAGTTGGCGGGCGCTTCCTGACGCATGGTCCAGCGAACGATCTGGGCCCAGAACTTGGCGAACTTCGGCCACTGCGTCCAGGCCTCGCCCCACAGCGGCCAATCGCCGCTGGTGAACGCCACCGTCTTGCCCAGTTCGTACTGCCAATGGGCGAGCACCGGGTCCTCCCCGTCGTCCGTCGCGCGAATGATGGGCATGAGCACGTTGGGACTCGGCTTTTTGGAGGTCAATACCAACCCACCGAGCTTCGGGAGTTGCTCGCGCCCAGCCTCGATCCCCCCCAGCAATTCACTCGAGGCGTGCAACACCCGCGGCTGGAACGGCTCATCCACGATCAGCGGCCGGCGGACCACTTGCGATTCCTTGACGAAGATTTGCGGAAGTTGCTTGGGGTTGCGCGCGGGATAGTACCTCCCGCCCGTTCTGTTCGCGATGTTAATCAACGTCGGCTCCATCACATGCACGCCAAAACCGATGCCGATGGTGCTGACCGTGATCTTCGCTTCGACATAGTCGTCGAGCAGCTTAGGCCAAGGCGCCTGCGGGTCGCCGTCGCTGAGGATGATGACGTGTTTCTGGGCCGCGTCCTTCCCGCGACCCGCGGCCAGCTCCTTATAGGCCATCTCCATCATGGTCCCGAAATCGGGCATGTCCCCGTTCTGCATCCGGTCGATCTTCGCCTTCACCGCCGCCTTGTTGGTGTTGAGCCCCAGGGGCACTTCCCAGTTCGCCCCGCCCGGCGAGTAGGTATACGCCAACACTCCGATGTAGTCCTGCGAACTGATGGTGTCGACGCTCTTCTTGGCCGTCTCCTTCGCCCAGAAGTTCCCGCGGTCGAGTTCGCAACTGTGCATGATGAGCACCAGCGCCCCGCGCGGAATCACCCGTTTGTGCTTGATCTCGAACGAAACCGGCATAACCTCCTCGATCGGACTGCCGATCCACCCGCCCGCCCCGAAGCTCTCGTGTCCGCCGAGCATGATCAGCCCGCTGCCCATGTCTTTCACGTAGGCGGCCAGGTCCTGCTGCTGCTGATCGGTGAAGGTCTGCGCCGGGATGTTCGCGAGGATGATCGACGAGTAGGTCATCATCTGCAGCAATCCGAACTCGCCCAAGTCCGCGGCGGCTCTCATGTCGATGTTCACCTTCTCACTGCGCAACGCCTCGACCAAGGGAAGGTCATGTTGCGGATCGGCGGTAATGAGCAGGGCGGGGCTCGATCCGGCCACGAACGAGAACGCGCCGGCGGTGTTGTTCAAGGCGATGGTATCCATCGAGTCGTCGTCGGGCTGGAAAACGGCCTTGTAGGTCTGCACCCCCGGCGTATCCACGCTGAGCTTCACCGTGAAGGTGTTGCTGCCCGGGGCCAGTTCCACGTGCGACCGCTCCGGGGAGGCCACCGCGAGCCGCTCGTTCTGATAGACGTTCAAGGTGCCCGACGCCCGCCGGTAACTCCCCACGATCATGCGCACGGTGACCTGCTCGCCCAGTTCGGCGTAGGTCGGGGCGATGATCCGCTCGAAGTAGACCTCATTGCGATGTTCATAGCGCAGGGGCACGACGTCGATGGGGATGCCGTCCGCCTTCGCCCGCCGGGCCTCGGTGAGCACGTCGCCCATGTTGTCGTTGCCGTCGGACATCAGCACCATGCGCTTGGCCGTGTCGTGCGGAAACATGGCCATCGCCAGTCGCACCGCGGAGGCCACGTCCGTCCGTTCCGTGTCCGGCATCGCCGGCAACCGACCGGGCTGAATAAAGTACCCCCCGCGCATCGGGAGTTGCTGCAGGAAAGCGTTCCGCGCGAAGTCGATCAATCCGACGCGGTCCTCCGCCCGCACCTTCTGCGACGCATCGTGGATGTACTCCTCCTGGTACTTTTGCATGGACTGGACGCTGTAGGAGCGGTCCATCAGGAACAGCACGGTCAAGTCATCGTTGCGGCGAACGCGCTCGATGCCCGCCAAACAGCACGCGATGAGAATCAGCAGCAAGCTGCGAAAAACGATCGCCAGCACGCGCCGAACGGGGTCCAACCCCGCGAGCGATCGCAGGGACGCGAGGATCAGGACAGGAACAAGCAGGACGAGCCACAGCCACGCAGGCTTCTCGAAGTCGAACGGAAGCGCCCAAGCGAGACAGGTCATGGTTGCATGATCTGAACGCGGCTGTTGAGGGAATCCACCACGTACACGCGACCCTTGGGGCCGTACGTCGCGCCCCAGGGGGCGAAGAGCTCACCGGGCGCTCGCCCGCTGCGGCCCCACACCCGCAGCGAGCGACCGTCCTTGGAGAACCATTGCAACCGATTCCCCTCGTACTCGCAAACTAGCAAGGTTTGCTGCGGCGAGACGCATAGGTCATAGGGGTAGCGCATCTCGCCCGGCCCCTGGCCGAACCGCCCGAACGTGGTCAGAACTTCCCCGTCCAGCGAAAAACGCACGATCCGGTGGTTGCAGGCATCCGCGACCCACAGCGTCTGCTCGTCGTCAATGTCGATCCCCGCAGGGCGGCTGAGACGTCGGCCCTCGATTTCCTTCTCCCCGAAAGCGGCCGCAAACTGCAAGTCCGGCGACCACTTCGTGATCCGATCGCTTTCGTGATACTCGCTGACGTAGATGAACCCCTGCGCGTCGAAGGCGACATCCGTGGGAAACTGGAACTGGCCGTCGCCGAAACCCTCGCTGCCGAAGGAACCGAGGGTTCGTCCGTCGCGATCGAAGATCATCACCCGACGGTAGTGCGTGTCGGCGACGAAGACTCGCCCGTCGGGGTGGACCTTGAGTCCCACCGGCTTGCCCTGCTCCGCATCGGGCATCCGCCAGAAAGTCTCGAACTGTCCGTCGGCGGAGAAGCGCTGGACGCGTCCGTTCTTGTCCACTACGAAGACCGAGCCGTTGGGTTCAGCCGTAATCGCCCGCGGATAGCTGAACTCCCCCGGCCCCAGCCCGACCCCGCCGAAGACTCCGACGACGCCGCTGTCCGTGATCGCCGGCGGCTCGCAACCGAGCGGCAAGCTCAGCATGCACAGGAGCGTTCCGCCGGCTTTATGCATTTTCGGTTTCAGACACGATCCGCCGCGCTTCGAGAAGAAACTCTTTTGCCTGCGCGACCATGACCCTGACCTCATCGGGCGTGATGTCGGCTTCGACGCCGTAATCGCCGATGATGCGTTTGTTGAACGCCGCGATCAACCAGCGGTGAAACCGCATGTCGAGTCTCCCGGTTTTCACGAAGTGCTCACCGATGGCGCTGTGAACGCCGGCATGTTTGCGAAAGTGAAACTCGTGGTGATCCAGAAGCGCCTCGGCGGCATAGAACATGGCGTAGTAGGCGCGACCGACGGCGAACTCCGCATCTCCCGCATCCAAGAGTCGCGCGGCGCTGGCAATGGCGCGATCACCCTTCTCCAGAAGTCGGCGCGTGCTCTCCCTCACGCCGCGATTGCTTCCTTTCGTACGCTCGCCAGAAACGGACTTTCGCCGTGCAGCCAGTCGCTTGTTCGGACGAAAACCGTGCTGAGGCTCGTGGAGTATTCCAGCGAAAGACTCGCAACGAGTTCCGAGGTTCGATCGACCTCCACGCCGTAATGAGCGAAATCCTCGAGGACGATCAGGACGTCAACGTCGGACTCCGCATCCGCGTCGCCTCGAGCGTAGGAGCCGAATAGATAGACGAAGCGCAGTTGCGGACCGTACACCTGCACGAGACCCGCTTTCAACTTGCTCATGAGTTGTTCAGGAGTTCCACGCATGATAGCGATCCTAACACGCTGGGAGTCCGGATCCAAGGGCTGGACGACCCCCGGGGTTTCCCCGCCCACCGACCCATCGCCGGCCTCACTCAACGTCCCGCCTCCAAAACCCGTCAGCGATGTTCCTCCTTCCACTCCTCGAACCAGGCCATCTGGATCGCTTCGAGCTTGCCCTCGGTGGAGGCTTTGGGGTCGTCGGTAAAGCCCTTCAACTCGCACACCCATTGATGAAGCTCGGTGAAGCGCACCGTCAGCGGGTCGAGGTCGGGGAAGCGCTCGAACAGTTGCAGGGCGATGTCTTCGGCGTCACTCCAGGTCAGTTCGATCATGGCAACTCCGATGCGTTACAGTTGCGGAATGCTGAATTGGGAATGCGGAATCGCCGTCACCCTGAGCGAAGCGAAGGGTCTGTTCTCGCGATGGAGATGCTTCGCTTCGCTCAGCATGACACCGCTTATTCCGCGTTCACCATTCCGCATTGATAAGACCCTTAATGCCCCTCTTGCGCGAGGTTGCGGTTCCATTGCGGGATTTCGACGACCACGTGGACGGTGCCGTCGGGGACGCACTGGCAGGCGAGGCGGCTGTTCGGCTTGATCGCCGGGGCGTTTTCAAGCTGATCGTCCTCCTCTTCCGTGCCCTCATTGATCGTCTTCAGGCCTTCCTCGATGTAGACATGGCACGTAGAACACGCGCACACGCCGCCGCAGGCATGATCGATGTCGATGCCGTTACCCAGGGCGATGTCCAGGATACTGCCCGGCAGGCCGTTGTGCTCATAGGGGAACTTCTCCGGATCGACCTCGATGGTGACGTTCATCGGCAAGTACGTGATCCTGTACTTGGTCGTCGGCATCGTCACGTCGGGTGGTTGGATGTACGGATTGACGCCGCCCATAAAATCACTCCACCTCTTGCCGCCAGCGCCTCGTACGCTTACGTGTTGAGGGTGCCACGCGAGTTGCCTGCCGGAGGCAGGCTTGAGAATAGCCCCGCGTTTCAACGCGGGGTACGCCGGGCGAAAGGAGCGTCCAGTCCCGTAGGGACTGGCTGAAGCTTCCCTCGTTTTGGTCAATCGTCCCTCCGGGACTCGATGAAACTCTCCTCGCGCCGCGACCCGGCGTTGAAACGCCGGGCTATTCCCATTACGTCCCTACGGGACGGTACGCACGCTCTCTCGCACCAAGCGACTTCATTATGCTTGAACTTCCTGCCGGTCCTGCAACACCGCCGTCATCGCCTTCTCCGAGAGCGGAATTGTCATCCGATTGAACGCCTCACGACGCTGATTCAGCAGTCCCGGATCGTCGCAATCCTGCGCGAACTGCCGCAGTTCTTCAACGATCGTGAGGAGCGATTGTCGCTCGTCCGCACCAAGCAGCCGGCCATAGCGTTCGATCATCTGCTCGGCCTTGTGCAGATCAAACTCCAACGTGGTTCTTACGTCGATCAAGTGATGGGCGGTCATATCCTCGCGGGCGTGTTCCAGCGCTTCGGCCTGCATCCGTCGCACTTCCTCACGCGTGAGGCCGTGCGAGGGGATGATCTGCACGCTCGCCGTCTGTCCGCTGCGGCGCTCCGTCGCGGAGACGTTCAGAATGCCGTTCTGGTCGATGAGAAACGTCACGTCGATCTTGGGGATGCCCGCGGGCATCGGCGGCACGCCTTGAAGCTCGAAGACGCCGAGCGATCGGCAATCCTTGACCAGCTCCCGTTCGCCTTGGAGCACGTTGATCTTCACGTTCGTCTGCCCGTCCTTGAAGGTCGTGAAGGTCTCGGAGGCCCGGCAGGGGACACGGGTGTTGGCCGGAATGAGTTTGCCCATCGCTCCGCCGAGCGTTTCAATTCCCAGTGACAAGGGCGTGACATCGAGCAGCAGCAGGTCGCGTTGAACGCCCGCGAGAAGCGACGCTTGCACGCCCGCCCCGAGGGCGACGACCTGTTCGGGGTTCAGGGCGGTGTAGGGCTGGCGCCGGAACACCTCCGCGACTCGACGCCGAACGTAGGGCACGCGGGTCGAGCCACCGACCAGTACGACCTGTTGAATGTCATCGGGCGTCAACTTCGCGGTTTTCATCGCCCGCGAGCAGGCCTCAATCGTCCGATCCACGAGCGCCGCGATCATGCCCTCCAACTCCTTCCGTGTGACCGCGCGGCGGTAGACCCGCTCCGCGCCGATGGCGACCTCCACGGAGGCGGTGTCGCCCTCGCTGAGGCGCATCTTGATGTTCTCGGAGAGCGTCCGAAGCTGCTGTTTGATCGTAGGCGTCGTGATGTCCACGCCGAACTGCTCGCGGATTTCGCGGGTAAAAAGGTCGATCAGCGTTTGGTCGAAGTCGTCGCCGCCCAGATGCGTGTCGCCGTTGGTGGCGAGGACCTCGAACACGCCGTCCTCGAGGCGAAGAATCGAAATATCGAAGGTGCCGCCGCCGAGATCGTACACCGCGATGGTGGCGTGCTCGGTGCGATCGAGCCCGTAGGCGAGGGCGGCGGCCGTCGGCTCGTTGATGATACGGACCACGTCGAGGCCGGCGATTTGCCCTGCGTCGCGGGTGGCCTGACGCTGGGCGTCGTCGAACTGCGCCGGCACCGTAATCACTGCTTGGGTCACTGCGCGGCCGAAATGTCGCTCGGCTCGCGTCCTCAACTCGCGGAGGATCATGGCGCTGATTTCCGGCGGCGTGAAGCACTTTGTACCCGTGCCAGAATCCCTCTCCCCCTCCGGGGGAGAGGGTAGGGTGAGGGGGCCGATGGCGACGACCGCGACATCGCGACCGTCTTCCCCGGCGCGACGTTCGATGCAGTAGGGCAAGCGGCGAAAGTCTTCCGTAAGGTCCGCGATGCCCTTCCCCATGAGACGCTTGATCGAGTAGACGGTGGTCGTGGGTCGTTCGACGGCGTGAGCGCGGGCGTCGCGGCCGATCCGGGCGACGCGCCCCGCGTCGTCAAAGGCGACCACCGACGGGAGCAGCACATCGCCCTCCCCGCCCGGACCGGCGATGAGACGCGGTCCGGCCTCGTCGGCGTAGGCGACCAGCGAGTTCGTCGTGCCCAGGTCGATGCCGATGATGATGTCGCGCATTTCGTTCATTGTTGGTTCATCATGTCGATCAGAGCCGCGGGCGCAAGCCCGCGGACATCGAGGCGAAATCCACTGCCCGTTGTCACCGGGCTTGCGCCCGGTGCTCTGAACTCAGCGGATCCTCCGCCACCTCCAACAGCAGGTTGTCGTAGTACTTCATCGAGTTCAACAACTGACGCAGCACTCTTCGTCTCGGCTCGTCGAGATCGGCGGATGATTCCGCGAGGGCGGCGATCTGCCCTAGTGTCTCCTGTCGTCGGGCGGAGATGGACTCACGATGGCGCTGCAGTGCGTCGTCGTCAGCGGCGGTCTTGGCCTGGTCAATCTCCTCCCGGAGCATCATCACGTCAACGAGGAAATCACCCGGCACCTCACGCATCTCGGCCGGACTCGGTCCTCCGGCAAGCTCCAGCAGGTAGCCGGCCCGTCGTACGGGATCGGAAAGCACGTGGAACGCCTGGTTCACTTCGGCGCTGAGCCGTGTGGCGAGCGTCTGGACCTCTTCGGGCGCGCCGGCGAACCGATCGGGATGGACGCCGCGGGCAATGACGCGGAAGAAAGTATTGAGCTTCTTTTCGTCGATGGCGTACGTCCGCGGCAGTCCGAGGAGGGCGAAGAAGTCCGCCCACGGTGGCCGCGGGTAAAGTGAGTGACATCCGTCACAGACAATCGGCGTCGTGAGCGCGGACTGGCAGTTGAGGCACTTGGCTGGAACGCTCTGTCCGTCTGGGGTCATGGGCGGCGGTGCACTCCTGTTATCCGGTTCCGGCCCCACCCGACGTGCGGGCCTAGGCGGAGAAACTCGATCCGCAGCCGCAGGAGCTGGTGGCGTTCGGGTTGCTGAACACAAACCCGCGGCCCATCAGCTCGTCCTTGAAGTCGACCGTCGTGCCGTCGAGGTACAACAGGCTTTTGGGGTCGCAGACGATCTCCACGCCGTGCTGGTTCCACGTCTCGTCCTGCTCCGTGATCGTCTCCGTGAGATCGAGCGTATAGCTGAAACCGCTGCACCCGCCGCCTTTCACTCCGACCCGAAGGTACATCTTCGCGGCGTCAGCGCCGTTTTTCTTGGCGGCCTCTCGCTGTTGGGTAATGATCTGATTAACTTGCCTTGCGGCCGTTTCCGTCAGCGTAACCATTTCATGATGCTCCGAATGATCTTCAACCGTTCGCCGCGACAGCGGCCTCCGCGGGTTGGGTCTGACCTCTTTTCTTCTTCACGTCCGCGATCGCCGCGCGCATGGCGTCCTCCGCCAGAACGCTACAATGGATCTTCACCGGCGGAAGCGACAACTCCGTCACGATCTCGGTGTTCTTGAGCTGCGACGCCTCGTCGAGCGTCCTGCCCTTGACCCATTCGGTGGCCAGCGAGCTGCTGGCGATGGCGCTTCCGCAACCGAAGGTCTTGAACTTGGCGTCGACGATGCGGTCGTTCTCATCGACCTTGATCTGCAGCTTCATCACGTCGCCGCACTCCGGGGCTCCGACGATGCCCGTGCCTACGTCCTTGAGCGACGCATCCATCGACCCGACGTTCCGCGGGTTCTTGTAATGGTCCACGACTTTATCGCTATAGGCCATAACTCTGACTCCTCACATGTGGCCCAGCCGCCCCCGGCTGGGATCCACAGCGGAGGGCCGCTGTGCCACAAGGATTCCCATGGGTCTCCCTCTTCACTGCAATCGGCAATCGAAAATCGTCAATCGACAATCCCCTAGTGGTGTTGCCACTGCACCTTCGACAAATCAACTCCTTGCTGGGCCATCTCGTACAGCGGACTCATGTTCCGTAGGTGGTTGACGGCCTTCACGACTTCCTTGATCGTGTAGTCGATGTCCTCTTCCGTCGTAAATCGCCCCAGCGAAAACCGGATGGAACTATGGGCGAGATCGTCGCCCAGTCCCAAGCCCTTCAGCACATAGCTCGGTTCCAGCGAGGCGCTGGTACACGCGCTGCCGCTGCTGACCGCGATGTCGGAAAAGCCCATCATCAAGCTCTCGCCCTCGACGTAGAGGAAGCTCACGTTGAGGGTGTTGGGCAGACAATGCTGGGGGTTGCCGTTGCGACTGATCTCCGTCAGATGCTCGCTGAGGCCCGCCCACATGCGATCGCGGAGTCCCGCGATTCGCACGCTCTCCGTGGGCATGTCGTTCATGGCGATCTCCGCCGCCGCCCCGCATCCGACGATACCCGGAACATTCAATGTTCCGCTGCGTATTCCACGCTCGTGCCCTCCGCCGTGAATGAGTGGCTGCAAACGCACTCGGGGTTTCTTACGACGGACGTACAACGCCCCGACGCCCTTGGGTCCGTAAATCTTGTGGGCCGACAGGCTGAGCAGGTCGATGCCCATGGCCTCCACGTCAATGGGGACCTTCCCGAACGCCTGCGTCGCATCGGTGTGGAAGATGATTTCGCGCTGTTTGCAGAGAGCCCCGATCTCCGCGATAGGGTGGATCGTCCCGACCTCGTTGTTGGCGAACATCAGCGACACCAGGATGGTG
>JAZDHF010000290.1:0-13133 GCA_043806315.1 Planctomycetota bacterium | reverse complement strand
GGTTCATAGTGCTCGGGGAACGGACCCTCGGCCATCTTGCCGGTGTCAAAGATACGACCGACGCCTTCGGGCTCCATGATGAACGGCAGCCGCCCGCTCTCATTGTCCGTCCCGTCGGCGTTCTGCAGAGGCGGGTAGTTCCCATCGACCACGTCGCCGATCCACTTCGACTGCGTAGCATCCCAGTAAAGCACCGGATGTACGGTGTCGTAAGGTTCGCCCTTGAGATTCACGCTCGCGCGGTTGTACACGATCCGGCGATTGACCGGCCAGGACCACGCCCACGAGGCGTTCAGACCGATGGGGTCGGCCGTCGGGTCGGAGGCCGTCCGGCGGGCCATCAGGTTACCCGTCTCAAAGTCGCTAGCGTTGTACGACCCGCTGAAGATCCAGCAGCCGCACGACGTCTTACCGTCGTTACGCAGCTTGGTGAAGTTCGGCACCAGATCGCCGGCCAGGCGGTCGGTCGTCGTCCCGTCCGGATTGGTCTCCGTCAAGTCCTCCAGATAGTACCCGTTGATCTCCTTGGCGATCAATCTTGCGGGCGTTTCCGATCCATCAAAATAATCCCACTTAAGATTCATGATGGGGTCGGAGAAGACCCCGCCTTCGGCCTGATAGAGGGCCTTAACGGCCAGGAAGATCTCATTCATGATTTCGGAATCGGGCATGGCGTCGCCCGGCGGATCGACGGCCTTGTAGCGCCATTGGGCCCACCGTCCCGAGTTGGCGATGCTGCCTTCCTTCTCAACTGAAGCGGCACAGGGAAGCTGGAATACCTCGGTGGCGATTGTGGTTGGGTCCATACCCGGACCGCGCCAGAACTCGCCCGTCTCCGTCGGGTAAATGTTCACCGTCACCAGCCAATCGAGTTTGGCAAGCGCCGCCCGCACCTTGTTCGTATTCGCACTGGCGTTAGCGGGATTCTGCCCCCAGGCAAAGAACCCCTTGATCTCCTCGCGGTACATAGCGTCAAACAACGGCTGCCAGGCGTAGTTCCCACTGTCCTCGCGCTTGGGATGCCACGCGTAGCCATAGTCGTTTTCCGCAGTCGCGGCATCTCCGTACATCGACTTCAGAAAACTGGTGATGTATTTGGAGTAGTTAGTCCACCAGTTGGCGCTGCGCGGCTCGAGCGTCGTCGGTGTCCACTTCGTGATGTACTCGGCCAGCGTCGTCTGCGAGGCCTGCGGCGAGGTGAGATATCCCGGCAGAATGTGATAGAGCAGTCCGTGGTCGGTGGAACCCTGCACATTGGACTCGCCGCGTAAAGCGTTGATGCCCCCGCCGGCATTGCCCACGTTGCCCAGCAGAAGCTGGATCATGGCCATTGCGCGGATGTTCTGGGCACCCACCGTGTGCTGCGTCCAGCCCATCGCGTACATGACGGTGCCGGCCCGGTTCGGCTGATACGAACCCTGATCGGCCACGCCCGGCTTGCCCACGTAGGTCTCATAGACCTCTTGGAGCTTTGCCGTCGGGGTGCCGGTTATGCTCGATACGGTGTCCAGGTCGTAGCGCGAGTAATGCTGCTTGAGGAGTTGATACACGCATCGTGGATCTTGCAGCGTCTTGTCCTTGAGGGCCACTCCGCCCTCGTCAACCTGGTACGCAAAAGTCGTCTTGTCGTACTTTCGGTTCACGGCATCGTACCCGGTGAACAGCCCCGTCACCGCGTCGAAATCGTAATCCGCGTGGATCAGATAGCCCGCGTTGGTGTACTCCTTGACGTACTCCTCATGGATAAGGTCGTTTTCAAGGATGTAATTGAGCATGCCGCCCAGGAAGGCAATGTCGGTACCGCTACGCAGGGGAGCATACACGTCAGCCTTGCTTGAGGTCCGCGTAAACCGCGGGTCCACGCTGATCAGCTTGGCTCCGTTATTCACCTGTGCCTCGGTCACCCAGCGGAACGATACGGGGTGATTCTCCGCCGCGTTGGACCCCATGATCAGGATGACATCAGCGTTCTTGATGTCGATCCAATGGTTGGTCATGGCACCACGGCCGAACGAAGTCGCCAAACTGGCGACGGTAGCCGAGTGTCAGTTCCGGGCCTGATGTTCAAGGTACACCAGGCCCAATGCTCGCAGGAACTTCTGGTAGAGCCAGCACTCCTCGTTGTCCAGCGCGGCGCTGCCCAACGATGCGATACCCAGAGTGCGGTTGACGGTCTGACCCAAGGCGTTGGTCAACTCGAATGTCGCATCGCGTGTAGCTTTAACGCGCTGGGCGATCATCGGAATCGCCTCTTGCCAGGAAAGCTCCTGCCAGTCGGCGGCGAACGGCGCACGGTACCGCACCGTCCTCAGCCTGTTTTCGTTGTTGGCCAACTGATACAACGAGGAGCCCTTCGAACAGGCTGATCCCTCGTTGATCGGGTGCTCCGAGTCACCCTCAATGTTGATGACCTTGCCGTCCGCTGCATCCACCACGAACCCGCAGCCAACGGCGCAGTATGGGCAAATGGTCGTAGTGCGCGTGGCCTCCTGCAGATTCTTGCGGAGTTCCACCGCATACGCTTCCACCGGTGTGAGCACAAAGCCCATCCCGGCAATGGCCACCCCGGCGGTCAACGCGGAGGCCTTTAGGAATTCTCTGCGTGTCGTCAGCATCAGTGTCTCCTTGGTAACGAAAAACCTTCTTAATCGACCTCTTTGCCGCGCCTTGCAGGCATAGCGCTCAGCACGGCCGGCGGCACTTTGATCGAGCCATGAGCACCTTTCGAAAACAATCGGCGGGTCGTGGGATTAGCCTCCCGATGGCCCATGCGATTGAATCCGGAATGTATGCCGGAAGACGTGGCGCCGGTCGTCACGCTGACGTGAACCACGTCGATGATAGCCACCTTTGGTGGAGTTGAACTCAAGAGATTTGCGGGCGCAAACGGGCCGAAACCTGGTCGTTTGCAACCGCGAAGGTCTGCGGTCGACGACTGAGGCCTGATTTCGGTCAACAAGAACCACGTCGGTCGCGACACGCTAGGGCATCCTCTCGGTACGCCGCCAATCACGCCCGTTCCTAGCCGTGCAACAACTTACGTGACGGGCCCGTGAACCGCAAGACCTAAAAATCGTCGTAAGTGACTTCTGCTAAAGGAGTTCCGTTGTGTTTTTCTGAGCATAACGCTTTCCGGTGCATGCCGCTTGGGATCACAAGACGCCCGTCGGAACCGCCGGTACCTCGGTGGCCGTTGCCGACGAGGGGGCACGGGTGCGGGACACTTTCGGCGGAGCGTTTTTCACCCCGAAGGGGTGAACGAAGATAGCCGGGGGTGGAGCGAAGCGGAACCCCCGGACTCAGCCCCGAATCATCCCCCAAGCCCCGGCAGGGGCGACAGAACACCCACAAGCCCACGCTCCGACCGAAGGAAGACGCCGTTTCCACGGTGCCTCGCGCCCTCCCGGAGTCGCCGCAACAATGCCGCCGAATCTGTCACGGACCCAGGGGGCACCGACCACAACTTGGAGCGTTGACCGTTGGTTCGGAATCTCATTAAGATGCGGAGTTAACGTGACGTCCAGTTCGGCAGTGCCCCCGTCGGACCAGCTGCCACCTCGATGTTGCGTTTCGCGGTGGAGATACGCGGGACATTGCCGTGCGAGCCGTGGTCGACACTAGTTTCACGTATGATTGCATCTGGAGAGCCGACCCTGCGGAAGGGGGGTAGTGCGCCCGCATGCGAGTCGACCCGTTGATTTCAGACGCGGCAGCGCGGTCACCCGAAGGAGAAGCCGACGGACGTCCCGTCGTAATGAACTGGCAGGTCTGCCGGTACGATCGTACGGGACGAGGCACCTTGGTGGGCGACCAAGTCATCCAAGAGGAACGCATTGAATTGCTGCTTAATGGGACGTTGTTACTGGCCATGTTGGCCTTGCCACGCGACATCGAAGCACTGGCCTTGGGGTTCCTCGTTACGGAGGGGTTGTCATGGGATCGACGGCAGTTGCCGGACATCAGTTTCGACCCTTCCAAGGGGCGGGTCCGTTGCGAAGGGCGGTTTGACCCGGATGGGATTGAGAGTATTCAACGGCGGTGGACGGTCGGGACCGGCTGCGGTGGAGGAGGCACGGCCCGCGATGGGTCACTCCCTGCGGGGTTCCTGCGTGGGAACCGCATGGACGTTTACACGCGGTACGACCCTGTGCGCGACGAAGGGTGACGTGGCACCATCGCAGCGATACATCCTTTCAGTGATCGGTCCTCACTCCGGGTGCGGGAAGAGCCTTTTTGTCTTGCACCTGCTCCGGCACATCCACGGGCTGGGTTGTCTGAAAATCAGTCCGACGTACGAATGGCCCGGTAGTATCCATGAGTTCAAGGAGGGCGCGGGGCCGGACTTTCAATTCGAAGATCGCGCCTGTTTGAGCTGCGCCGGGAAGGACACGGCTGCGTACTTGGCTGCTGGCGCCGCGCACGTCGAGAGGCTGAGGCATCGCGCCAACGGATTGGCCGCCGGTTTGGGCGTCGCGTTGGATCGTTTCCGACCGCAGATGCCGATCGTGGTGGAGAGTTCCAGCGCCGTGCCGTTGCTGAGACCGGCGGTCGTCGTCCTGATTGTGCGCCCGCCTTTGCGTGAGATGAAGCCTGCCACCCATGACGTTCTATCGATGGTGACGGATTTGTTGATGAATGTATCTGGCCACGCGGTACGGCCGACCGCCGGCGTCGATGGGTTGTTGGATGCCTACGAACAGATCCGACCGCGATTCATCTGGTCAGCGGATTTGAGCTGCGAACCGCCACCGGCCCAGATGCTGCACCGCGTGCGCGAGACGCTTGAAGCGGCGCGCGGTGGACACCGAGATTCATGACGTGCAAGTCGGGCGGTGCCTGCACTCGGCCGGGAATTGGGCCGGGAGTGCCGCTGCCTACCGCTGACGGTAGGACATGCGTTACGAAGGCGGCCTCT
Organism: Planctomycetota bacterium; assembly: GCA_043806315.1. Classification (GTDB taxonomy): domain Bacteria; phylum Planctomycetota; class Phycisphaerae; order UBA1845; family UBA1845; genus SBAX01. The sequence continues at coordinate 8,218 of JAZDHF010000290.1, read as the reverse complement.
CCGGTGCGGGAGAGCACCACCAGGCAAAGTGGCGAGCACACGCCGACTGCGCGTGCTCCTCCACCTCACGACGGAAGTTGCAAAAAGCCTCCATGAGGGCTCGACCCTGCGGGGTCAAATCTGTTCCGCCCCCGCCGCGCCCACCGCGTCGAGGCTCGACGACGGTCAGCTCGGTCCGATCCTCGATGAACCTCAGGTGCTTCCAAGCCTGTCGATAGCTCATGTGGAGTTGCTTTGCAGCCGTGACCAGTGACTTCGTGGCGGCAATCGCTTGAAGCAGTCGCACCTTTCCGGGGCCGAGGGCATTATGCCCGTCGATGTCGATCCACAAACGCAAGCGCGGGCGCCAAGCTCTAGGGTTCGCACCGTTTTCGACGGGTGGCGGCCTTTGCCGCGGTCCGGGCCGTATTCTTGGCATGGCGTTTCCCTTCAATCGAGTCCGGCTTTCAATTACGCTAGCGCTTCAGCCGGCAAGCATTGCTTCCTGCGACGCCGTCGTCAATCCGGCGAGGGAGCGACGCTCAGCGCTGCCCGCCAACCCGGTACGCGTCACGCAAGGCATCAACGTGAGCGAGGCCAGGGAGGTGAGATACGGTTTACCGTCTCCCATCGTGGCGAGGGGAAGCGGTGCGGCAGTTCGTCCACCAACGACGGGCGAACGACGAGGATCAGTTCCTGTTCCGGGCTCAGCTCACGTAGAGCGAAACTCAGAGCTTGGACCAACCCGCCTCCGAGAAACTCCCGGGGTCCGACCTCGTCAATGGCCACCACGTCCAGACGATCCTGGATTGCGGAGATGATCGCCGCGTTGCCATCGGCCTCGGCCGCCTCGTCAAACCAATACATTCCCGCAGTTCGCTTGGCGCCGGGCGAACTAACGATCCGAGCGAGTGGTCGCCGCGAACCACGGCGAAGGTCGATCAGGTCGTAACCGACGCGTTCGCCCTTTTCGAACACCGCTGGTGCGGCGACACCGCCCACCGACAAGCCGCGACCGGCCGCACAGACTGCGTACTCACGAAGAAACGTCGTTTTGCCTTCACCTCGGCCCGCAGTGAGCAACTTCAATCCGTGCTTCATTGCCTGGGACCCCATACCCCGGGGAGCACCGCGCCCCCGAAACTATGATGCGACCCACCGCCGACAGCAATCCAGAATCCGCGCTGGTTTTGCGACGGAGGTACTAGACCACACGCCGCGATTGCGGCATATTACCAAAGATTGGACGCTGGGAAGCGCGGTGAGAAACACGGGAGATGAGCTATCGTTTTTTTTTGGATGCGATATGCTTCTAAAAACAGACCGATGTCGAGTTCGAAGAGTTCGGGGCCTTGGCTTCACCCTTGTCGAGCTACTGGTTGTCATCTCGATCGTCGCCCTGTTGGCGGCGATTCTGTCGCCATCGCTTACATCCGCCCGAGAACAAGCGAAGCAAGTTGTTTGCGCTGGCCGGCTAAGACAGTGGGGCGTCGCGTTCAACTGCTACGCCGCTGAGAGCGCCGGCATGTGGCCGCACTGCGACGGGTTGGACCGCGGCCCGAAGGCTCTGACCGACCCGTACATCACACCCGAGGACTTGGCAGACTGGCACGGGTGGATGGACGTCCTGCCGCCGCTGCTTGATCTTAAGCCCTGGAGGGACTACCCCCGCTACCAACGTCCGGACAACACCACGTTCTACCAGTGCCCTTCGGGGCGTCTGTTGGAAGCCGATGGCCTGTACAGCTACCGTCCCCGGCGCGACGGGTATTTCAGCTATGCCATGAACTCCTGTCTGGAGCTCGACAAGAACGCTTGGCCGCCGCCCGGCAGAGTGGGTTACCCCATGCCCTCTTTTCTCGATAGCGGGAGGATCGTACGGCCCGAGCGAGTGTACCTCTTGTTCGATCACTTGCTTGATCCGCGCAAGGGATTTGACGCCAAGGCAGTGTATCGCGGCGCGGGGAAGTATAGCGGGAGCTACCCAAAGGCATTCGCGGACCGGCACCGGCACGGTCTGTCGGACTTGGGAGGGAACATCCTGTTTTGTGAAGGACACGTGGATTGGCGCAAGAGCGTCTGGAAGCCGGAATGGGATGCCGCACAAGAGGTGCCGCCGCGCGACGATCCCAACTGGTACCCCTACCCGGTTCCGGGATACGTCGCCTCCTCGTCGAGGAATCGAGCCGGCGCTCCGGGCAGTGATCCGTAGGGCGGGCCGTGCTTGCCGACCGACTGTTGGTTAATGGCAAGGGCAGCGCGTAGCCGCCCGCAGTGAATAACCTTATATCTTATGGGAGGAAAGAGATGAACCGTTGTGATTGTGTGCGAATGTTCGTGGGTCTGGCGATAGGTGTATTCTCACGTGCCGCATACGGTGATGAGCTTACAATCTATCAAATTCAGTCGAACACGTCCAATGGAGATTCCAGCATTTATCATACGCAAACCCACAATGTTACTGGAGGTATTGTAACGCACATCTGGCACCGGGCGGGAGATTCCAATGAGCGCGTATACTTGCAGGATCCGGCTCATGCGACGTGGGGCGCCATAGTGGTCAAGGATTCCCATCTTGGAGAGTTGTCGAACAACGTCAACGTCGGCGACTGGGTAAGTTTCGACAACATCTACATTGAGGAGTTTCGAGGCACGACCTTCCTGCAATACAATAAGACGCTCGCACCGAGTGTAACGTTCACCGTCGAGAGTACGGGCAACCCCGTGCCAGCACCGACGGTGCTGACCGCCGCAGACCTTGTAGTTCCGGTCAATCATGCCGCGTCGGAGCCTTATGAGAGCATGGTCGTCACATTGCAGAACACGATCGTCGGGTCCAAGGGCTTGGGGAAGAACAGTGACAATTATGAACTGCTCCAAGGAGACGATACGGCCTGGGGCACCGACTACATGAACGTCGATGCCGGTGCCCCGTACGATCCGCCGATAGTGACCCGCAGAATGCTGCTCAGCATCACCGGAGTCGTGGAACAATACACGTCCTTGCCAACCTGGGACTATTACCAAGTGAACACACGCGGCGCAGCGGACATCGTGGCCGGTGACCTCGTTCCCGCGGTCTCCGAATGGGGTATGATTGCTCTGAGCTTGCTTACGATCATTGCTGGAACAGTAGTGCTTCGCCGCAGTGCGGCGTAGTGCGGGCTAACGTAAAGACCAGAGGGTAATCATGCCTGCGGTGGTCGGGGGCCTGGATGGATCGGATGCACTGCCTGAAGGGCGCCTGTGCCGCGTGATTTAAACGTTCCCGGGGGGGCCGTAGCTATGCGTAGGTTTAACCAGTCGGTGGTCATCGTGACGTTGCTGATGTTCATGGGAGGCGCCGGCCAAGGGGTCGGGCAATCTCTATCCATATATCAGATTCAGTCGAACACCGTCGACGGCGACGCGACTGTTTTTCACTTTGACGAGGTGGAGTGCGACGGAGGAATTGTGGTTGCGAAGTTCCTGGGATCGAGACCACGAGTGATATTGCGGGATCCGCGAAATCCTGATGCGTGGGCCGCCATACAGGTCAAGGATTGGACGGCCGGCGATTTGTTCAACAACGTGGCCATCGGCGACTGGGTTGCGCTAGCCAATATGCTGGTGGAGGAGTACCGCGGGACGACGTTTTTGCAGTGGCAGACACCTTACAATCCGCGCTTCAGCATCGTCAGTACCGGCAATCCTCTTCCGCCGCCGATGCGCATGGACGTCGAGGAGATGCCTGCGCCGACTTACGACGCGGCCAGCGACGGTTGGTACGTGGCCAACCACGGTGCCGAGCCGTTTGAGTCGATGCGGCTGTACGTGCGCGACGTTACGGTCACGGCAAAGAATCTCGGTAAGGCAGTGGACAACTACAGTCTGCAAACAGCGGATGGATACGACTGCTGGGCCGCCGACTACATGAATGCGAACAGAGGGCCCTCAGGTTATCACCCTTTTGTGAGGGTTGGGCGTCACTTTTGCGCGGTTGCGGGAGTTTTCGAGCAGTACACAAACCTGGGGGAGGGGTGGGACTACTACCAGCTAGTCACGGTTACGACGGCCGACTTGGCGATTTGCGGCGACGGCGACAGCGACGGCGACGTCGATCTCGCCGACTGGCCTCGGTTTTGGGAGTGCCTTACCGGCCCGGTATGCGATTCCGGCGGGTGCGACCCGCCGGCCTGGGCCGTGGCTCCATTGGAGCTAGATCTAGAGCGTTGCTTGATGATGGACCAGGATTATGACGGCGACGTCGATCTTCGAGACGCTGCCGTGTTCTGTGGACGTTTTGGCGCCCCCTAAACGAGGCGGATATTCGAGGTATCATGTGCGCTTGTCTTCGAGCTGCGGTTGCGACTTGGTCGCTAGGCCTGCTGATGATGTGTGCGTGCCAGAGGGATCTTGACGAACAGCGCCGCGTGCTGCGGCGTTGTGCCGGCGAGCCGGATGCGATTCCGCCGGTGGAGTGGTCGATCGAGTTGAGCGGGTCGGGACTGGAAAGACCGAGAGGATTCACCTATCAAGAGTTGGCCCATATGGAGATGATGCGTTTGGAGGATGTACTCCAGCAGATGACACATTTTCCCGACCAGAAGACGAGCTGGCGGGGGCCGGCCTTGGATGGTTTGCTGGCGGAGGCTCGGATCCAACCCGGTCCAATGATGATTACGCTGGAGGCGGCCGATGGGTACCGAGTCCAGTGCACGCGCGAAGAGCTAGCCTCCGCGATCGTGGCCCTTCAGGACGGCGAGGGTCGGTGGCTGGCAGCGATCGGGACAAGGAGACCGGTCCGACTTGTGCCGCCTCACAAGACCGGCGACTATTGGGTCAGTGGCCTTCGGCGCATTCTCGTAGAGCCGCTGGTCGATAGCGAAGCGTTCGAGGAATGAAGAGGGCATACGAGTTTTTTTCACTGCACGATCTGTTGACCATGGCGGCGCTCGCCGCCCTGGGCGGCCTTTCGAGTGCCGTGCTGAGCATGGTCAGATTTGCGGTCCATGCCGTCGTCGTATTGCCCGGAGCGTTCCAGTTCCTGGCGGGTTTGCACGTTCTCTGGCTGATACTGGCCATCGGGATAATCGGCAGGCCGGGCGCCGCCACCGTCACCGCCCTCCTCAAGGGAGGAGTCGAGTTTCTGTCCGGCAACCCACATGGCTTGCTCGTCTTGGCCTACACTGTTTTTGCCGGCATTGCAGTCGATGCGACTTGGCTGATGTTGGGCAGAAGCCACAACCGAGTCACGTACGCGCTCGCGGGCGGATTCGGTGCGACCAGCAACCTTCTAGTATTGACTCTCGTGGTTTCCCTTCCCGCGAAGGGTGGGGTTGTTGCCGGCCTGGCGATTCTTGTGGGAGCGGCTTTCGTCAGCGGCGTGGTATTCGCGGGCCTGCTGGCGTGGTGGCTTTTGGAAGTGCTTCACCGGGCCGGAGTAATCAGCGCCCGCTCGCCATCGGGGCCAATCACGTCGCGCCTGTGAGGGCAAACAGTGGAGACAGGCGTTCCCGTGGCAACTATCTTTGTGGATGTTGTGCATAGCTGCAATAGTCCCTGTGATGTTCCTTGAATCGCGCTCGCCGATTCCGAACCGTAGCGCATCGAGGGATGAGCGATGGCTGCTATGATCAGTCTCGATCGATTCAGTTGGCGCTATTCAAACTCTGAGTCATGGGGGCTTCGTGACATTTCGTTCCGGATCGAGTCCGGTGAATTTGTGACGATCGTCGGGCCGAGCGGATCGGGAAAGTCGACTCTGGCGTTGGCCATGTGCGGGCTGCTCGTCGGCCGACATACCGGTGAAGCTCAGGGCAGCGTGTATCTTCACGGTCGTGACATCGCCACTACGCCTTTACATCAAACCGCGCGGGCGATTGGGCTTGTCCAGCAGAACCCGGACATGCAGTTCGCCACGCTGAACGTTGGTGATGAAATAGCCTTTGGCATGGAGAACCGGTGTCTGGTGGCCGAAGAGATCCGGAGGCGTTCCGCGGAGGCCTCGGAGTGGCTGTCGATCGGCCATCTCCACGAGCGCAACCTGTCATCCCTTTCGGGCGGTGATAAGCAACGAGTGGCTATTGCTTCAATCGTCGCCGGCGGACCCGACGCCCTGGTCCTCGACGAGCCGACCGCCAGTCTAGATCCCGCGACGTCCCGCGATCTTTTTCACTCATTAGCCGATCTTTGCCGGCAAGAGGGCCTGACTGTGGTCATCATTGAGCACAAGCTGTCGCATTTGTTGCCGCTCAAGCCGCGGCTCATCTGCCTGCTCGATGGCCGAGTGGAGGTGGACGCGTCGGGCGGCGCCCTTGAAACGATTCCTCCCGCATGTCTTCTTCGTTCCATGCCGATTCACGTCAGCGAACCGATTCGTCCCGGACCCCCGGCCAAGGGCGAGGTGATTGTGGATATGTCCGATGTGGCGGTCCAATTGGATGGACGATCGGCCATCACCGACATTTCCTTGCAGGTGCGCGCGGGCGAGGTCGTCGGTGTGATGGGACCCAATGGCGGCGGCAAGTCTACGCTCCTGCTGTGCTTGTTGGGCCTCGTCAGTCCCGTTCGGGGATCGGTCACCGTGTGCGGCGTGCGCGTCGTCCGGGGAACAGTGTGTCGGCTGACCCGGGAGGTGGGCATCGTCTTTCAGAACGCCGACCACCAGCTTGTTGCGAGCACCGTCTGGAGGGAGACGCTTTTCACGGCGCACAATATGCGTATCGCTGAGACGGCGACGGAGCGTGAGGGAGCCCGGCTGCTGGAGACTGCCCGGCTGTACGATAGAAGGCACGCGCATCCGTACCGGCTGAGCTGGGGTGAGAAACGCCGCCTCAACTTGATCTCCGCCATCCTGCATCGTCCACGGCTACTGCTCCTCGACGAGCCGTTTGCCGGGCAGGACTGGCGGAACGTCACCTTCCAGCTTGATGCCATTCGCAACACGGTCGACCGGACTATGGAGTCGAGTCGAACTGTGGGCGACAAGCCTCCATCGGTACCCCGAGCGGCCTGTCTGATGGTCACCCATGATCCACAAGTCGTCCTTCACAGTTGTACTCGTCTTCTGTTTTTGTCTGACGGCCGAGTGACTATCGACGCAGCCGTCCCGCACGCCTTCGACCAACTGCGCGAAGCGGGTTACGACGCGTACACACCACAGGAGTGTCGGTGAGAGTCCGCGAAACGACCGACGGCCAAACGGAGACTTTCCCTCTGGCGAAGGACGTGAGATGACCTTCCAACCCGGTTTGTCGTTGATGCATCGCCTGCACCCTGTGGTGAAGCTGGCCTGGCTACTGTGGTTGACGATCGCCGTCTTCGTGTTCAACTCGGCGCTTCTGTCGCTGGCCGTTGCCGGGTGTGCAGTGGGTCTTCTGTGGCTCTCGGGAGTTGCCCCCTGGCGTATTCCCGGCGTGCGGCTTTGGTTGACGCTTGGCGTTTTGGTTGTCGTGACCCACGCCCTGGCCTACCCTCAGGAGGACGACTCATTTGGGCCGAGGACTGCGGTCGGGCTGGCGGCCGGACTTCACATGATGGCAAGGCTGTTGGCTATCATTCTCGCCAGTGCTCTGTTTGTGACGACGACGGAGCCGATCTCCCTCGCCTACGCGCTGATGCGCATGGGTGTTCCGTATCGTTGGGGCTTTGCCCTCGTGGCGGCGCTGAGGCTCGTGCCCGTCTGCCGGGTCGAGGCCCACCACGTCTACCAGGCCCAGCTTGTGCGTGGCATGGGGTACGACACCGGTGGACCACGGAGGTGGTGGTTGATGCTCCGTCACCTCTGCCTTCCACTGCTTGTCTCCGCGCTTCGTACGTCCGACTCGCTATCGCTTTCGATGGAGGGTAGAGCGTTCGGCCTGTACACTCGACGGACCTTCATACGTGAGGTCCGCGTGGGAGGCCGCGACCTGATGGCTGGCATCCTCCTTGTTGTGTCAATCCTTGCGCTTGTGTGGTATCGCTTGCCGTGAGCGTGTCATTGGGCGAGTAAGAACCGGCCATTGATGGGTGGGTTAACCGCGTGACCACGACGCCCCAGGGGTAACGTCGCATTATACATCTTAGGGGGTATCCGGTTGACGCAAGTACCCACAACATGTAGTGTGGGCTCCCTTGGAAGACATGGCGGGCCCTGTTCCTGGGATCGATTATCCTCGCACCTTCGAGGAATTGGATCGCTTCTTCCCTGGTGAGGATGCCTGTCGGAGGTACCTCACGCGGGTCCGTTGGCGCGACGGGTTCCGGTGCGGCGGGT
>JAZDHF010000289.1:0-2189 GCA_043806315.1 Planctomycetota bacterium | reverse complement strand
TAATACTACAACGCTAAGAACGCTCAAGAATTTCTAGGCGACCAGCCGATGGCAGGGTCGAGTGGAACTCGAACCAAGGAGACCATTGGCATGGACGCGAATACGATTCTCCGGATCAAACCGGCATTGACTCAGTACCTTCATGAGTTTGACGGCTGTATGGGCCGTGTGACCAACCGGCGACACCTGCAGACCTACGTCGCCGGGCAACTCAGCGACCTGCAACGCAAGAGCATCGAGCCGATGGCCGATGCGGCCGGGCAATCGCCCCGGACGGTGCAGGAGTTTTTGGGCCTGCTGCGGTGGGACGAGGCGGCCCTGCGTGACGTGTGGCAGCGTCGCGTGGCCGATCGTCACGGGCATCCGCACAGCGTGGGCATCATCGACGAGACCAGTTTTCACAAACAGGGCGACAAGACCGCCTGCGTGCAGCGGCAGTACTGCGGCAGCCGGGGCAAGCGTGACAACTGCGTGGTCAGCGTGCACCTGGGCTACGTCGCCGACGATTTCCACACCCTGCTCGACGGCGATCTGTATCTGCCGGAAGAGACCTGGCATCAGGACCGAGACCGTTGCCGCGAGGCCGGCATTCCCGACGACGTGGTCTACCGCTCCAAGTGGGAGATCGCCCGGGAGCAGGTGCAACGCGCCCTGGGCAACGGCGTGCGTTTCGCCTGGCTGACGTTTGACGAGTGGTATGGCGGAAAGCCCCCGTTTTTGCGGGCCTTGGACGCTCTGGGCCAGAACTACGTGGGCGAGATTCCGGTCAACTTCGTGGGCTGGAGCAAGCCCCCGGAGGTGCTGTACCGCGAGCACAGCCGCGACAAGGAGCAGGGGCGACCACGCCGGCTCCCGCGTCTGAAGGTCCGCAACACACCCGCCTGCGAGGCGCGTAACCTGTTGACCTGCTCGCCGCGCCTGCGGAAAGTTCCGTGGGTCCGGTTCCGCGTCAAAGACGGGGAGAAGGGTCCCATGGTGTGGGAGGCCAAGTGCGTTCCCTTCTGGATCAAGGACGAGAACGGGCTGCCCTCGCGTCCCCATCGCCTGCTGATGACGCGGAACGCGCTGAAGCTCGAGGAGATCAAGTTCTTCTTGAGCAACGCCGCCGAGTCGGCGCCGGTGGAGACGCTGCTGCTGGTGGCGTTTTCGCGTTGGCGGATTGAGCGGATGTTTGAGGACAGCAAGGACGAACTGGGACTGGATCACTTCGAGGTCCGCAAGTACGGCTCGGTTCGGCGACATCTGATGCTGACCTGCGTGAGCCATTTGTTCCTAGCCGAGTTCCGCCAAGAGCATGGGGAAAAAAAAAGAAGGTCTCACTATCGCCCAGTTGCGGACCACCACGAAGGCCCTCGTGCCGCTCTGGGTTCGCGGCGGACGATGCTCGCGGCGACGGGCGGAAACGATCGCCGCGCAATGGGCGTTAACCCAACAGCGCAACGCCGCCGGACGCCGCTCGTCTCGAAAGCAAACACTCCGGAAATTGCACCGAATCGGCATCACGTTGCGAAACATCCGTACCTGTCACTGGCCGAGAAAATAGCGTTGTAGTATTAGGCGGCGCGACGATACCGATGATGCAATCCGCCGACCTCCGGAATTGCGACGAGTTGGCCGCGGCATGGTGAGTCAAACTCCGCATTGAAGAACGAGACGACATTGGATCGCGTTTGGCCGGTTGTGGGCTGATCCGAACATAGCCGTCGATGAATCCCTGGACTCCGGAGCGGGAGTCGGCTTCGCGTTCGACCACCTCTTGGGGTAGATGCGAATCCCAGTAGAGCAGGTCATCGACTCGACTTCAATCTCACCATTTGATTTGTGCAATGCGCTTGCCCGCTTCCGCCGTGCGCAATTCGTCTACCGTAAGCGCAAATCGCACGTACCCCTCCCCGTGCGCACCGAATCCCACGCCCGGGATCACGACCACGTTCGCATCCGCGAGGATGCGTGAGGACGCCGTTATCGAATTCAGACCGCCCGGACACCGCGCCCAGACGTAAAAAGTCGCCTTCGGAGCGGCCACGGACCAACCGGCTTCACGCAACCCGCCGACGAGGATGTCGCGGCGACGGCGATACGATTCGAGTTGTTGTTTGATCTCCGGATGATTGATGCCGTTGATCGCCTCGACGGCCGCTTCCTGCACGGCCCCGAAAATGCCGGAATCCGCGTTGTTTTTCACCTTT
>JAZDHF010000288.1:0-6245 GCA_043806315.1 Planctomycetota bacterium | reverse complement strand
TATCCCACGGCCCGCAAGGTGACGGATGAGGAAATGAAGCACGTGAACATCGAACGTCACAGCTTCCACGGCGAATGGAACTACACCATTCAACCACGAGCATCATGGTCGATTTGAGACCATTATTTATTTACGCTGCCTAAGCTCGCAGGCCCGCGCGGTGTCATGTCCGCGCAACCGGTATGCGCAGCAGTCGCCTATCGCGGGGCGATTCTGAGACGATGGGCAAATTGGCCTTGAAAAACAGCCCGTTGGGCAACTGAGCTCGCGGCGGTCGCAGATACCGACGCCGCGTCGCACCCCTCGACCCGTCGAAAAAACGGCCCAATCAACAGAATCCAGATATGCACAGCAAGTTTGCCAGTAGAAATGCCATTACCTGCGGCGAGCTGGAGCGCTCGGGTACGCTATTCCGTGGCCCAAGCCACTGCTCCCGACGCATGCCACACCGTGCTCCCACCCCAGGTTACAATACGAGATGCGGAACCGCTGTCTTAGCGTCGTAGTACTGGCCGACCGACACCAAAAGGGATAGCGTCTCGCGTGGGAGGAGAATTGTCAACGCAGCGTACACCGTGGGTGCGATGAATGACACGTCCGCTTCGACATCGGTTTTTCAGCTTGCAAGGCGGTCGCGGCGTCCGCCTTTGGCGAAGATCCATCGCGGCGAGCGCCGTCGTGGGCGTGATGGGCGTGTCCACCAACGCTGCGCCGGTCCAGGCGCTGCGTGTGGATGGTACGATGGTTCAAGGCGAGTGGGCGGGCTGTCTGGATGCAAGCAGCGTGAATGTCCGAACCGTCGAAGGGTTGACGAAGATCGCGTTCGACGATCTTGCGCGATTGTCCTTTGAGGCGCAATCGAAGCCGCCTGGCGGACAGGTCGTGTTCTATCTCGCGGACGGAGGCCGTTTATACGGGGAGCTGGTCGGCGGAGCGTCCGATGCGGCCTTAACTCGTACTGCTCTGGGCGACGGCATTCCGTTATCATTTCAGAGTCTCGCGGGGATTCAGTTGGTTCGGGGCGAGGAGTTCGCCAAGGCCGAGGGGTTGTTCCAGTCGGCGTTGCAGGCCAGGCTGCCCGCCCAGGACGTGCTCGTCACTCGCGGCGGCGAGGATGCGAAGTCGGTGCGCGGCCGGTTGGAAACGCTTGACGGCGAACGAGGGACCTTCGCCTTTGGGGAACGGACGCGGGCATTCCAGACCGACAAGATTTACGGTGTCGTCTTCGCGGTCGGCGCGGCCAAGAAGACGGCGTTTCCGGTGACCGTCGAGCTGGCGGACGGTTCGGTCGTCTCGGGTTCCCTCGAGCGGGCGGATGCCGAGCGGTTGGCGGTCGCGACGTCGGTTGGGCCGATTGTGGAAATGAAGGTCGCGGAGGTCGTGAACCTGCGCATTCGCAGTCCGCGCGTCGCGTATCTCAGCGACTTGACGCCGACGGGGGAGCGGACGGAGGGGATGTTGCATCGCCCCTGGCCGGTGCGAAGGGACCGCAGCGTGTCGGCGAGACCTTTGTCGATGGGCGGCCGAGCCTTCGACAAGGGCCTGGGCGTGCACAGTCGGACGGAGTTGGATTATCAACTCGACCGGGGTTACGAATCCTTCGTAGCGACCATCGGGATCGACGACGCCGTGCGACCGGCGGGGAGCGTAGTGTTCCGCGTCCTCGGCGACGCGAAGGTCGTCTTCGACAGCGGCGTACTGACCGGGAAGGATCCGCCTCGCGACATGAAAGTTGACGTGATGGGTGTCAACATCTTGACACTTGTGGTCGATTACGGCGATGAGTTGGACCTTTCGGATCAAGCGGATTGGGGCGGGGCGCGGCTGTTGAAGCCGGCGCCGGCGGGCCGCGGGAGGCCGTGAACGGGGCGGCACGCAGGCGCACCGATTCCAGCAGCCTCGCCTACTTCCGTCGATGGACAGTCATCATCCCCCATGCCCAAGACACCAGAACCCATTCAACTGCGGATCGAGGGGATGACCTGCGGCGGTTGCGTGGCGCGGGTGGAGCGGGCCTTGCAGTCCGTTGACGGCGTCGCCCGCGCGCGGGTGAACCTGACGACGGAAGTCGCCACGATCGAGGGCGGGGACGCGACGCCGAGCCGGCAAGCGCTGATCGAGGCCGTTCGCCGCGCGGGGTACGACGCGGACACGTTCCGCTCAGGCGATGCTGTAACTACGGGTCTGGACCGGACGCATTCGGAACGACTGCGGCAGCAGAAACAGGCTCTCGGTCAGGCCATCGCGTTAGCCGGGCCGGTTATGGCCCTGCACTGGCTCGCGCCGATCTTGCAGTCGCATGACCACGGCGGACACGTCTGGCCTCATGGGCTTCAGGCGCTGCTGTGCACGCTGCTTCTCTTTTCGTCGGCTGCGGCGCCGATCCTCGTAGGAGGGTTACGGGCCGTCCTTCACCGGTCGCCGAATATGGATTTGCTCATTTCCCTGGGCGTGTGCGTCGCCTACGCCTCCGGCGTCGTCAATCTGCTCCGCGGCGGGCCGGATGCCGCGGAGTTCGACGCCGCGGCGATGATCCTCGCGTTCATCAATCTCGGTCGCTACCTGGAGCTTCGTGCCAAGCATGGCGCGGCGACGGCCATCTCCGCGTTGGTTCGTCGAATGCCTGCAACGGCGCAGCTTGTGACACCGGATGGCATTCAAGAAGCACGCATCGAGCGGATCAAGCCCGGCGACACCGTACGAATCGCGCAGGACACCGTCGTGCCGGTGGATGGCACGGTCGTCGAAGGGGAGGGAGCGGTGGATGAGAGCGCCGTGACCGGCGAGTCGATGCCGCGTCATCGCCGGGCGGGTGATCCCGTTGTCGCGGGGAGCATCGTCCGCGAGGGCCTGCTGACGGTCGAGGCTACCCGGGTGGGCGCGGAGTCGACGATGGGTCGGATCATCCGCGCCGTGGAGGAGGCGCAGTCGGGCAAGACGCGGATGCAACGGATCGCCGACCGCGCGGCCGGGGTGTTTGTGCCGATCGTGATTTTCCTCGCTGCCGTGACATTGGTTGGCACGCACGGGCCGGCGGGGTCGGACTGGGCGACGGCCATTCAACGGGCGGTGGCCGTGCTGGTCATTGCCTGCCCGTGCGCGATGGGGTTGGCCACGCCCACGGCCGTAATGGTCGCGACGGGCACTGCGGCGTTGGATGGCATTCTGATCCGCGATGCCGCCGCACTCGAAACGGCCGGGCGGATCGACTGGATGTTCCTCGACAAGACCGGGACGCTGACCACCGGGTCGCCGACCGTGCAGGAGGTCATCGGCGTGGGATTGGGCGGAGACGACCTTCTCCGACTGGCGGCGTGTGCGGAACATTATTCCCAGCATCCGCTGGCCCGTGCCATCGTCACCGAGGCCAAGCGACGCGGCCTCCCCCTGGTCGCCCCGAGCGAATTCGAGAACCGCGCCGGTCAGGGCGTTCGGGCAACGATCAACAGTCAAACCGTCCACGTCGGCAGTGTTTCCTACTTAGAATGCGTCCTAGGACCCCTCTCCCCCACTGGGGGAGAGGGAGGGTGGCCCAGGTCCTTTGGACCTGGGGAAGGCGATGATTCACGGTCAGCCTCATGCCCACGATCATCGCCTCACCCACCTCCAAAGGAGGCGGGGCACCCGTCGTCTGGACTCGATTCCGTTGACGAGACTGTGCGACGACTGGCCGCCGAGGGGCAGACCGTTGTCTTGGTCGCCGCTGACAGTACATGCGTGGGAGCGATCGGCGTCGCGGACGCGCTCCGCCCGTACGCCCGCGAGGCCGTCGCGGCGTTGAATCGCCTCGGTGTGCGGACCGCGATGCTCACGGGTGACCATGCGCAGACGGCCGCCGCCGTCGCCAGGGCGGTGGGGCTCATCGAGGTGCACGCGGCTGTGACCGCGGAGGGAAAACTCGCGGAGATCCGACGGCGCAAAGAGGCCGGCGCTTGCGTCGGCGTCGTGGGGGACGGGATCAACGACGCGCCGGCGCTGGCCGCGGCGGACGTGGGGATCACCTTCGGGTCGGCGACGGACGTCGCCCTCGGTGCCGCCGACATCACCATCGTGCACGATCGACTGGATCGCTTGCCCACGATCATCACTCTCGCCCGCCGAAGTGTGCGGATCATCAAGCAGAACCTGTTTTGGGCTTTCTTCTACAACCTCGCGGCGATTCCCCTGGCCGCGACGGGCCGCGTCTCACCCGGCATCGCCGCCGCGGCCATGATGTTCTCGTCGATCAGCGTGGTCCTGAACTCATTGCGGTTGCGACGGCTTCATGTCCCATCACCGTAACCAGTCGCGCACGTTGCGGAGATTCAGCGGGGGAATGGGAATCGACTCGATCTTCGCCACCAGCCAGGAGTCGCGGTCGCGGCGCAGAGTCAGACGCCAGCGCGACGGAAGATGATCGAAGACCGCGTCAATGGAGCGGACGCGGCACGTCGCGGTAAGAGTTACGACCGCACTTTCGTCCGTCGGGAAGGCGACTTCGAAATCACGGAGGCGCGGCTGATCCACGCGGAACCGGGTGAGGGTTTGTTCCAACCGCTCGACAAAAGCCGATCGGTCGAATCCGTCGGTCTGAAAATCGTCGGCGAAGTGCTCGGCGATGGACTTGACTTCACCTTCGTCAACGGCGCCGGCAAGCTCCCAACAGAACGCAATGACGCGCTCGCGCGGCGTTTCGATCAGTATAGATAGCGTCAAGCAGGCCGGGATCATCGCAAAGCCGACGCACACCGCCCGTGCCCAGGCCGGGGTTCGCTGCCGAGACCAGATGACGACGAACAAGGCTTCGACGGCGACCAGAAGAGCCGCCAAGGCCCACAGGTTTTCAAACAAGAGCGTGGAGATCATACCCACGGGGCCCCTCTCGTCGGCGGTGAACCATTCGAAGGAGACAAGTCCTCCGACTCATCCAATCCTCCAGATTGCTGATTGTAACTGGCTTTGGTTCGGGTTCGTTATCCACTTTACGGCATCGTAAGTCATTGTTCCACATAGGGTTATCGTTTTGTAACTGGGTTCGTTTCGGGCTTGTGCCGTTGACAAACCACGAACCTGTGAATTGTTCCGACCGACGACCGTAAGTCGTTTCACTTCTTAGGCTTGCGCTTCTTGGCCGGTGGCTTCACCTGCATCGCGGGAAGAGCATTATCGACCGATACGCCAGGCATAGACAAACGCGGTTTTGTTTTTCTATCGGGGATGTTCATTTTGTGTCGGCTCCGGCGCTTGACAGATCGCTCGATAGCGGATAATAGAAGCGTCCGAGAACTTGTATAGGAGTTTTCTTATGGTGACGGACCTGAATCCTAATGACGTTGCGGCCTGGATGCGGGAGCGAGCGCGGGTGTTCATCGACATGGCGGACGAGATCGAAAAGACCTTCAAAATAAGGCATTCCGTGCCGCCTCCGCCTCCACTGCCAAGCGTACCGTTGTCGGATCGCATTCACAAGCTCCTCGCGGACGGCAAGGCTCGACGAGCGCCGGGTATCGCTAAAGACCTTGGCGTCCCGCCTTCGCAAGTGCGCAAGGTCGTCGAGAACAACGGGTCGTTATCTCGGAATGAGCGCGGTTGGATAACGATTGTAAAATCGCTCGCGGACGAGGAGGTACACTCATAAAGCGATCCCGCCGGTCCCGTCCAGGGGACGGGTGTCCGGCGGGTTACGGGGCCGTTCCAGCGGCGTCCCGTTTCGGGAACGGGTAGCGTCGCTGGGCGGCTCTTTTTGACCCCCGTGGTGGAATCGGCAGACACGCTGCTCTTGGGTAGCAGCGGCAAGCGTGCTTGCCATCCGGGTTCGACTCCCGGCGGGGGTATTGTATACGCCGGGAAGTGCTCCGATTTTCTACGTCGAAGGCTACAAAGTCAATGGGCTTAGGAGTTTATTAAATGGAAGCGCCAAACCAAGAACCGAAGAAGGTCTTGCGACAGGTGCCGTACGCGCTTGCGATGATAATCTGTGACCAAGCCTACCGCGATCCAGCGACGGGCAAATACACGTTGCTAGGGACATTTAGCAGTATTGCTGCACAGAAGTACTCGGTGACCCATCCGGCGATGACCGTTTATATTGCCCTTACGGATGGCCGCGGAAAGACGCCGATGAACAGCGATTCCGCAAGTAGGTTTTTTTCTCGTCCATAAACCCATGTCGTGACAGGCAGTTACGTTCTCTGTGGCGGGGTGGAGCAGATTCGCATTCGTTTTGGGGCTTGACAAGGGCGTGGTATCTGATATAATATATGTAT
>JAZDHF010000287.1:0-3066 GCA_043806315.1 Planctomycetota bacterium | reverse complement strand
CAGGGTAGCCGCATCGCGGCAACCCTGGGCTGGAGGGCATAACGCCTTCGGCGTTGGGTGTGAACGCACCAACTTCCCACGCCGGCAACGCCCTCGTGGGGCATCGGTTTTTCTGTCCGCCGGAAGTGTCACGGACCCTTGTAACCGTTACCCTGGTTCCCAAGGCGTCCATAGCGGCGCCGCGGCATCAACCGGCGGAAGCCGCCATGGAAATCCGGCTGCGGCTCGACGTTCGCCACCACTCCATCGTACGGCGCAGGCCTTCTTCCAGGTCCACCTTCGCCCGCCAGCTCAGCAGCTTTTCGGCACGAGTAGTGTCCAGCCGACGCCTCGGCTGACCGTCCGAGCGCTGGGCGTCCCAGACAATCTTCCCGTCGAACCCGCACAGCCGCGCGATGAGCGTCGCCAAGTCGGCGATGGTGATCTCCCTCCCGCTGCCGAGGTTGATCGGCTCAGGATCGTTGTGGACTTCAGCGGCGGTGACGATCGCTTCCGCGGCGTCCTCGACGTACAGAAACTCACGACTGGCCTTGCCCGTGCCCCAGCATTCGACAACGTCGCGCCCGTGGTCGACGGCGTCACAGAACTTGCGGATCATGGCCGCAATGACGTGCGACGTTTGCAAGTCGAAATTGTCCCCGGGGCCGTAGAGGTTCACGGGGATTAGGTAGACGCCGTTGAAGCCGTACTCCCGACGATAGGCGTCCAACATCACACCCAAGGCTCGCTTGGCGACACCGTACGGTGCGTTCGTCTCCTCAGGGTAGCCTGCCCACAGGCTCTCCTCCCGGAAGGGTAGATCGCAGAACTTGGGGTACGCGCAGACCGTCCCCACCTGGACAAACTTTTCCACGCTGCGCTTCCGTGCCTCTTCGATCAGGTTCAACCCCATGGCCATGTTGGCGTAGAAGAAGCGACCGGGATGCTGCTCATTGGCCCCGATCCCGCCGACCTCCGCGGCCAGATGAATGACGACGTCGGGGCGGGCGGCGTCGAACATCCGCGTGACCGCGTCCGCCTGGGTCAGGTCGAAGTCGCGCTTCCGCGGAACGAACGGCTCGCGCACGCCGCGTTCGCGGAGCTTGGCGCAAACGACCCGCCCCAAAAACCCGGCCCCGCCCGTCACGCAGATTCGTTGATGCGCTAACGATGCCACTCTTTGTCACTCATCGAATGTAGCGTCACCCCTTGTGGGTGACGCAATCAGAGCCGCGAGCGGAAGCGAGCGGATGGAACGGATCGCGTCGCTCCCGCTCCACGCTCTGAAAAGCGCCGCCCACCAGGGGCGGCGCTACATTCTGCCGGCGGTATTATCGGCTCCGCGGACGACTCCGCACAGAGAAACACCGGCGACCCCGCGCCTAGTCCTCCTGCGAGACAACTATACGGCCGCCCTTCAAGACGTTCTGTACGCAGTTTCGCCCCGGTTCGTATAGCCAGCGCTCGACGGTCGGCACATCCAGAACGACCAGGTCCGCCTGCATCCCGACGCGAATCGCGCCGAGGCGATCGTGACGGTTGACGGCAGCGGCGGCGTTGGTCGTCGCCGCGACGACGGCTTCGATCGGCGTCAGCCGCATCTGCGTACAGGCGATGGACATCACCAATGGTAACGACTCGACCATCGAGGAACCGGGGTTGTAGTCAGTGGCCACCGCGACGGGCAGATCGGCCTCAATCAACCGGCGGGCCGGAGCGTGTTCGACGCCCAAGAACCACGAACATCCGGGAAGCAGGACGGCCACGCATCCCGCCCGTTTCATAGCGGCGATTCCCGCGTCGTCGATTTTGTCTAAGTGATCGGCGGAAACCGCGCCCACTTCCCCGGCGAGCGACGACGCCCCCATCTGCGTGATCTGATCGGCGTGCAGCTTGGGTCGCAGGCCGAACCGTTTCCCCGCCACCAGTACCCTTCGTGATTGCTCGACGGTGAAGGCCGTAGTGTCGCAGAATGCGTCGCAGAACTCGGCAAGCTCCTCGTCGCGCAGGCGTGCCAGAACCTTGTCATCGAACACCGTGTCGAGATAGGCGTCGGATCGTCCGTCAAACTCCGCGGGCGTGGTGTGAGCAGCTAGATAAGTCGCAACCAGTTCGATGGGCTGCAACGTTCGCAACTGGCGGACGGCCTCCAACATCTTGATCTCATCAACGACGGTCAGACCGTATCCGCTCTTGATCTCGACCGTCGTGACGCCGTTGTGCAGCATTCGCTTCAGTCGCGGCAGCGTAAGCTCGACGAGAGCCTCCACGCTCGTACGACGAACGGCCTCCACCGTGACGCGGATTCCGCCGCCCGCTTGGGCGATTTCGGCGTAGCTCGTCCCCTCGATGCGTTGAACGAACTCCACTTCGCGCGTTCCGGCGAAGACGGCATGGGTATGACAGTCGATCAGTCCCGGCAGCACGCACCCGCCGCAAGCGTCGATGGACTCGCAGCCCGGCGGCGGGTTCAACTCCGCCTCCCGTCCAAACCAGGCGATGCGGCCGGCTTCAATCAGGACGGCGGCCGAGGGGATGCGATCGACCGTCCGCATGGATCGTCCACCGACCGGTCCGGGCGGCACCACGACCAGTTCGCCGATATTCCGAATAACGACCATGCGGATTCGCCGGATCATAGAGTCGTCCCGCATTCCGGACACAGGCCGGAGACGTTCCCGGTCAGGTTATATCCGCATTCGAGACATTCGTTGCGTCCTTTGCGACCTGCTCGTCGCCGCTGACGGATCGAGTCGCGGATCGGCGGGATCATCAGCAGAACCGCGATCCCCCAGACCGGCAGACGAACATAGCTCGACTCGACGAGCCACGGCTGCCCCCGAAAAACGCGGGGAGGGAAGGGCTGCGGGCCGATCTTCAGCCGCCACCCGCCGCCGAGGGGTGGGACGTTGTAACGATTGCCGATGGTGATGGGAACGCGGAAGACCGGCGGGGCGGGCGGGCCATTCACCCCGTCGTCAGGCGAGGGCGAACGCCCGAATTGCGACGCTACGAAGAGGATCGCCTGGTATTCCGCCGCCTCCGCGCGAATCGGCTCCACCGGCGAGTGGAACCAAAACAGCCGGA
>JAZDHF010000286.1:0-3443 GCA_043806315.1 Planctomycetota bacterium | reverse complement strand
TGGAAGACATGGCGGGCCCTGTTCCTGGGATCGATTATCCTCGCACCTTCGAGGAATTGGATCGCTTCTTCCCTGGTGAGGATGCCTGTCGGAGGTACCTCACGCGGGTCCGTTGGCGCGACGGGTTCCGGTGCGGCGGGTGTGGATGCGGAGACTCGCCCTGGGTGACGGCGCGTGGCTATCTGCACTGTCAGAAGTGCGAACGTGAGACTTCCATCACAGCCGGCACCGTGTTTGAGCGGACCCGCAGCCCCTTGAAGACCTGGTTCCTGGCAATATGGCTGGTGACGAGTCAGAAACACGGAGCCAGCGCGCTTGGTCTACAGCGGGTGCCCGTCTTCTCAGGAAGGGGTGTCGAAAGACCACGAGCAACCTCGCGGGCGCGTGGGTCTCGCACCTGAGCGTACACCTGGACCTGCTTCAAGTCGGTGTGTCCAAGAAGTTTGGCTACATCTTCGATTGGGGTCTGTTGATCCAGCGCGTGCTGGGCAAATGTATGTCTGAGTTGGTACGGTCCGGTTAGTCCACGGCGGCGCAAAACGGAGCGGAGACCTGATGCCGTGTACGGTGTCTTCAGGCGGCTGAGAAAGACGTAACCAGTCCTCTTTCCCGGTGACGATTTGAGGATTTTCATCGCTGGATTGGTGAGGTAGATCGACCGGGGTCTCCCCGTCGCGGAAGCCGTTTTGTGGTGCGGCAGCACGCAGACTCCCTGCTCCAGGTCAACATCGGACCACTTCAACGATCGCGCCTCGTTTGGCCTAGCGCCCGTCACGAGGATGAATGCCAAGATTCGCTCTGCCTGCTTCGGCAGGTCAGCAAACACCTCTGCAAGCTTGGGCTTCGGAACATCTCGTGGCTCCTGCATTGGCTTCGCGAGCTTTGGTTTGCGAGGCTCACGCGGCATGTACGCGTGTTCGACAGCCCATCGACAAACGCGGGCCGCGTGATTGATCTTGTGCTTGATGGTTCGAGCGGCTTGCTTCTTGTCGTGAAGATGCCTCGCATACTTCTCCAGCGCATCCACCGGCATGTCCTCAAGTCCGTCGGCTCCAGCGAAGTCGTACCACGACTTGAGGATTAGCTTACGCCAATCTCCGGGATAGTCCCGCAGCCAGCCCTCGATGGCTTCCGCCACGGTCACTGGCTCCGGCAAGGGGTGTCCTTCGCCGAGCAATCTGGCGAACTTCTCGTGGGCCTTCTTGAAGTCCTTTCCGAGGTAGTGCTTCTTCCGCCGCACGCGGCAGTAGAAGTATCTGCGTTTCTTGTCGTAATGGACTTTCGGTCGCCAACCCATGCCGGGAAGTGTACCAAGCGCCCGCGCTACCGTCCAAGCGCCAGCGCAAGAAGAAAGCCGCGATCGGCGGCTTCTCCTAACTCCTTTGCTTTCAGTATGTTACATTCGGGGCGACTGGATTCGAACCAGCGACCTCTTGACCCCCAGTCAAGCGCGCTAACCAGACTGCGCTACGCCCCGCAGACGCTTTCCGATGGTCGGCGGGCGTGAGCACCGTCCGACCCGGTTTGCGAGGGTATTCTAACGCCTTTGGGGCAGATCGGAAGGGCTAAAAAAGCCGCTGTCGCGACTCCGTTTCCGGCTCGGGGCGTGGCGTGTTTTGACCGAGCGGCCCGAATCCCGTGTACGTTCCGATGTTCTCGCGGAGAGCGTCCGTGTTTGGTGCAACCCGTCCGGTTGTGGGGTGTGGCCGTTTCTGATGGTTCGGCGTAATGATTCGCGCCACACTTTATGGCGCCCAGAAGGTGAGGTTGGCAGAATCCAGGAGTGTTCGTCGGGCATTTCTTGCACTACATTTCCGGTCGGTTCTGCACTACTCAGGGCGATCCATCGACCGGCGAACCGCCCGAAAACGCGTTCTTGATAGTGCCAGGGCCGTTTTTCGAGTTGTAAGTGGAGCGGCGTCATTTTGGAAGGCTGATGCTCTACCCTTGAGCTACGCCGGCAAGATCCCTCCAAAACCACGCGCCCGCCGCCGCACTATGCGAACGGATCGTGCACGATCGGCTGGCTACAGTAAATACACTTCGGCAATCGTCGCGAGATGGTCCGCCCGCACTTGGGGCAGCACACCGCACCCTTACGGACCTTCCCATCGAGTCTCCCGTCAGATAAGTCGAGATCATTCATCCGGGCGACGAGTTCCTCATCGGTGATCTTCAGCCGATCGCGCGTCAAGCTCCACATGGCCTCGAAGGCGAGGACCATGCGGTCCAGGCGCAGGTCCTGGGCTTCGGCGGCGGTACGCGCTCGGTGAGCCTCTCCGATCGCCTCCGCGGCGTTGATGGCCGCCGCGGGGGGAATGTCCCCGTACAGGAAACCATGCAGACTCATGACCGATCTCCCATTCCGCTCCGCGACGGGTCAGTCGCCTTGCCTTCTGACAAAGACCGTCTGCCCCGTCGCGTATCGGCAACCCGGTTGGGCCAAAGCAAACACCACGTCGGCCACATCGCCCGGTCGGAGCGTCTGGTCCGCAGGGAACGTCGGGAACGAATCACGCAGCATCCGCGTCTCGACCGCCCCCAGGGCCACGCCGAACACCCGTATCCCGAACCGCCGACCCTCGTCGGCGAGGGCCTTCGTCCACGCGTTCACCCACGCCTTCGCCGCTCCGTACGCGGCGAAGCCCGGAAACGGATCGACCGAGGCGATCGAGGAGATATTCACGATCACGCCCGACTTTTGCGTCTTCATCACCGGCCAAGCCCGGCGACAAGCGTGGTACACGGCGTTCACGTTAACGGCCATGATCGTCGTAAACAACGCCGGCTCAAGCTCCTCGATTCCGCTTTGCGGCGCTAGCGGTGGGAGCCGCTCCGTGCCATTTCCTGTAAACGCCGACTTTTTCAGTCGCCATGTTGCACCTCCCGGGCCCACAAGGGCCTCATGCAACCACGGACGACTGACCCAGCCGGGAAGTGTACGTGCCCTTGCGGGGTACCAGCAAGCGTGCCCCCAAGACAATCACGGTCCTGGTCAGTGCCCTCGACAGGTTGTACCGCGGCCTGTGGAAGGCACCCCGACGCCCAGAAAAAATACCGTGGCGCAACGAGAAAGGGACGCGTAGGGCGGGTCATCTCGTACATCCGCCGTGCCCTCTTTGTGGGCTGTTGATCACACGCCCAATTCACCAGTGATTTGCCCGTCTGTACTGGTTCAGCGTAAAATGGAGTTCGGGGCCGCTTCCGCAAGCGAGCGTCCGCCGTGCTCCGATGCATGAGTTTTTGGAGGCATGGGATAATGCTCCGAACTGGGGGCGGGGGTTGGCGGCGGAGGGATCGCCCCGCCTCCACGACAGTCCGTCGCACACCCGACCGGTTATCCCTGGCGGGTCGCACTCCTGCGTGGCCCGCGTCCGTTTCACCGGCTGATCTCGATCGTCGTGGCTCATCGTTCCACCGTCAAGCGGCCTGGGCATCCGCGT
>JAZDHF010000285.1:0-20123 GCA_043806315.1 Planctomycetota bacterium | reverse complement strand
CCGGGCGCAAAAACGACGGGCCGATTGGCTGGCTCCGTGCGTGGCGCGGTTGGCAGTGCTTTCATCTGATCCTCTTGGGAGCCGTCCTCAATGAGGAACGCCACAAAAAATGTGGGTAACAGCAAGGCTTGCGCTCCGGGTTCGGATGTGCGTAGCGTAGGGGGCTATGTCCAGACTGATCGACAAAGAACTCGCCGGCACGCGTATCCTGGGCTTCTCCGTGGCCGGCGAGGAGACGGTGCTGGTCGCGCCGGAATACAATGTCTGCTTCGACGTCGGTCGCGCGCCCCGGGAGGTCATTTCGATCGACAATGTTTGCCTGACGCACGGGCACATGGACCACGCCGCGGGCGTGGCGTACTACTTCTCGCAGCGCGGGTTCGTGGGTCTCCCGCCGGGGAGGGTGACCGTCCACCGCTGCCTGGCTCAGTCCATCCAGAAGCTGTTGGACGTCTGGTCGGACATCGAAGGGCACCCCTCCGCCGGACAGGTCTACGGCGTCGAGCACCTGCAGGATGTCGACATTCGCCGCGGACTGCTGATCCGCGCCTTCACGGTGAATCACTCGCGCAGCTCCCTGGGCTACTCGCTGATCGAGCGACGGCATAAGTTAAAGGCCGAGTTTGTCGGGACGCCGGGGCCTCAACTCGCGGCCCTCAAGCGCGACGGCGTGCCCATCGAGGACCACGTCGAGGTCGTGTTGCTGACCTGCACGGGCGACACCGCCCTTGGACGGTTTCTGGACCTGGACTTCGTGCGCCGGAGCCGGGCACTACTGGTGGAATGCACGTTCTACGAGGCCGAGCATGTCTCGCGAGCACGCGACGGTCGCCATTTGCACGTGGACGATCTCCCGACGGTATGCGCCGCGGTCCCGGAGGCCCGGATCATGCTCACGCACGTCACCCATCGCACCGACCTGCGCCTGGCCAAGCGGATTGTCGAACGAGTCCTTAGCCCCGCGGATTTAGAGCGGGTGTCGTTTCTGATGGACCGTCCGGCTCGAACGGCATCGCCGCCGGTGGCTGCCGGACCCAACCGGAGCTGAGCGTCCGACTCGCCGGCCAGGTCGCCTGCGTCTCGTTCGGGACGAAAAAGCAAGGGCAAGCAAGCTTCCCGCCCGTGGCAAGCGAGGACGGAGACCGACCCACGACGACAATCCTGAGCCTCGTACGCCGCGTGCATCCCAATCGGTTGATATGGTGGAATAATTGCAGCGAAACTTCTTGCGTAGTGACGTGGGTGCCCAAGCCCTTGGGTTGGGGGACCGACTCGGCAGAGTATCCCGGCGCGCCGGGACTCCGGGCACTTCCTTCGGGACTCAGGACAAGCATGGGACGATCACGGAGCTGAACAACAGTCCCCCCCCGCAAGCCGTGGGGCGCCCATCGCCTCCACCGATCCGCATAACCGCCGCGAATGTTGGGACGGACCCCATGAGAGCCACGCGCAAAATGAGGCTTGATCGCCGGAAGCCTTTGTAGTAGTATGACTTGCGATCGGGCGACGCCGTGAAGTGTGGCGCTCGGGCGTGTGGCCAGGGCGGCGTTTTCACGCTTGGCGACGGTGACGCGCAAATAGTTTTAACAGGTCATCCGGACCGCCGGTCGCGGATGGACAACACCTAAAGCCGGCCGGCGTTCGGCTCTCGCAGGGTGTCGTGATGGCAACCATTACGAAAAAGGAGCTGATCGACCGCATCTCCGAGCGCGAAGGCTACAAGCGGATTCTCGTCAAGCGGGTCGTTCAATCGTTCCTGGATTCGATCATACAAGAGCTTAGCGGCGGGAATCGCCTTGAATTCCGCGACTTCGGCGTCTTCGAGAGCCGGATGCGCGCCTCACGGGATGCCCAGAACCCTAAGACGATGGATAAGGTCCACGTTCCCTCAAAAAGGACTGTAAAATTTAAGATCGGACGTGTACTGAAGATGCGTCTGCACGAGACGCCGCTGGCGGTCGACGCCGCGACCGGTCTGACGGTTGAAGCGTCTGCGCCTCAGACTCGTAAGTCGGCCTCCGTGGGCCACGGCGCGACGCCGCATCGACGTTAACGAATCTCGCCTTCCGCAACGCCCCCGCAACGAAGTTCCGGCCCGGCCGGCGAACTTGCGACGTCAAGCCGAGCGTGGCGTACACTTGGTTGAGGCCTCATGCAGCTCGACGACAAAATCTGCTACTGTTACGGCGTGTCGATGCGTAAGCTGATGAACTTCAGCCGCCGCGCCTGCCCGAAGCGCCCCAGCCGGATGACCGAGTGCCTCGGGGCCGGCACCGGTTGCGGGTGGTGCATCCCCTTCCTCATCAAGATCGCGGAGGACCCCGACGCCTTCGGCATCGACGACCTCACGCCCGAACAGTATGCCGAACGACGCAAGACGTACATCAAAACGCAGCCCAAGAATACATTTGATGGCCCGTAGAGCCGAATGAAGGGCGCTATGTGGCGCGCAGCGGATTACACGAGGCGTCGCAAGGAAATCTCCAACATGAAATCGCGAATCTGAAATCCGAGATTTCAGATCTCCCCATCAGTAACGCGCGCCCGATCTTGCCCGCACAACCGACGTGGAAGGTTCCGGACTCTACGCCCCCACAGGAACGCGAGCCGGCTTGGCTCCGTCGGCGGCGCGGGTGACGGTCACGTGATACTTCGCAGCCGTCCCGCCGCCGCCTGCATCACTGCGGAAATGCACGCCGATGGAGTCGGTGCGTTCCAGGGCCGAGAGGGCGATGAGGCGGGCGACGGTCAGTTTGTTTTGCGTCTCCCATCCGAGCACGTCGTCGAAGGTCTTGTCCAGGGTGTAGTGGCCCCAGAAGTCGAGGATGTCGCAGGTCTCGCGGAGGCGGTCGCCGCGGCGGACAATGCCGACGTTCCGCCACATCACGCTGCTGAGTGAATTGCGAATGTCGGGCAGGTCGAGGGTGGTGCGCGAAGACGAGGGGTTCTGGTTCGTGATCCTGCTCAGCGGGGCGGGATGGGACTGGGCCGCGGCGCGTCGGCCGGCGGTCTCGCCGGTACGCTTGCCGAAGACTAATCCTTCCAACAGGGAATTGCTGGCCATGCGGTTGGCGCCGTGGACGCCAGTGCAAGAGGCCTCACCGCAACAGAGCAAACCCTCCACTGTGGTCGAGCCGTCCAATTGCACGTCTACCCCGCCGATCATGTAGTGCGCACTGGGCCGGACGGGAATCAGGTCACGGGCGACGTCGATCTCGAAATCCTTGCACAGGCTTGCGATATGGGGGAAACGCTCCTGGAAGCCGGTCAGATGCCGCACGTCCAGATAAACGCAGTTCGCCCGGGTCTCTTCGAGGTGACTTTGAATGGCACGGCTGACGATGTCGCGCGGGGCCAGTTCGGCGTCGGGGTGGTAATCGGGCATGAAACGGCGGCCGTTGCGGTCGACCAAGTATGCTCCCTCGCCGCGGACGGCTTCAGAGATCAACGCCCGCCCGGCCCCGGCGACGTAGAGCGTGGTGGGGTGGAATTGCATCATCTCCAAATCGCACAGGCGAGCGCCGGCGCGATACGCGGCGGCCAACCCGTCGCCGGTGGAGACGGGCGGATTGGTCGTCTCTCGCCAAATCTGCCCGCAACCCCCGGAGGCCAAAACCGTCTGCTTCGCCCAAATCAGTTGGTGGCCGTGACGCTTATGGTAGGCGACGGCGCCGACGCAGACGCCTGCGACGGTGAGGAAATCGAGGAAGAAGCAGTGGTCGAAGATGCGGATGTTGTCGAGGTGCTCGACGCGGCGGCGGAGAGTGCGGACCAGTTCGCGCCCGGTCTGATCGCCGTGGGCGTGGACGATGCGGTTGACCGAGTGGCCTCCCTCACGGGTCAGGGCGAAGGCGCCGTTGATTCGATCGAGCTCAATGCCCCACGCGACCAACTCGTCGATGCAGGTGGGGCCTTCATCGACCAGGGCGCGGACCGCCTCCGGCCGGTTGAGCTCGCAGCCCACACGCATCGTGTCGTCGTAGTGGGACTGGACGGCGCTCGGGTCTTTTTGGGCGACGGCGATGCCCCCTTGCGCATATCGGGTGGCGGAATCGGTGAAATCGCCTTTGCAGAGCAGCGTCACCAGCCCGTGGCGTGAGGCCTCGATCGCCGCCCGCGCCCCCGCGACGCCGCTTCCGATAACCAGCACATCCGTGAGGACGTGGCTTGTGCGGTTGGAGTCGAAGTTGGTCAGATAACGACGCGTGTCGTAGAGGGTCGGCATCGTGGAGGTCATCGTAGGGCGCTGGGCGTCGGGCCGCAAACGTCGGATCGCGTCCCCGGCACGGCGCTAACCCCTTGTCCGCGGACCACCGATAACTCACGGAGCGTGACTCGATTCCTCGAAAGCCATACTTTCGGCCGGACATTGTGCACGACGCTGTCGATTCTCCTCGTCGGCACCGCAGGGTCCGTTCCCGCGAACGGGCTGGACGGGGAGGCCGCCTCGCTTGAACCGAACCCGGGCACACGGGTCATTCATCGCTTCGATTTCGACGAGCGCGGGGCGGGCAACGTGGAGGACGTGCCCAAGTACTGGGAGCCGCTGCGGACCGCGGAGTTCCCCGGCTTCGCCCGCGGGGAGTTTGACGTGCAGGTCGGGCACTCCGCACCGCCTTCGTTTCATTTGAAGAGCGACGGACGCAACGTCGCCTATCAATACGGCGGTCC
Organism: Planctomycetota bacterium; assembly: GCA_043806315.1. Lineage (GTDB taxonomy): Bacteria > Planctomycetota > Phycisphaerae > UBA1845 > UBA1845 > SBAX01. The sequence continues at coordinate 15,452 of JAZDHF010000285.1, read as the reverse complement.
GGAGACGCGGGTGCGTCCGTCCGGGAGCTACCGCGTGGAGGGCTTCATCCGCTCGGATGGGCTACGATACGCGCGGGCATGTTTGTGCGCCTTCTTCGTCGACCGCTACGGCAGTCCGCTCCTCGACACCCTGGTGCGTACCGCGTTCATCGACGGTCCCGGCGCGGCGGGAGACGAGTGGGTTGCGGTGGAGTTGTTCCTCACCTCCGCGCCGGTCGAAGCCCATACCATCGGGCTGATCGCTTGGGTGCTCCAGGAATCGACGTGGGACACGTCCACACCTGCGCGGCGTCGGATCGTCCGCAGCGACGTGCACGGCGGGGCCTGGTTCGACGACATCACGGTCTACCGCCTGCCGCGCGTGGAGTTGAGCACGGCGGCGCCGGGGAACGTGATCGCACATGACGATCCCCAGGAGTTGCTGGTCACCGTCGCCGACCACGACGGAGAGGCCCTTGCGGCGCGCGTATCCGTCGAGTCGGCGGAGGGCGACAAGCTCGGCGAGTACCCCGTTCAGGTTCCGGAGGGCGGAAGTGCGGAGGCGGTGCGAATCCCCCTCGGTGCTCGATCGCCGGGTCTCTATCATGCGCGCCTCGACGTGCTGGCCGGGGGATCGTCCATCGTCTCGCGGAGCCTGGATTTCGTCCGCGTCGATCCGCGGTGGAGGTCGTCGGAGGCCGGGGCCCGGTCGTTCGGGGTGGTAGTCGATCCCGGAGCGCGAAGCGACCCGGCGACGGAGGCGGCGTTGCTGCAGCGGCAGGCGGTTCGGTCCGTGAAGTTGCCGGTCTGGACGGGTCTGGATGAGCCGCCGGCGACGGTCGAGCAACAACGGGCGACGGACAAGTTTCTGCAAGAGTTGGGGCGCCGGGGTGTGGCCCTCACGGGCGTGTTTTTCGGCCCGCCGGCTTCGATTATCCAACGCTACGGCGCGTACAGCCGGCCGTTGGTTGATCTGTTGGGGGATGACCCGAGCGTGTGGGGCGAGGAGCTGGCCACGGTGGCGGCGCCCTACGCGGAGATGTATCGCTGGTGGCAAGTCGGCCCGGACGGAGCGTCTCCCGGCGCGCCGGGACCGGAGGCGGCGGATCGGTTCACCAAGGCCGCCGAACAGTTGCGTTCCGAGTTGCGTCGATTCATCACCGCCCCGCGGCTCTCGGCGCCGGCCTCCGCCGCCGACGACACCGATGCTCAGCGGCTCCCCGTCGAGCAGCTCTGCGTGACCTTGGGCGGCGACATCGACCCCGACTGGCTCCCGGTGCGGATCGAGAGCGTGAAAGAGATGGGCTACGACCAGGTCTCGGCGTTCGTTCCGCCCTTGCCGGCCGAGCGGTATCAACGAGTCCCGCGACTGGCGGAATGGGCGCGACGGATCATCGCCGCGCGGCACGCGGGCGTGAGCACCGTGTTTGTGCCGCAGACCTGGCACGCCCGCGACACGGTCTTCGGATCGGTGACGGAGCCTCTGGAGGAATTCGTCGTCTTCCGAACCATCGCGGACGTCCTGGGGGATGCGACGGCGGGCCAACGCGTGGACATCGCCGAGGGCGTGCGCTGTTTGGCCTTCCACGCCGGGGACGCCGCGATCCTGGCCCTATGGGACCGACTCGCCCCTCCGGACGGACGGATCCATGCCGTTCAATTGGGCCGGGCTTCGGCACGGATTGATCTGTGGGGCCGCTCCACTGCGCTGCAACGCGACGAACAGGGGCGGCAACTTGTGAGACTCTCGGGTGCGCCGGTATTCGTGAGCGGCGTCGATCGGTGGTTGGCGGACTTTGTGACCTCGCTCGCGTTGAAGCCTTCCCGCGTCGATTCCGGCAAGGAGCTTGTGCGCCACACCTTCGAGCTTTCGTATCCGGGTCCGCACGCGGTTTCCGGCCACGGATCGTTCGAGGCCCCCTCGTCGTTGGAAATCACGCCGCGGACGTTCAGCTTCAATCTCTCGCCCGGCCGCGAGGAGAAAATCGAACTGCAAATCCGCTATCCCCATAGTGAGCCGGCGGGACGGAAGATCATCCTTGCCAAGATGATGCTGACGCCCGAGTCCTACTATGTCGAGGTTCCGCTGAGCGTGGAGGTCGGACTTGCCGATGTCGAGGTGTCGGGGACAGTCGTCGTCCAAGGCAACGACCTCGTGCTCCGCCACGTCGTCAGCAACCGTTCTAACAGCGTGTTGAGTTTTCGCGGATCGGCCGCCGTGCCCGGGCACGAACGTCAGTACCGTCCCTTCGCCAACCTACGTCCCGGCGACACACAGTCAGCGGAGTATCGCATCAGCGGCGGGAGCGACCTCATCGGACGTCAAGTCCGTCTCATGCTACGCGAACTCAACGACGGCCCGCGCGTCCATAACCTCGAACTGACCGTGCCGTGATCCCTTTGCGCCGGAACGGGGAGTTGACGTAGACCTCATCTCCCGGCACGTTAAGTCTGTGCTGGGTGCCCCACCGCTTGCGGTGGGGGACTGATGTTCGGCTCCGTGATCTTCCCAGGAGTGACCGGAGGAGCGGTTGCTCTAATCTGTTGAGTCAGTCCCCCAGCCCAAGGGCTGGGGCACCCAAGCAGTGAGTTTCGAGGTTGCCGCCAAACTACACAACCCTCGGCGAGGAGGTTCGCGCCTATTGGCCGATCCTTGCCTGCGCATTTGCCGTATCGCTCGTCGCCACGCCGCTCTGTCGGCGATACGCCCTTCACAAGAACATCGTCGATCGGCCCGATGAGTTTCTCAAACCGCACAAACGCCCCATCCCCTACCTCGGCGGAGTGGCGATTTTCCTGGGTTGGGCCGCGGGAATCCTCTTCGCCCTGGCCCTGTTCGCGGCGACGCCCCACCCCACAGCCGGCGCTCGTGGGCCGTCGCTGAACACGATGCACACCCTGGGCATCCTCACCGCGGGCCTGGCGATTACTCTGCTGGGGCTGTTCGACGATCTGCACTTGGCCTCACCGGTGGTGAAACTCGCGGGAGGCATGGTCGTGGCCGTGATTTTGGTGCTGTTCGGATTGGGGGACGACACTCTGCTGCCTTTCTTGCGGTTGATCGGCGCCCACTCTGAGAATCTTCCCCGCGTTCTCGTGCTTACCGTGTCGGTCCCCTTCACGGTGTTTATCGTGTTGGGCGCTTGCAACGCCACCAACCTGATCGACGGTCTGGACGGGCTGTGCTCGGGCGTGCTGGGGATCATGGCCGCGGGGTTCCTCGTCCTTGCGGCCGATCTTCATCTGTGGAACGACTGGCGTCCGCTGGACGTCGAACGGGTCGTGATCTCGTCGGCGATGATGGGAGCGGCCTTGGGGTTCCTGCCCTACAACCGCAATCCGGCCAAGATCTTCATGGGCGACGCGGGGTCCATGCTGCTGGGACTGAACGCGGCCATCCTGCTGCTGCTCTTCGCCAAGTCGAGCGAGACGATCCGCTGGATGTTGGGGTCGCTGATGATGTTCGGGTTGCCGCTTGCGGATATGGTGCTGACCCTCGCCCGCCGCCGGCGGAATCAGCGACCGCTCATGGTCGGCGATCGGAGTCACTTCTATGACCAGTTGGTGGATCGCGGATGGCCGATCCAGCGCGTGGTGCGCGTCAGTTACGCCCTCGCGGCGTTTTTCGCCTTGATGGGCTGCGCCCCGATCGTGCTTCGCCTGCGCTACGTCGTGCCGCTGTACATGCTCGTCGTCGCCGGCGTCGTCGCGCTCGTCGTGAAGTTCAAGATGGTCCGCGTAGAACCGCTGCAACCATCAGAGCCGCGACTGTGAGGGAGCGGGTACGTCTTCCTGCGATACGCCAACAAGCAAGTACAAGTCCCCGATCCGCCGCCATGTACCCATGTGCGGATCGGTTCTCGGCGTTTCGGTGTTCGCGGGAACCAAGACCACCGGGCGGTGAGCGTCGAGCGCTTCGCGGGCGACTTCGGCGGGGAGGTTGTTCAATATCTGTAGCTCATCATAGTCGGCCCGGAGTGCTCGATACCGCACTGCGAACTCGGCCATGCGGTCCTCGACGATAATGATCCCGTCGGCGCCGGCGAGGGCGACAGCCTCAAGGCTCATTCGATCCGCCGAACGCTCCACGATCGACCACGGCGTGAACAGATAGACGTAGTCATCGCGGTACGGCTTGTGCCGCTCGACCGACGCCAGCACCTTCCAATGTCGCGCGACATCGGGCAGAACGGCGTATAGGCAAGGCGTCAGGCCTAGCAATCCCCACGCTGCGGTGAGGGCGACCGCACGGCGTAGCCCGGACGCGCGATCGAGGAATCTTGCGAAGCCGATCCCCCCGAAGATCGACAGAAGCACGTACATCGGCAGGAAAAAGGTGTGTTGGTCCACGATGGGGTAACGCAAGACGAAGACCGCGTGGATCGTCAACCCGGCGAGTAAACCCCGTCTTACCAGCGTGGGCACGCCGAGTCCGCAAGGGTGCCCCGCCCCTTGGGGTGGGGGACGAAACGTGTTTCGCGCCGACGCGATGCCGAATATGGCCGCGGGCAAAAGCAGGTTGGGGAAGTTCAGGAGGATAAACCCGATGCTCACGCCCAGGTGCCGCAGCGAGAGCGATGTGCTGAGCACTTTATCGCTGTACCCGTGTCCGAACAACGCCGAACGAAGCGTTCCGGTGAGATCCCCGCTGCGGACGAACTCCTCAAGGACCATGCCCGTGTAAGGCGCCGACCCGATCAGCCACATCGCCCCCGTAAGCAGCACGCCTGGAAAGCGCATGTCCTTTCGCCGGGCGGCGACGAGGACGACCACGGCCAGGACAGGCGTCGTGAGGACTGCCAAGAGGTGATTGGACACACCCACGCCGTTGAGCAGCAGCGCTCGCCACAAGTAGATCGGCTGCCGTGTCCGCGCGAAGACGATCAAGCACCAGCACTCGCCCGAGAGCAGCGCCGCCACGAGGGTATACATTTCGGCCAGCGTCGCCATTTGCCAGAAGGTGTGCGCGAAGGCTAGGGACATCGCCGCAAACGCCGCGCCGGAGCGCATCCGCGTCAGGGAATAGACGCATCCGAACGTGTTGGCCACCGCTACTGCGGCGGCCAGTGAACTGATCAGCGTGATCGCAAGACACGGTTCGAACCAATCCAGCCAAACTGCGAATCGCCCCAGCCAGTGATGCAACGGATGACTGAGCGCCAGCCCCAGCGGATTGACCGGCTCGCGGGTGACGACCCGCAGGATGTTATTGCCGGAGTCCTGCCATTGCGCCCCACGATTCGCCGTAAGGCCGAAGAGCAGGCCCGCGAGCACGAAACACGTCGCCCAGCCCAGATAGACGCCCCGCCCGTTCGCGCCGGGACTGCCGGCAGGACCGTGCGCTGCCTCGGAAATGCTTCCGGGAATACGTGGCCGCGTCACGTCTAGGGAAGGGGTAATCCCGTCACCCTCGCCTCAAAGATCAACTTGTGGTTCATCACGCCCTGCGTATCGGAGATGATCCGTCGTGCGCGATGCTCGACTCCGACCCCCAGGATGTACAGACGCGCCGGCGGCGCGACCGTCTCCCGGAACTTGCAGTTCTCCACTCCGCCGAACCCGATGAAGGCGTCGCTGCCCAGAGTCTTGGCCAGCACCGCGCACGCTTGCGCCGCCATTTCAAGCATCAGCACGCCGGGCAAGAGCGGCCGGCTCGGCACGTGTCCGCGGACCCACCAGTCGTCCGGCCTGATGTCGGCGTACGCGACGATCCGCCGGCCCTGCGCATCGACCATGCAGACGCCGTCCAGCACGCGAAACTCGAAACGATGGGGAAGCCCTTGATAAATCTCGTCCTTCGTCAGGCAAACGCGATCGAGGTCGATTTGCTCGAGGTCAATCAGCAAAGGGGGCGGCATGAGGCCTCGATTCCGCGCGCGTTGCCGATCCTATTCGGCCCACCACGGATCCAAGAGGTGGCTGTGCGGCGCGAGCTCAGACGAATCGGCGGCACCACCTCCGCACGCCCCCGCGCTCGGTCGCGGGTTGGTGTCGCCGGCACGTGCTGTCCCGGCATGGCGGCGCTTCGCTTGGCCATGCCACCCGTCACTTGAGCCCTGATAGAGCACTAGGTCGTGGGCTGGGAACGGACCTCCAGGATCTTCTTCCGCACCGTTTGCGCGGTGTCCTTGATATCCTGCATCGCTTTTCGGACACGCGTTCCCGCCGCCTTATTGCCTCCCGACGCCTTCGCGACATCGTCAGCGGCGGCCTCGACTAGCTCCTTCAGCCGTTCATACTCCTGCATGTTGTCACTCTCCGTTGGTTGCCAACCGGACGAGGGTGTCATCCTACACACACTACGCGGCGCGGCGGAGTGTAACCGAGGTTCCCCGACCCCGCCAAGTCAATCGCATACCCCTCATCGGCTCTGCGGACCGTAAAACTGCGGTTTTATCGCCCTGACGCGACCCAACGTGTCAATTGCAACACCAGTTCTAACCAAACACCGCCTCGTTTCGGATAAGACTATCAGCATCACTGAATCTAAGTTGGTCCGGCCTGCGGACCGAGCCGGACCAACGCGAATCGGGCTGCCTTGTCAATACAGGCAATTGCGTTGGGGTTTGGATAGCACTACTGAAACGGGGGCGAGGCACGTGGACGAAGCGAGTTGAGGCCGTCCGAACGTCGGTCCATTTCGTGCAGCGTCCGCGCGCGGTGGACCGATATGACGCACGGCTCGGCATGGAGGCCGGGCGTGCGGAATGAACCTTTCCATACGGTGATGGTATGCCGCCGACACGGTTCAGGCATGGATGCCTTTGGCTGCTCGCGGGCGGTCTCGGCGCTGCAGCGGCGGGCGGCGAGGACATCGTCCGCGTTCGCTCGCGTACCTTCGACATCGAGTACGCGGTCAACGAGAACGCCCTTCCCCTCGACGCGGTGCAACTGTGGTACACGCAGGACGACGGAGCGACGTGGCATGAGTACGGCTACGACGAAGACCGCCATTCTCCGGTGACCTTCTCGGCGCCCGGCGAGGGGGCGTTCGGTTTCTTCCTGGTTTTCACGAACGCGACCGGGACCTCGAGCGGGCCGCCGACGCCCTCGACGAAACCGCAGCAGCGGGCGTTGGTGGACTTTACGCCCCCCGTCGTCCAGCTTCATCCGGTTCGACAGACGACGCAGCTTGGTCAGCGCATCGTGCAGATTCGGTGGACGGCGGTGGATTCGCAGCTCACCGTTCGGCCCCTGGAGATCGCGTATCAGCGCCCGCCGGAGACGACGTGGAAGCCGGTGGTCGCCGAACCGCTCTCCAACACCGGACGTTACGACTGGCGCGTGCCCGATGAGCTGAACGGTTCCCTCGCCCTTCGCCTGACGGTCAGCGACCTTGGAGGCCATCGGGTCGAGAGCGAACGCCAAATTGTCGAGCTTATGCCGGGTACGACGCAGCCGGACAAGTTGTCCGTCGGGGCGGCCGCAGCCGCGGGCAGGACGGACGCCACGGCGGACGCCGATGCCGCCTTGCCCGGGTCGAAGCGGGCGAAGGAACGCATCGCCAAGCTGATGGCGGAGGCCGCCGCCCATCGCGAGCACGGCGAGTACGTCGAGGGGATCGCTCGACTTCGCGAGGCCGTCAAGCTCGACCCGCAGCGGACGGAGGCGTTTGCCGAGATGGCCGACATGCTTTACCGTGTGGGCGACCTGGATCGAGCCTTGAACGCCTACGAAATCGCCCTAAAGCAGCGGCCCAATCTGCGGGCCGCCCTTGTGGGCGCCGCGATGGTGGATCGGGAGCGGAAGAACTATTCGGCGGCGGCGGATCGGCTGCGGACCATCCTGCGGTACAATCCCAACGACGCGGAGGTGTGGATGAACCTGGGCGATGTGGCCGTGTATCAAGGTGACGAGGTGTTGGCACGTGAGTGTTACACCCGTGCGACGCGCATCGACCCCGCCGCGGGGAAGACCATCGCCGAGGCGAAGCAGCGGCTCGCCCTGATGACCGAAACGTCCCGCGGATTTCCGACCAACGGCAAATAACCTCATGCCCACAGCCTCCTCGACCATGCACCCCGTCTATGCCGTCGTCGGACCGGATCGGTTCCTGCGGCACGAAGCGCTCGTGGGCATCCTGCGGACGTTGGGGCCGGAAACGGATTCGCTGGGACCGACAAGGATCGACGGAGAGACCGCGCAACTGGCGGACCTCTTGGACGAGGTGCGGACGCCGTCGCTGTTGGGAGGCCGCCGCGTGGTGGTCGTCGATGACGCCGACGACTGCATTACCGCAAACCGGGCGGCTCTGGAAAGGTACTGCTCCGCTCCGGCGGAAGGCGGGTGCCTGATTTTCTTGTGCGACTCGATGCCCAAGACGACCCGACTGCGCAAGATCATCGCCGCGGGCGGCGCGGTCATCGAGTGTGAGGCGCCCAAGGGCCGGGCCGTGGTCGTCTGGATCGTCCGCCGAGCGAAGGAAACCTACGGGAAAAGGCTGAGCGACGCCGCGGCGCAAAGGCTGAAGGAACACCTTGGCGACGCCCTCGGCTGGCTCGACGTGGAACTTGCGAAGCTCGCCGCCTACGTCGGCGACCGGCCTGAGATTACGCCGAGTGATATCGAGGCCGCGACCGGCGAACGCCGCGAGGAGAAGGTCTTCGCGGTCATCGACGCGGTGTCGTCCGGTGACACCTCGCGGGCGCTGAAGCAATGGGAGCAAGTGCTGACCACGGATCGGGCCGCCCCCGGTCGGGCCATTGCGGGACTCGCCTGGAGCGTCCGGCGGCTGCTGGAGACCTTCGATGAGTGGAGAAAAGGCGCCGACCTCGGCGGTCTCGCCCGTCGGATGTTCACCGACCCGGAGACGCTCAAGCGGCGACTCGAACAGACCAGCGTCGATCAGTTGCGGGAACAACAGCGCGATCTGCTCGCCGCGGATATCGCCGTTAAAACCGGCCTGTCCACGGTGGACGTTGCGGTGGAGAGGTTCATCGTTAAACACAGTGCTTGCGTGCGGACAACGGCCAGCAAAGTGGGATAGGAAGCGGAGCATGGAAGCTCAATCCGATCGAGAAACGACCTCAAGGGTGGCCCGAGCCGCGCGGCTCCGAGTGCGTCCTGAAACCCCCTCACCCTACCCTCGGACCCTCCCTCCTCGGTCGGCTCGTCTGACCCCCCGGCGGGGGAGAGGGGTTCTAGGATGCACTCTTAGCCGGCGCGGTGTGGCGGGCGCGGCGATGAGCGTCGCTCTCGTCGTCGCGTTGGCAGGTGCGATGTCGGGCTGCGCGACGTTCCGCACCAAACCGTCGGCCCCATCGTCAGCGCCGACGGCAGGCGGTGAGGCGGGTCCGGCAGCCACGACGCCGGTCGAGAAAGAACAGGAGACCCTGGCCGCGGTGGAGGAGTTCCTGGCGCGGACCCAACGGTATCGGCTGGGCTCCTCGCCGAACTTCCCCACGGGCGCAGATTCGGCCGACGCATCCGGGGGCGAGACCGGGACTCCCGGCGTAGCGCCGCAGGCCGATCGCCCGGCCCCTCCACCGGACCAAGCGTTCGCCAACACGCAGGTCGCCTTACCGGAAGCCCAACCGCTCAAGCCGACTCTGGCGATCCCCGCGGTGCAGTCGGTGGCCGTTCGCTGGGCGGATCCGCCATCGACCAAGGCCGCTGAGCCGGGCGGCTCGAACTCCACGAACGCCCCGCTCGACGCCCGGCCCGCGGACGGCGCGGCGTCGGTCGATCGACTCCTTGTCCAGTTGCGAAACCAGGTCGCGGCCAAGAAGGATTTTGAGGCCGAATGGCAACTGCGTCTGGTGGAACTCGCGTTCGAGCGTGACGCTCAGGCCATGGACGTGTCGCCCCACCTCGGCGAACGAGCGCGAACGATGCTTATCGGCTTGATGCAGGCGGCGGCGGCGATCCGCAACGCGGCCCGCGATCCGTTGCTCACCGGAGAGGAAGCGATCACCCGCGTGGACCAACTCCGCGAGGCCGTCACCGACCAGGCCGACCCGGTCGTCTCCGCCGTCGCTTTGTGCCGCAAGGTTGTCACCTTCGGCGCCTATGAGGAGATGCCCCGTGAGGACTTCGTCGCCGGGCGCAGCACGCAGACGATCGTGTACTCGGAAATCGCCAACCTTCGCGCCGAAAAGACCGCCGAGGGCCTCTTTCAGACGCGGCTCGGGACTCGGTTGGAGGTGCTCACGGCCGACGGCAAGTCCGTGTGGCAGCGTGAGGAGCCGGAGATCGTGGACACCTGCCGTCGCCGCCGCAGTGATTTCTTCATCGCCCAACGGATCACTTTGCCCCCGACGTTGCCGGCCGGCGATTATGTACTCAAGGTGTTCGTCGACGACAAGCTTTCCTCGAAGGCGGACGAAGCGTCGCTCCCCTTTACCGTGAACTCCCCGATCTCCCTCGCCAAAGGGAAACCGTAGGGACGCTTCCCCGAAAATGGAACGACCAGTCTTACCCAGGACCCCGAAATTCACAGGACAGCAAAAAGTGCGTGATTTTACCAACCGAAAGGGGCTTGACCGGCCGATTACGGATTTGTAATCTACGCGACGCGTGGTCGTCTGAGAGCGTCGCCCGGGGAATCGACAGGCGTGGACGCGGGAAGTCTGCGACGTAGGCCCACGAGCGACGCTCGATGAAGGGCGCGCGGATCGGAAGGTTGTTGAGGACAAGTTCAGTCCATTGGAGGAAAACGATGAAAAAGGGATCGTATCGTCGGTTGTTGGCTGTTTCTCTGTTCGGTGTTGTCTGCACGGGCTTGAGCACCGGCTGCAACACGACCGGGAAAAACGTGTGGTTCGGCTTTACGGCCGGACTGGGCGGGATCCCGGCGTCGATCGTCGGAAACTACCTCGCCAACTTGGTTCTCGGGGCAACGACGACCCCGTGACTCAGCGCCGGCTGATGGGGCGGGCCCGGTCCCGCAGAGCCGGGTGATCACTTCCGCGTGGAGATCGCTCGGGGTGGGCCGGTCGTTAGCGGCTTAGTCGGTGGTTCCTGAAGCGCGTGGGCCTTGGGCGGACGGCGCGGTCTGCGGGCGCGTGCTTGATTCTCGGAGTCTGTTTTTTTGGAGTCAACGCTTATGAAGCGAATGCTCTCGTGTGTTTTCGTGATGGTGCTGGCCGTCTCCGTAGCGGCCCAAGAAAAGGAAAAGACGACCGTCAAGACGACGACCACGACGGTCAAGAGCGGATTCGATCTGCTCGGCGGCGAGACCTTTAATGTGGCAGACGCCACCGCTTTTGAAACCCACGCGGTGGACCTGCGGTTCGCGTTCCGGTGGGAGACGGAGAATTTCCCGGCCAACGCGGGCGATTCCAACGATGACTTCTACGTGCAGCCGGTGGCGGTGTGGGGCTGTTGCCCGAATGTGGAGGTATCGTCCACCATGCCGATTCAGATCGGCGACGGAGGACACATTCCCGCCCAGGCGGACGGCCACCACGACGGCTACTGGGGACTGTTCTGGCATATGACCGATCAGCAGGACTGGTTTCCGGCGCTCGCCCTGGCGAGCAGCCTTCGGCTCCCGACCGGACAGCGGTCCAATGGGGTCGATTGGGAATTGCGGTTGGCGATGACCAACGAATATGAGAGCGGCATCCGCTCCCATCTGAACTTCTTCGGGATCACCGCGAACCATCAGAACTATGAAGACCTCCGGCACTTCCAGTATGGGGCGGTGGCCGGTCTGGACGGCCCGCTGGGTTCCGACGGCAACCTCCGCTGGGTGCTCGACTACATGTACCGCATCGGCCAGCACGAGGGCGGCGGGGGCAAGAACATCGCCGAGGCCGGCTGGCAATGGCAGATCGCCGATGCCCACAAGCTGGGCATGTCGGTGCAGGTCGGACTCGACCACGCGGAGGACGAGACGGCCAACATGGGAGCGGCCCTGACCTACGCGTATACGCTCAAGTACTAACCTTCGCGGTTCGACCGCGACGTATGCGACAACCGATCGGCCCGGCGAGATTCGTCCTCGCCGGGCCGGTTCGCTTTCGGGCGCCAGAGCATGCCCGCCCCTCTCGGAACGGCTCCGGACAAGAGCCTGTAGCGTCCGCAGGTCCGCGGGCGGTCGTGGCAGGAGGCGTTGCCGTAGGTTGCCCCGTGGGACCATAATGCACCCGATGGTCGATGATCGAAAGCAACGCCTGGCCGACTTCGTCGCCTGGGCGAGTGAACACATCAGCGGCGACGAGAAGGGCCAAGCCCAGATCTTCCTCGATCATCTTTTCCAAGCCTTGGGGCACAAGGGTTCCCTTGACGTGGGCGGCACGCCGGAGTTCCGCGTGCGTAAGGGGCGCGAGGCGGGCGGAGGCGTCGCCTTCGCGGACTACGTCTGGAAACCGTACGTGCTCATCGAAATGAAGAAACGCGGGGAGGACCTTACTCGGCACTACCGGCAGGCGTTCGACTACTGGGTGCAACTCGTTCCGGGGCGGCCGCGTTATGTGATCCTGTGCAACTTCGATGAAATCTGGGTCTTCGACTTCGAGACCCAGATGGACACGCCGGTAGATCGACTGCCGCTGTCGGAACTCCCCGAGCGCGACGGCCCGCTCGCGTTCCTGTTCCCCACGCCTCAGCGCCCCGTTTTCGGCAACGATCATGAGGAGGTCACGCGCAGGGCCGCTGATCTCCTCGCCGTTTGCTTCAACAAGCTCATCATCCGCAAGGTCCCGCGCGAGACGGCCCAGCGGTTTGCGCTACAGATGCTCGTCGCCCTCTTCGCCGAGGACATCGGACTGTTGGAGAAATACTTCGTCGTCCGCTTGCTCGAGGAATGCAAAGGACCCGCGGACAGCTACGAACTGCTCGGCGGGCTATTCAAGGCCATGAACTCGCCGGTCCGCGCCGCGGGCGGTCGGTTCAAGGGCGTGGACTACTTCAACGGCGGACTCTTCAAGGAACCCGCCATGCTCGATCTGCACGACGACGAACTGAACCAGCTTCGTCAGGCCGCCAAGTCCGACTGGTCCAAGGTCCGTCCCGAAATCTTCGGCGCCTTGTTCGAGCATTCCTTGGAAAAAGAGGAACGCCACGCCTACGGCGGGCACTTCACTCGCCCGACGGACATCATGAAGATCGTCGGGCCGACGATCGTCGAACCGTGGCGGAACCTCATCGAGAACGCGACGACGCTGACGGAACTCGAAAAGCTCCGCAACCGGATGACCAACTATCACGTGCTGGACCCGGCCTGCGGGTCGGGCAACTTCCTGTACATCGCGTATCGGGAAGTGAAGCGTCTCGAAGCCCGTCTGTTCGAACGCATCGAGGAACGCAAGAAGGACGAGAAGGGTCAGCGGCAGATCGGGTTCGTACATGCGAATCAGTTTTTCGGCATCGACATCAATCCCTTCGCGGTGGAGATCGCCAAGGTGACCATGATGATCGCCCGCAAGCTGGCCATCGACGAGTTACACATTCACGAACCGGCCTTGCCGCTCGATCGACTTGACGAGAACTTCATCGCGGGGGACGCACTCATCACGCCCTTCCGAAACGGCGAGCCGTTCCCGACGATGCTGTTCGCGGAACTGGACGAGGACCCTTGGGCCGTCGGTCGGATCGCGCCGGCGGTCTGGCCTAAGGCGGACGTGATCATCGGGAACCCGCCGTTTCTTGGGGCTAAGCGCCTCAGGCCGGAGCGCGGGGCCGACTACATTAACGCGGTGCGCCGCACGTTCCCCCAGGTACCGGGCATGGCCGACTACTGCGTCTACTGGCTCCGCCTGGCGCACGACCACCTGCCGGAGTGCACGCCCGACGATCCGATCGCCGGTCGAGCGGGACTCGTCGGCACGCAGAACATACGCAACAATCAGTCCCGCGTCGGCGGACTGGACCACATCGTGCAGAGCGGCACGATCATCGAGGCCGTCGATAACCAGCCCTGGTCCGGCGAGGCCAACGTCCATGTGTCGATCGTCAACTGGGTCAAGACGAAGAATGTGAGACTCCTGCCCAAGCAACGCCGCCTGTGGTACAAGGTCGATCCGCCGCAAGAAAGCAGCAGAATACGCAAGCGCGGAGAAGGGCCGGCGGCTAAAGAGTATGACCTCAAATCCCGCGCGTGTTCCACGATTAACGCGGCCCTATCGGACCGGGCGGATGTGACCGGCGCGAAGATTCTCCGCTGCAATACTGATCCACAGCGGGTCTTTCAGGGTCAGGTGCCCGGTCACGATGCGTTCATCTTACAACCGCGCGAAGCGATGGAGTTCTTCGCCAAGGACAGGAAGAACCGAAAGGTCATTCATCCTTTCCTGATCGGCCGGGACGTTGTGACCGGCGATGGTCGTCCGACGCGCTGGGTGATCGACTTCCACAACATGTCCGTGATCGACGCCGGTCAGCACACGGCGCCGTTCGACCGGATCAAACGCAACGTTCTCCCCGTACGCCGAACAAGAGCGACGACCGGAGCAACCGCGGCCGGGAAGAAACGTCCTCACCATCAGCTTTTCCTCCGATTTTGGTGGCGTCACTCTTACGACCGCCCTGAGATGATCCGGCTGATTCGGAAAATGCCGAGGTACGTCGCTTGTTCCGGCGTGACCAAGCGACCGATCTTTAATTTCATCGCTTCGTCGATAAGACCAGATCACGCGGTGTTCGTCTTCGCGTTCCCCGACGACTATTCGTTTGGGATTCTGCAAAGCTACGCCCATTGGCTGTGGTTCATCACGAAGTGCTCTAAACTGACGGAGCGGTTTAGATACACTCCACCAACGGTCTTCAACACATTCCCGTGGCCGCAGCGACCGACCAAGAAGCGGATCCGTGAGGTTGCCGAGGCGGCGCTTGAGGTTCGGCAAGCTCGCAAGGATGCGTTGCAGAAAACCGATGGTGGGCTGCGCGCCGTCTATCGGATGCTCGAACTACCCGGCGACAATCCTCTCAAAGTCGCCCACGCGGCGCTGGATGAAGCCGTGATGGAGGCGTACGGCTTCTCCTCCGACGGCGATTTGCTCAAACAACTGTTGGACCTGAACCTTTCGGTGGCAGAGCGCATCGAGCGCGGCGAGAGTGTGACCGCGCCGGGCATCCCGCCGGATTATCCGAAACCCAAGGAGCTGATCACCGACGACTGCATCCGACCGTAGGATGTGGTCGGGTCGATGACCCGATCCTTCGAGCCCTTCGAGGCTCAGGGCAAGGCTCAGGACAAGCTTGCCCGGGGTCTACACCGCACCTCGCACCCACCCTCTCCCGAAAGCGGAGAAGAGTGCGCATCGCCGATCTAGTGCTCCATCGCACCTAACCCGACTTCCGCACCACCGGCTTTGCCAGTATTGAGAACGCGTGGCGTATAGTGACTAAAACCGGCATCCCAGTGCTAACCCGCATTTCTCACCAAGTGTTGCTAGCCCGCATTTCTCACCAAGTGTTGCGAGTCGATGCTGGTTGAGCCGAAAACAGAGGTTGGTGGCAGGTTGCGTAGGGAATGCGGCGGGAGGTGGTAGGCTACGCCGCGTTCGGCGGAGTGGAGGAGGCGGGAAATG
>JAZDHF010000284.1:0-2177 GCA_043806315.1 Planctomycetota bacterium | reverse complement strand
ACCGTGCGCTTCTCCCCGTGAATACGAGACCGAGCGGCAGCTTATGACCATGAGCGGATGTGTAGTGCCAAGGCGAAAATCACGGATCATAAGTGCTTTGTTTCTCAAGACTTACGATTTCGCGGTGTTGAAGATGGGTCTAACCCCAATGCGGTTCAGTTAAGGCGCATAAATCAAGCCCGACAAAGACGATAGAGATTCGGATGGATCCAAAGTCTCTCTATCGCGATGGGGGCTTGAACGATGTCGAGTATCGGCCAGGGAGGGCCGAGTTCTCCACTCAGGGCGGAGCGGCCCGCACGCATCATTGTTCTGGAAGCGCTCGCTGGGTTCGTACCGCCGGAGACGATTCGTGCCGTTCTTACCTAGACGGAGCGGCACAGCCAACGGATTCGTCGGCTGCCGGCAACGACCGTGGTTTGGCTGGTGATTGCCATTGGAATCTGGACCGATCTGGACATCCGGTGCCGTCGGATCCGCCACCCGCTCACACGCACGCTCGCGGGGGAACTGCTGTCAATCATGGACGATTCGCCTTCAAAGGCCGCCGGATTGGGTACCGAGTCGTCATGCTGCCGTCAACCAGCGGTTCTCGATGTCGGTCCTCGCCTTCTAGCCGTCATGCCGGTGCCAATCGCGCTGGTTCTTCCAGTATGTCTAGGATCGCCTTCGCACAGTAAACCCGGTCGCGCTGGGCGTTGCCGACCTCCTCGACGATCGACGCGTCCATCAGCTTCTTGATCGCCCGCTGCGCGGTGGTGAAGGCAACGCCGAGGTATTCCGCAGCCCTCTTGGCGGTAACGAAGGGATTGGCCGCGAGCATGTCCAACACCAACGCGGGCGTCTTGGAAGACGCACCGGCCACCCTCGATCGCCACTCTTCCAGAAGCCGGTTGATCCGCTCGGCGCGACTCACGGCGTCCTCCGACTGGCGGGCCACGCCGTTGAGAAAGTACTCCAGCCAAGCCTCCCACTCGCCGTTTCGGCTCACGGCGAGGAGGCGATCGTAGTAATCGCGCCGGGTGGCCTCGAAAAACGCGCTCAGGTAGAGCAGGGGCGTCGGCAGGATGTTGCGCTCCACAAGGAGCAGCGTTATCAGCAGCCGTCCGACGCGGCCGTTGCCGTCGAGGAACGGATGGATCGCCTCGAACTGATAGTGGATCAGCGCGGCCTGAAGGAGCGGCGGATTGGTGGCGTCGCGGAGCGCCAGCTCCCACTCACCCATGCAGCTCATCAATTCGCCCGGCGGGGGCGGAACATAGATGGCGTTGGCCAGCGTGCATCCGGGTGGCCCGATCCAATTCTGCGAGCGCCTGAACTCGCCGGGCGTGGCGTGGTCGCCTCGGACTCCTTCCATCAAGACGGCGTGCAACTCCTTGACCAGCCTGAGGGACAGCGGAAGCTCAGGCAACCGTCGCAGCCCGTGCTCCAGGGCAGCGACGTAGTTGCCGACCTCGCGAAGATCGTCCGGACTCCGATCGACGGCGGCGCCGGCTTCGGCCGCGAGAAACTCGCCCAGGGTCGCTTGGGTCCCCTCGATGCGGCTCGACAGCACAGCCTCGCGACGAACGAAGGGACGCATCAACAGGTACGGGTTCGGCAGGCGCGCCCCCTCCCCGGCGAGCCGTCCGATGAGGCGGTCGGCATCCGACAGCGCCGCGACCAAGTTGGACGTCCAGGCCAGATTCGGGGGAAGCGGAGCAGGGATGAAGGCCGAGTAGCCCTCCGCACAACGAACCTGTCGCCCTGATGCATTCGCCATGCCACTGGCGCTCCACTACGCCACCGCGCGACCGCAGGTCCGGATCCGCAGCCCGCGGAGACGAAAACAGCGGCCTCCGTTGTTAGCGAAATGCTACAAGATCGAAAACAGTGCGTCAACTTGTTTTCGGCCGACGATGGCGAAAGAGGCCATTGCAAACCCGCGCCCAAGGACGTTCACTTCCTGGCTGATTCCTGGCAAACGGGTGCTTTTCGGTGTCTTTTTGTGTTATCGGATGTCCCTTCGGACGTGCGCAAACCCTTGAAAACAAGGCAGTTAACCCGGATTATTCATACCGCTCCGATTGGACGTGGCTGAGGCTGGGCGGGCGTCGGCCGTGATGCGTTGTGCACAAGTTGGGCAGGGTACGCGCAGAAAACCCCCTTACCCCCATCGAGAACCAAGCTGTCGGCGG
>JAZDHF010000283.1:0-6559 GCA_043806315.1 Planctomycetota bacterium | reverse complement strand
ACGCTCATGATTGGCGGCGATCCATTGTCCATCGGGAGCACGGTCCAAGGCGCCCAATGCCTGATTGTACAACTCTTGGAAACGCTCCGTTCCTTCGCGGCTCAGGACATGCATCTGATGCATCAAAACATCCCTGTCCATTGCGCTCTCCTGAAAGGTGTCTCCACAGTACAAACACCCCAGGATTCTGCCAGCACCAAACCTATCGCGCAATTAAAGCAGGGCGCGAATCATTCCGCCGCACCATCAGAAATGGCCAGACCCCACGACTTTCGTCTTTCGCTCACGCCCGTGGTTCGGACCCCGGGCAACAAGATCGTAGCGGCCAAAGTCGGGGGTTTCGATGGTGGAAAAGAGAGTGTCAGAGGCCGGGGAAACCTAAGCTGTCCCCGCGCCCGCCCCGTTCCAATCGGCAATCGGCAATCCCGCCCGCTCCCTGGCGGTCGCGGTCCTGATGCGTGGCGAGGCGCTAGGTGTTGTTGTTTCCGGCGAGTTGATCGCGGACCCAATCCTTGGTGACGCCTTTGGTCCGAAGGAGCTTGGCCACGCCGGTGGTCTCGTCACGCAGCAGGGCGAGCAACAGGTGCTGCGGCTCGATCTCGCCCGCGCCGAGGCGATTGGCTGAATCGACGGCGAGGATCATCGTGTGCCAGAACGTAGGTGAACGGAAGGCCTTGGCCAATTCCTGTTGGTGCACCCACTCGAAGTCCCCGTGGCGCGAATGGGCGAGGTCGTGGGCGGGGTCGACGCTGGAACGCAACATGGCCAGCACCTTCTCGCGGAGCGGTTCCAACTGCACGCCCTGTTGGCGGAGAACCTTGGAGGGGAGTCCGTCGGCTAGTTGCAGGAGAGCAAGAACGAGGTGTTCGGTGCCGACGTAGCGGTGGCCGAACTTGCGGGCCTCGGCGATCGCCAGGGCGACGACCTCCTTGGTCTCGTCGGTCTGGGCTCGTCGTCCGAGGACGCCCCCGGCCTCACCGCGCCCCATCCGGGCGGCGACCTCGTCGCGGACCTTGTCCAGATCGACGTCGAGCAGTCGTAAGGCTTCGGTGGCGACGCATTCGCCTTCGGCGATGAGGCCCAGCATCAGATGACCGGGGGCGAGATAGCTGTGGTCGAGTTTGCCCGCTTCCAGGTTGGCGAGGGCCATGGCGTGCCGGGCCCGATCGGAAAAACGCTCGTGCATCGGTGTTTCGCTCCGTTGACGCTGCGTCGACCGACCGCCTCGAACACGCGACGCGATCGCACTCTATCGTGTGCGGGCCGGGTCCGCAACCGCGAGTGCCGGCGTGTCGAGGCCCGGGTCGCCGATGCTTGACGACAGGGGGGAAACCTTCTACAAGCATTCCCCGACGTCGCCGACGTAGCTCAATGGTAGAGTACGGCTTTCGTAAAGCCGGGGTTGAGGGTTCGACTCCCTCCGTCGGCTGTTGCTCACCGATCCGCCGGAGAGCGCATTACGCCCAGTCGCAGGCGCGACGAATGCGCTTCGCCGCGGTAGACGCGTTGCGTCGCCTTCACGAAGTCGTCTTCCCCGGCCTGGAAGATGTTGTCCACATAGGTTTGGGGATTGCGATCCACCAGCGGAAACCAGGTGCTCTGAATCTGCACCATGATCCGGTGTCCTTTGAGGAACGTGTGCAGTACGTCCTGGAGAGGGAGGGCAACTTTCGTCGGCTGCTCCGGCGTGAAGGGGGCCGGGCGATCGTACCCGTCACGGTACCGACCTCGAATCGCCTCACTGCGGACCATCATCTGACACCCGCCCAGGTGCTTTCCTTCGGGCATGTCCTCCGGGTCCGTCGCGTCGTTGGGATACACGTCGATCAGCTTCACGACCCAGTCCGAATCGGTGCCGGAGGTTGACACCCACAGCTCGGCCGTCATCGGTCCTGCGACCGTGATGTCCTCCTCCAATACGTCCGTCTGATAGGCCAGCACGTCGGGCCGCCGCGCTGCGAACCGCTGGTCGTCGGTCATATACTCCTTCGTCGTCCCTTTCACGATAGCCTCGGTGAACGGAACGGGTTTCGCCGGGTCGCTTACGTATTCATCATACGCCTCGCCCCCACCGGCTGCCTCAAAGGAAAGATCGCCCTGGGAATGGAAGTAAAGATCGCGCGGTTCAAGATTCGCCGGCGGCCACTCGTCAAACGTCCGCCAGTGATTCGTCCCCGTTTCAAAGACGTACGCCTCCGGCAACGGCGGCCCGCAGCGATCCTTGAGATAACAGTTGAAGAACGGCAGCTCGATGTTCTCACGATAGAACAGGGCCGTCTTCGCATCGAAGCGGGCCACGCCCAGCTTATCCCCATCGGTTCGGGCCCATCCGCCATGCGACCACGGCCCCATCACCAGCGCGTTCACGATGCCGGGATTCTGTTGCTCGACGGCCCGATAGGTGTTCAGCGCTCCGTACAGGTCCTCCGCGTCGAACCACCCGCCCACGGTCATCACCGCGGGCGCGACGTGCCTCAGATGCGGCAGCAAGCGTCGCGCCTGCCAAAACTCGTCGTACCGCGGGTGCTCGACGATCTCGTTCCAGAAGCCGATTTCGCCGTGAAAGTAACGCTCATCCGCATTCTTCAACGGGCCCAAGTCCATAAAAAACTGATACCCGTCCGGCGTGCCGTGCTCGAACTCCGGCCCCCACTCCGTCGTCGGCTCGGGCCGCGGCTTGCCGAACACGGCGAAGAAGTTGAACGCGTCCGGCAGGAAGAATGCCCCATGATGGTAGAAGTCGTCGAAGAACCAGTCCGCGATCGGCGCCTGCGGGGAGACGGCCTTGAGCGCGGGGTGGGCGTCGATCATTCCCGCCGATGCATAGAACCCCGGATAGGAGATGCCCCACATCCCCACCCGTTCGTTGTGGTTAGCGACGTTCGCCAGCAGCCATTCGAGGGTGTCGTATGTGTCGCTGCTCTCGTCGATGTCATTCTTGTCCTTCTTTCCCTCGATGTGCGGCCTCATGTTCACAAACGTCCCCTCGGACATGAATCGCCCGCGCACGTCCTGGCACACAAAGATGAACCGGTCATCGGCGAAGCGCTTGCTCGGTCCCAGGAGCGAACGGTACTTGCCCTCGCCGTATGGCCGACAGCTATACGGCGTCCGCGTGAGCATGATCGGATACTTGGTGGAATTGTTCCGCGGCGAATACACCGCCGTGAACAACCGTACGCCGTCGCGCATGGGGACCATGTATTCATGCTTCACGTAGTGTCGCTGGACGTCCTTGGCCTCGCGCCGTTCGACTTCCTCCGGCGACAGCGGCTTGCGCGCCGTGGCCGCACAGCCCGAGGTCAAAAACACCACGCCGCACACGATCGCCATGAGGAGGCGCGCACGGCGCGCCACGGGTTCAGCCGCGTTCAACGCTCATTTCCTCCCGGAGAAAACGCAGTTCCACAACCCCGCCCTACCGGTGAGAGGGGCGGGGGTGAGGGTCGGCTAAGAGTGCCTCCTATCACCCCTCTCCCCCGCTGGGGGGTCAGACGAGCCGACCGAGGAGGGAGGGTCCGAGGGCAGGGTGAGGGGGTTTCAGGACGCACTCTTGGGAAGTTAGCGGGCGTCGGCGCCGAGTGCAATTGTCCGCCGTGGCTGAGGCGCGAGATGTCGGGACGCTGCTACACGCCGTGCGGCCTCGACGCCCGCACGAGTAGAACAGGGATATCCGTCCGGTGCCGCACGCCCGAGGCGACGCTGCCCAGAACTACGTCTTTGATGAGCCGGTGACCGTGTGTGGCCATGGCGATCAGATCGCAGTGCTCCTCGGCGGCGACGGAAACGATCTGGTCGGCCGGGTCGCCGCACGCCAGCCGGGCCGACGCCTCGAACCCTTCGCCCGCAAGTGCGGCACGCCGTTCCTCCAGGTACTGCCGATCGAGACGCATCTCCTCCGACTCATCGAGGTTGAGTTGCTCCTGATTCCGCGCGACAACGCCGTCGGCGACATGCACAAGGATCAGCCGCGAACCCATCAATCGCGCCAAGGCCTTGATATGGTTGAGGATGGTCTCGTCCGCCCACGAGTTCTCCAGGGGAATCAGTATCGTCTGATACATGGTGGGCCGCCGCGAGCCGTGAAACTAGGCTCCGATCGACTCAGCGATCGCCTGAACCACAAGGTATCCGTTCAGCGCCATGATGACAAGCGTCGCGCACCAAGCTACGAGCGACAGCCACAAAGGGTTCGCAAACTTGCCCATCTTCCGTCGATCGTTGGTAAACCAGACCAGCGGAACCACCGCGAAGCTAAGCTGCAAGGACAGGATCACCTGGCTGAGGATGAGGAGCTTGCCCACGCCGTGCTCACCGTACAGACCCGCGACGACGGCCGCCGGACCGATCGCCACCAGGCGCGTGAGCAAACGCCGCAGCCACGGGCGAAGGCGGATTTCCAGGAACCCCTCCATCACGATCTGGCCGGCGAGCGTTCCTGTCAGCGTGGAGTTTTGCCCCGAGGCGAGGAGGGCTACGGCGAAGAACGTGCCCGCCAACGGAACTCCGAGCACCGGCGTCAGGAGCTTGTAAGCATCATTGATGTCCGCGACGTCCGCGTGCTCAGTCCCATGGAACGCCGCGGCGCTCAAGACGAGAATGGCCGCGTTGATGAAGAACGCAAAGAACAGAGCGAGCGTGGAGTCGATCGTCGCAAAGCGAACCGCCAGAGCTTTCCCTTCGGCATCGCGGCGGAAGTTGCGCGTCTGCACAATGCTGGAATGCAGATAGAGATTGTGCGGCATCACCGTCGCTCCCAGAATCCCGATGGCGATGTAGAGCATCCCCGGATTGGTGATGACCTCCGCCCTGGGAATGAGTCCCCCTAAGGCCGACGAGACGGACGGGTGCGAGTAGATCAACTCGTAGGCAAAGCACCCGCCGATCGTCACAATCAGCGAGGCCACAATGCATTCCAACATCCGGAAGCCTTTACGCTGCAACAGCAACACGACCATCACATCCAGCGCTGTCAGTCCGACTCCGACGATCAGCGGAATGCCGAACAGTAGGTTGAGCGCAATCGCCGAACCCACGACCTCGGCCAGATCGCACGCCGCGATGGCGATCTCACACAGAACCCAGAGGACCATCGACACCGGCGTCGAAAAATGCGCCCGACACGCCTGGGCCAAGTCGTGTCCCGTGACGATCCCCAGTTTCAGCGAGAGGTGCTGCAGCAGAATCGCCATGAAGTTGGAAAGCAGCACGACGCAGAGCAGCGTGTAGCCGAACCGCGCTCCGGCGGCGAGGTCGGTCGCCCAGTTGCCGGGGTCCATGTACCCCACCGCGACCATGAGTCCCGGGCCGCCGAAGGCCAACACCTTGCGCAAAAAGCTCGCCGAGTGCGGAACGTGGATGGTGGAGTGGACTTCGGGCAACGAGGGCGTCGCGGTCGGTCGTCGCCACGCGGGGCGCTTCCGCCGCGCATCCGCCGTCGGCTGCGAGACCGTCGACGCGCGACCCGCCTCGCACGCCGAGGAGGCCGCTGCCGCGTCCCATTCGTTGGAGAGTGCCATGACCAGGCCCATCGGGTCGTTCTTCGCCGCCGGACCCTCGGCAGCGACGCCGGACCAACCCTAACTTCGGCACAGTATACATCGACATGTAGGCCGACGCAAGCTATAATTTTGCCTAGCCTAATTTTTATTGAAGCCCGGTTGTGGGTCGAGCCGTCTTCTACGAACATGCACCCCGGCGTCATTCGGAGGCCCGAAAACCATGCTGAGTCGCTCCATCGAGGACTACATCAAGGCCATCTACGCTCTTGAAGTCGAAGAGCAGAAGGCGTCCACTAAGCAAATCGCGCAGCGTTTGGGCGTCAAAATGGCCTCCGTCACCGGAATGATAAAGCATTTAGCCGCAGAAGGTTACGTCACGCACACCCCCTATTACGGCGTGCATCTCAGCGACCAGGGCCGCGGCGTCGCGCTGGATTTGATCCGCCGCCATCGGCTCATCGAGCTTTTTCTCTCCCGCACCCTCGGACTGCCCTGGGACGAAGTCCACAACGACGCCGAAGTCCTCGAACACGTGGTCAGCGACCGACTCGTGGAGCGGATTCACGAGTTCCTCGGCTTTCCCCGGTTCGACCCCCACGGCTCGCCGATCCCCGGCCGCGACGGGTCCATTGCCCCGCCGCGCGGCGTTCGCCTCGATGAAATGACGGTCGGGCAGCGCGGAATCATCGTTGAGGTTTCCGACCGCGACCCGGAGTTCCTTCGCTACCTCACCGGTCTGAAGTTGAGCATCGGCAGCGCGGTGCGGGTCCGCGAGCGGGCGCCGTTCAACGGCCCGATCACGCTGGCCGTCGGTTCGCGGACCATCGCCATCGGCCATGAGGCCGGAGCCCGCATCCGCGTAGGCGTCGCCGAACCGACCTCACCCAAACGCAGACGAAAGCGCAAGGAAGGGCGCGGCTAGCCCGCATTTCTCACCAAGTGTTGCGAGTCGATGCTGGTTGAGCCGAAAACAGAGGTTGGTGGCAGGTTGCGTAGGGAATGCGGCGGGAGGTGGTAGGCTACGCCGCGTTCGGCGGAGTGGAGGAGGCGGGAAATGC
>JAZDHF010000282.1:0-11423 GCA_043806315.1 Planctomycetota bacterium | reverse complement strand
TTTCTGCAAAGAGTTGAGCGACGCGGAGAACCCGCGGCTCTTCGGCAAGTGCAGCAACCCCAACGGACACGGGCACAACTACGTCGTCGAAGTGACCGTCTGTGGCACGGTTGATTCCGGCAAGGGAACCGTCGCGGACGTCGGCCACGTGGACCGCGTCGTGCTCGAACGCGTCATCGAGCCGTTCGATCACAAGAACCTCAACGTCGAATGCGCGGAGTTCGCACAACTCAATCCTAGCGTGGAGAACATCGCCCGGGTGATCTGGGACCGGCTGGCCGGCGCCTTCGACGGCTGCCGACTGGCCTCCATACGCGTCTGGGAAACGCCGAAGACCTGCGCCGAGTACACCGGCGGCGATGTACTGTAAGACCCCGACATGCCCCCGCCCGTCGCGCGAAAGGCCCGTACGCTTATCGGATTCAAGTGATCCCGTAGGCGGCGAGGCGCGCCGATTATCGGCTCCCGTGTTTGCAGATTAAGTGCGTCCCGCACCGGTCCGAAAGGAGTACGGCGGCGGTCGGGCGTCAGCGCGCGGGGGCGACAGGATTTGACTGCGACGACGACATCGGTCGGCAGCGTGGAAAAGCTCATCACCGCCGCGTGCGAACGTCGTCTGCCCGCCGAGCTCCGCTATCAGGACAGCGACGGGATGATCATCATGGGACGGGTGCGGCTGCTGGGCCACAGGCGCGACGACATCCTCACCGACCGCCCGCAGTACCTGGACGACGAGGGGACGATCCCGGCCCGATGCCCCATCACCATGCACCTGACGCTGGGCGGCAGCCGTTACCAGTTCGACACCTCGATCGTGGACGAGGACCGCACGATCCGGATCAACGATCATCAGACGCTGCCGGGGATCGCCCTGCGGAAGCCGAGCGTGGTGAGCGATTCCCAACGGAGGACGTGCCTTCGCGTGTCACTGGCGGGTTACGACCCGATCAGCGTGGACCTGGCGACCCCGCATGGAGAGTCCGAGGACGCTTGTGCCATCGACGCGGAGCGGGCGAGCGGCTGGATCGCGGACCTGTCGGTCGGCGGTATGTCCCTGGTCGCCGACCGCCGCGTGCTGCGCAGGCCCCAGCCGGGCGGGAGGTACTTCCTGAGCTTCGGCCTGCCCGGCGAGGACGGCGAATTTAACATGCTCGGATCCGTCCGGCACATCCGGGCGATTCCCAACGGCGACGGCGTGCGGGTATCGATGTGTTTTTGCCCCTGGAACGGAAACTCACTCTCGCGCGATCAGCGGCGGCTCGGCCGGTTTATCGCCGCGCACGAGCGACGGTTGCTGCGGCGGAGAAGATGACCCCATGACTACGCCCCCATCAGCTCCCGTGTCGGTCCGCGACGGCGTCCGCAAGAAGACCCTCGTCGAGCGGCGGCGCACTCGCCGACGACGGCTTCAGAACCCCAGCGAAGTGTCGCTGCATGGCACCGGTTCGGAAGTCGACTGGACCGCCGCGGGCGTGCTGCTCAACGTCAGTCCGGACGGGCTCGCCTGCCGCCTATCGGCGAAAGCCGCACACGCCCTGACGGTCGGACAGGCGCTTCACGTCCTGTTCCGCATCGGGGCGACGTCCACCGCATTCGACCTGAAGGCCCGCATCACCAACATCACCCCCGCGGGCACGACGCACTGCGTGGTGCTGGGCCTGGAGTTCGTCGCCGACCGTCGGTTGAAAAGCGTACAGACCAAGCTGCAGGAATCACTGCGTCGCGCCGGCGACGAGGAAAACTAGAGGTTCGACGATGAGCACCACGCAGACCATCGGTCGGGAGCGGCACGATCAGGTTCTCGAGGACGCGGTCGCCCACGAGAGGCCGCTGGTGTTGACCTACAACAGCGACGCCGGGTGGCGAACGTTCAAGGCCGCCTTCGTCTCCGGCCCCGCCGTCTCTTCGGGGATTCTCGTCAAGCTCGAGCCCGCCGCGGACGGCGTGGTTGGGAACCTCCCCACGCCGGGCGACACGCTGGGCGGGACGTTCCGCCTGGGGCACAAGAAGTGCATGTTCAGCACGGTCCTTCTTTCCGTCCAACGCCAAGGGGAGGATATTCTGTGGGCGATCCGTCGGCCCGAACAGCTTCAGCAACTTCAACGGCGAGCGTACGAGCGGGCCGCTCCGCCGAAAGGCTCGGTCATCGCCGTGCGTTTCTGGCGCGAGGCGGCCGGCGGCGACGCCTCCACCGATGTCCGCAACGTCCGCCACGGGCAGCTCGAGGACATCTCCGCGGGCGGGATGCGAATCAAGGTCGCCGATCCCAAGGACATGTCCCTGGATCGCACCTACCGCTGCGTCTTCACTCCCCGACCCGGCAAGCCGTCACTCGTTCTCGACGCCGTTCTCCGCCACCGCGAAGCCGTCGACCAAGGGCGGGCCTCGTTGGGCTTCCAATTCGTCGGCATGGAAGCGACGCCGGAAGGACTACGGCTTCTCGATCGCCTGGTGCGGATCGTCAATCACTTCCAGCGCTCCAACGCCCGCGACTTGCAGAGCGGATGAACGCACAAGATCGAGGCTCCCGGTGGGACCACACACACGCGCCGTAGGCCGTTATCCGCGACGCCAGCGGTCCACAACCGATTGAATCGGTTTGGTGAGCAAACCCAGCCATTCGCGCCAGGCCGACCCGCCTCGCCGGCTGCTCGCCGCGGCGGCCCGCGCGAACTCAACCGCGCGTTGGTCAGCGGCGCGAAGCTGCTGCACGAGACCGTCGAAGGTCGCCGGGGCGCCGTTGATGGCGGTGCGGAGGACTTCGGCGGAAACCCGCTCCGAGGCCGCCATCTGCGCCTGGAAACCGGAGTCCGAGATCATCGTCATCAACGTCGCCTCGGCGAGGTCGAGATCGCGTGAGGTTTCACACCAGAGGGCGCGGGCCCGCTGGGCTTCCTCCGTCCGCAGCGGGAAATAGGTCGACTCGCGCCGTTCCGCGGCCAGCGCCCGAAACGCGGCCACGAACGAGAGCGACGCCCGGCTGAGCGTCAGCCGGGCGGCGAGCCAACGGGCGTAGGCCTCGACCGCGCGGGCGCGATCCGCTTCACGCGCTTCCCGTCGGCGCACGAACCCCGCGGCGAGCGCGGCCCCGATGACGCCGCTCAGCAGCGCCACGCTCAGCATCAGGCCGACCGTTTCGTCCCAAGACATCGGTGCTTCTCCGCTCCCTCGTGGGGTAGGCGGCGACAGTATACCCGCCGGCCGGCGGAAACGGGTACTATTTCCGGTGAGATTTCGCTAGGATGCGGGAGCGTTGAGAGTTTCCCCGCGAAGAGGATCGTCCGGGCATTCCGTATATCGGAGTCGTCAAATGCAGCTAAGTGTAGCGTGTTTGGCCGCGGTGCTGTTGATCGTGCCCCTGACCGCCCTCGCGGACGGCGCCGGGCGAGGGGACCGGATGACCGGGACTCGGTTTGCGAGCCGGTCGGAAGTGATCGCCCGTCACGGTATGGCCGCGACCAGCCAACCGCTCGCCACCCAGGTGGCGATCGACGTTCTGAAACAGGGGGGCAACGCCGTGGACGCGGCCATCGCGGCGAACGCCGTGCTGGG
The DNA here is from genome assembly GCA_043806315.1 of Planctomycetota bacterium. Taxonomy (GTDB): domain Bacteria; phylum Planctomycetota; class Phycisphaerae; order UBA1845; family UBA1845; genus SBAX01. The sequence continues at coordinate 7,871 of JAZDHF010000282.1, read as the reverse complement.
ACTGATGGAACCGACCGGCTCCGGCGTCGGCGGCGATCTCTTCGCGATCGTCTGGGACGCCAAGACCCAGAAGTTGCATGGCTTGAACGCCAGTGGACGAAGCCCCTACGGCCTGACCCTCAAGACATTCAAGGAGATGGGTCTGGAGTCCATCCCCCCACACGGACCGCTGCCGATAACCGTGCCCGGCTGCGTCGACGGATGGTTCGAGCTGCACGAAAAGTTTGGAAGGTTGCCCATGAGCGCCGTTCTCGGGCCGGCGATTCGCTACGCCCGCGAGGGCTTCCCCGTCTCCGAACTGATCGCCTACTACTGGGGACGCGGCGGACGTGTGTTGAAGGACCAGCCCAACTTTGCCGCGACATTTCTGCCCGGCGGCGAGCCGCTGAAGAAGGGCGACATCTTCAAGAACCCGGACCTCGCCCGGACGTACGAAATCCTTGCCCGCGATGGTCGCGACGCCTTCTATCGCGGCGAGTTGACGCAGATCATCGCGTCCTTTTGCGCGCGTGTGGGTTGCTACCTGACGGCCAAGGACTTCGCCGACCACACCTCGACCTGGGTTGAGCCGGTTTCGACGAACTATCGCGGGTACGATGTCTGGGAGTTGCCGCCCAACGGACAAGGCATCGCCGTGTTGCAGATGCTTAACCTGCTCGAACCCTACGATCTCACCTCGATGGGGCATAACTCCGGCGAGTATCTTCACCGACTGATCGAGGCCAAGAAGATCGCCTTCGAGGATCGGTCCCGATTCTATGCCGATCCCGACTTCGTGAAAGTCCCCGTGGCGACGCTCATTTCCAAGCCCTATGCCGACGAGCGGCGGAAGCTGTTCAACCCCCGGCTCGCATCGCGGGAGCTGAAACCCGGCGACCCCAAGCTCCACGAGGGAGACACGATTTACCTCACCGTCGCGGACGAACAACGCAACATGGTCTCACTCATCCAAAGCAACTATCGCGGGTTCGGGTCGGGACTGGTCCCGGACGGATTGGGATTCGTCCTTCAAGATCGGGGGGAACTGTTCTCATTGGAGGAGGGGCATCCGAACTGCTACGCGCCGCACAAGCGGCCGTTTCATACCATCATCCCCGGCTTCGTGACCAAGGACGGCAAGCCCTGGTTGAGCTTCGGAGTCATGGGCGGGGACATGCAGCCGCAGGGGCACGTGCAGGTTCTCTGCAACCTGATCGACTTCGGGATGAACCTTCAGGAGGCCGGCGACGCGGCCAGGTTCCACCACCGAGGCTCCTCCGAGCCGACCGGAGAACACATGACCGACGGCGGGTGGGTGGCCCTCGAATCCGGCGTCTCCGCGGAAGCTCAGCACGTGCTCGTCGCAAAGGGTCATCAAGTCCGCTTCGAGATCGACGGGTACGGCGGCTATCAGGCCATCCTGTTCGACGCCCAACGCGATCTGTACGTCGCCGGGTCGGACTTCCGCAAGGACGGCCAAGCGGCGGGATACTGAACGAATTACGAATTACGAGTTACAAATGACGAACGGATGAGACCGGTAGACCCGACGCTTCACGCCGTGCGTTGGGGCGATTAGTGGGGTCTGCGGATCCGACCTGCACCTTCCCGCGATCCGCCCCCCACAAAGACAAGATGCCGGCCGTCGTTCTGTTCGAGCATTCCGGGTATCATTTCATCCGCGTCGGAAGGACGTGCGAAACCCGGTTATCTGCCTCCCAGAGAGAATGTGTCGCTATGATGACCATGAATCAGATCGAGGAGTCGGGGCGGCGGATCGGGCGTGAGTTTCATGCCCATCGTGTTGTGCTCTTCGGCTCTTATGCCGGCGGGGCGCCCACGGACGATTCCGACGTGGATCTGTTGGTCGTCGCGGAGACGGTCCTGCCGCCGCGCAAGCGATATGGGGCTGTCCGGCGTCTGGTGGCGGACTGTCCGGCCGCGTTTGACATCATCGTGAAGACGCCGGAGGAGTACGCGCGCTCGCGGTCCGTGGTGAACACGATCGTCTACTTCGCTGAGAAATCCGGGAGAGTCCTCTATGAAGGATGAGACCCGTAGTCGGGTCATCGACCCGACGCTTTACTCGCCTTCTTTCGCCGCATTCTTGTCCGGCTTGGCTTCGAGTTTTTCGAGACGTTGGCGAAGTTCCTTGCTTTCGTCGCGGAGCTTGGCCAGTTCGTCGCGGAGTTCCTTGACCTGGACTTGCTCGGGAGCCGCGTCGGGCATACGTGAAACGGCTCGGTTGCGGCCCTTGAGCGGACCACGATAATCGTTCCTCGTGGCAGGTTAAACACGGTGCCGTACGCATGAGCACGCTTCGCCCAGGCTCCAGCCTCGGTCTCTATGAGATACAGTCTCTTGTCGGCGCGGGAGGGATGGGGGAGGTCTATCGCGCGCGGGACACGCGCCTTGACCGCGAAGTGGCGATCAAGGTGTTGCCCGAACACTTCGCCCGCGATCCAGAGCGGATCGCTCGCTTTCAACGCGAGGCCAAGGTGCTGGCGTCGCTAAACCATCCGAATATCGCGGCCATCCACGGGTTCGAGGAAGTAGAGGGCAAGCGTTTCCTGGTGATGGAGTTGGTGGAGGGGGCAACCCTGGCGGACCGACTTCACGATGGACCGTTGCCCGTCGAGGATGCTTTGACGATCGGCCGGCAGATCGCCGAGGCCCTCGAAGCCGCCCACGAGCGGGGGATTATTCACCGTGACCTCAAACCCGCCAACGTAAAGACCACGCCGGACGGGGCGGTGAAAGTCCTCGACTTCGGCTTGGCCAAGGCCATGACCGAGGAGCTGTCGCCCTCGCAGATGGCCCACTCTCCGACCATAACCGCAAAACACACCAAGCCCGGCGTCGTGTTGGGCACCGCCGCCTACATGAGTCCGGAACAGGCCCGCGGCAAACCCGTGGACAAACGCACCGATATTTGGTCGTTCGGGGTGGTGCTCTACGAAGCCCTCTGCGGTTGCAGGCCGTTTGTGGGGGAAACGGCGACCGATCTGGTCGCCAAGATTCTGGAGCGCGAGCCGGATTGGAGCACCTTGCCGCCGGAAACGCCGCCGATCGTTCAATTGCTACTGCGTTGCTGCCTGGCCAAAGACCGCAACAAACGCCTCCACGACATCGCCGACGCCCGCATCGACCTGGAACAGGCCATCGCCGACCCGACCTCTTCGATGCTGCGACTCGGGGATGCAGCCGTTTCCGCTGCCGACGCCCGAATCCGGCAGGGCGCGCGGCGGCGATCCGCCCATTGGGTGCTCACGGGCGTCGTCTCTGTCGGGCTGGCCATCATGGGCGTCTCCCTTTGGCGTGCGACCCGCCCGACGCCCAAGCCCATCGTCCGACTTGAAGTCGTGGTGTCCGACAAGGAGCCGTCGCCGGTTGGCTTGGGCGCGCAGGTCGCAATCTCGCCGGACGGCACGCGTCTGGCCTATGTGATCGGAACCGGGAATTCCCACCATCTTTACCTTCGCGCGCTGAATCAACTTGAGGGGACTCTCCTTGCCGGAACGGAGCAGGCCTGGAACCCATTCTTTTCCCCGGACGGGCAATGGGTGGCGTTCTTCTCGAATGAGAAGCTCAAGAAGGTCTCGGTCTTGGGCGGGGCGCCGCTGACCCTGTGCGACGTGGGCGATGCCCCCCGCGGTGGAACGTGGGGGACGGACGGCACGATCGTCTTCGCACCGAACAATACCGGCGGCTTGTGGCGGATTTCCGCAGCGGGCGGAAAGGCCGAAGAGCTCACTAAGCCGGACCAAACGAATGAGGAACCCTCGCACCGCTGGCCCCAGTTTCTCCCAGACGGCAAGGCCGTGATCTTCACGAACAACGACGCGCTGGCAAACAGTTATGATGAGGCCGTCATTGACGTGTTTTCCCTGGATACCAAGCAACACAGGACGCTCTACCGGGGCGGCTCATACGGTCGGTACGTTCCCAGCGGGCATCTTGTGTTTGTTCACCAAGGAACCTTATTCGCGGGCCCTTTCGATCTTGATCGTCTGGAGCTGACCGGTTCGCCGACTCCGGTTCTCGAGAGAGTCTACGAAGTGCAGGTGGGGGCTGCGGGATACGACTTTTCCCAAACAGGCACGTTGGTCTACCGCCGCGAAGGGCCGCGTCGATCATGGACGCTCGTTTGGGTGGACCGGCAGGGTACGATCACGACCCTTGTGGACACGCCGCGCGATTACGCGTTTCCGGCGCTCGCCCCCGATGGAAAGCGCTTGGCCGTCGTGGTGATCTCCATCGAAAACAAAGAGAACCGCAGCGACGTGTGGGTGTACGATATCGAGCGGGCAACCATGACGCGACTGACGTCCGATTCCGGTGGAGAATGGTTCCCCGTTTGGACACCCGATGGTCTACGCGTGGCGTACGCTGCCGGAAAGGATTGGGCCACGCTGGACATCCTGTGGAAACCCGCCGACGGGGCGGGCGAAGCGGAACGCCTGACGGACAACCCCTCAAATCAGTGGCCCTTGTCCTGGTCGCCGGACGGCAAGGTATTGACCTTCATGGCGTGGGCTGACGAGACCCAGAGTGACATCTGGTTTCTCCGGTTGGAAGGCGATCGAAAACCGGAAGTCTTCTTACAAACACCATCCAGCGAAAACTGGGCGCGGTTTTCTCCCGATGGACGCTGGTTGGCGTATAACTCGAGTGAGTCCGGGAAGTTCGAAATCTTCGTCCGCCCATTCCCCACCGGCGACAGGAAGTGGCAGATCTCGAACGGCGCTAGTTCGTCCGCCCGTTGGTCGCCGGATGGAAAGGAACTCTTCTACCTACAAGACAAGGCGATGATGGTTGTTGCCGTTTCGGCTGAGGGTTCGTCTTTCTCTGCCGACAAACCGCGCAAGTTGTTCGAGTTTCAATCCCCCATGAACACATCCGGCTGGAGCTTCGACGTCGCTCCCGACGGGCAACGCTTCGTCATGCTCAAGCCGGCGGAGGAAGAGAAGGACGCCGATCGCACGCACCTGACCTTCGTGTTCAACTGGTTCGAGGAGTTGAAAGCCAAAGTCCCGACGAAATAAGAAAAAGCCGCCGGGTGCCACTGGCGGCTTGCCCGCCAGTGCTCCGGGTGCGACGATGACCGGATGAACCCGTCATCCGGGACCCTGGCGACTCACCGGAAGCTCGTCCGTCATTTCGACGAGCCGGGTCAGGCCCATGAGTTGACGTTTTCGTGCTATCGACGACTGCCGTTGCTTGAGACCGATGACCGTCGAGCCCTGCTGTCCCGTAGTATCGACTCGGCCGTTTGTGGTCACGGGTTCGAGCTGATCGCCTTCATCTTCATGCCCGAGCACGTTCATTTGATCGTTTGGCCGGTGGGAGACTCGACGATTTCCAAGCTCCTGTTTGCCCTGAAACGACCGTTCTCGTATCGGCTCAAACAAGAGCTCGAAACCCGGAAGGACCCGCTTCTCGACGAGTTGACGATCCGTGAACGACCGGGCAAGACGACCTTTCGATTCTGGCAGGAGGGTGGAGGGTACGACCGCAACATCCACAACGGGAAAACTCTTCGGCAGGCGATCGAGTATGTCCACAACAACCCCGTTCGACGAGGGCTCTGCCCTTCACCGGGTGACTACCGATGGTCCAGTTGGAAATATTACTTCGAGCCTGAACGATGGAACGACCGGGATTTGCCCACGGTGCACGGGTTCGTCGACTGACGGGCCTCGCACCCGTGTTGGACGAAGGCACTGGCAGCAAGCTGCCAGTGGCACCCTGCGTTTGATGGAGGTCGCATCCGTGCCTCGCACGCGCATGAGCGTTGCCGATGTTGCGGCGTCGTTGGGGCTCGACGCGCGGGCGGTCGAACGGCTGGCCCAAGCCGGAGAACTGCCTGGGCGAAATGTCGGCGGAAGGTGGCAGTTTCGAGCGGGAGACGTGACGAACTGGGCCGCGTCCAACCTCCGGGCGATTCCGCAACGGCAAGTGCAAACGAGGCAGCTTCGGGGTGCTGATCTTCTGATCAGTCTTGCTCTTCGGCCTGAGACGGTCGCCGTGCCCTTGCAGGCCCGGACGCGCGTATCGGTCCTGTTTGAACTCGTTCGTCTCATCGAGGGAACGGGGCTGATCACGGATTGGCGTGACTTGATGAACTCGCTCGTTGAACGCGAGAAACAAGGTTCAACGGCGTTGCCGGGAGGGGTGGCCATCCCGCACAGCTCTCAGGTCGGTCGGCACCTCACCACCGAATGGCCGGTGATCGCCGCCGGGCGAACGTCGAGCGGGATTCCGTTCGGCGACTCCTCCGGCGGCTTGACGGACTTGTTCTTCCTGCTGTGTTGCACGGACTACCGCCAGCATCTCGTCTACCTTGGCCGTCTGTGCCGCCTCCTCAGCGAACCGGGCCTGCTCGCGGACCTTCGGGAGGCGTGCGACGTAACACAGTTTGTGGACACCCTTCGACGGCGAGAGGAGGCGCTATGCCAAGCCGACTGATCGCCGGTCAGGTCACGAGTCCCGGCGCGCCGGGACTCTTGGGGTTGGGGATGGGAGCCACGACAAGCACCTGGGGACGCTCCCCGAGGGCCCGCTCGTGTGAGCGAGAGTCGAATCGGAACGCAACGACGTCGTGTTGGCGCCGCGCGTCGTTCCGGAAGAGTACAAGGAGAGTACGATGGCAGTTGGACAACAGCAGCAGGGCAAGCCCGGTCAGCCGGCGAAGCCGTCAACCACGGGCAAGCCGACCTCTACGACGCCGCCCAAGTCGGCGCCGGTAACGTCGAAGCCGGCCGCGCCCGCACAAAGCCCGCCGAATCCGGCGCAAAAGCCTTCTTGGCAGAAGTAAACTGCGGAGGGACTGCTTGGCGAAGCGGCGCGGCGCCCGCCGGGGCGCCGCGCCGCCCCTCGGCGGCGAGGATTGGCAGAGACGCATGGCCAAACTCCTGGGCTTGGAGGCAAAGAAAGCATCCCCAAGGATGAGCACGAAAAAACGTCAATGCAATGCCCGGAACATGAGAGGCGGTGAAAATCGAATGGGCGTAACTCGCCTTCCGCTATGCTGCATTTCGCCATTCTCGCCGGATCATTCGCAGGTATGGGTAGAGGCGGCGACGTGCTTGCTTGATGCGGTGTTTCTGGAAGGCATCCCAGTCATCATTGAGATAGACCGCTCGCAGATCCAACATCGCCTGGGCTCCTTCGATGCGCCAACGCATGCCCGTCAGTTCCATACGGTCCTTCACTAAGTAGCGACAGGCGCCTTCGGCCACGACGCCTCAGTTGTCCGTACGAACGAGGTCGCGTGTCAAGGGTGCGAACCGCCTTATTAAGGTCCGCACCAAGGAAAGCGCCAACGTCACCCTCCAGACGGCCAAGTTCGACGCCCTGGGGCGGCGGATCAAGAAAGTGGTCACCATCGCTGGCGTCCTTGACTGGTCCTACTCGGCGGCCACCGGGGCGTCGCCTGGCGACGCGGCGTGCAAAAGCACGCCAGGCCCCGTCAAGGACCACAAAACCGAGGTATACTTCTACGAGGGACAACGGATCGTGCAGATCAACAACGGATCGGGGGCGATGGTGCAGCAGGTCATCGCGAAAGAAGAACAGCCGCGGGGAATGACTATGGTGTCCCCGGAATTCAGCGACTCATGCTACCGATCCCTCTGCCCACCGCCTTACTTCGAGCCCTGCAATGTCATGGTATGTGGCGACGGTCATGTTACGTGCCCCCCCTTCACTAACCGGGGGCCCGAAACCCCCGGGCTTCTTGATCCAGATGAGTAAGCGCCCATCAGGACCATAGGGTCATCGGTTACGGATCGGAGGATCGGGCGGCTCGGTGCAAAGGATTCATGGGACGGCTCGAGAACGCCGGCGGGCGGCGCGGCGGCACTGCTTGCGGTCGGCGCGGTCGCGGCGTT
>JAZDHF010000281.1:0-22224 GCA_043806315.1 Planctomycetota bacterium | reverse complement strand
CCGACGGACCACCTGACGGGGTCACGGCGGCTAAAATCACGCCCTAAATGCTCCACGGTCAAGTCGTTTTATTTTTGGGGGGGGGGCTCATCTGAGTAATTCGATGGCCGCACGCCGAGGCGCTCGATGCGACCAAACCCTGCTTTCGGTGCTCTTCGGCGTCGAAGCTTGTTGGGCGGAACGAGTTGGAAGGCTTTCTACGGCGGCGGAATTTTGTCCCAATCGCGGGCATCTACTCCGTACCGAGAGATATGACGCGAATTACTCGTCACAGCGACGGCGCTTAGCGCCTTGGCCTGGGCGGCGACGAGAACATCCCAATCGAAGTTACGTTCGGGTGCGGTGGAGTAGCCACCTTTCCTGGCGTTTGACCAGAACCGCGCGGCATCGCGCAGTACGTCTTGGGATATGGGGTAAACTCTGAGCAATTCACACAACTGATCCAGACGGGCCAGCGCCTTCGGTTCATCAGGGTGCTTTTCTAGCTTCCATAGGTATCCTCGTCGGGCCTCGTAGTCTGCTGCAGCGGAAATGATGATTTCGTGGTCGCCTGTTTCCAGAGCTTGAGTCAACCACGCTTGTAGCCACTTCTTGACCTCCTGATGCTCCAGGGGGTGGCATAGCTTGATGATCGCATTTGTGTCGAGAAGGAGCCGCATCAGTCTCTGGGAAAGTGCCTTGGTGCCGATTCTCTAAGGGCCTTTTCAATGAGCGGGCCCACGCGGGAGTCGAATTCAGGCGGCTCGCTTGCCCACTCATCAAGCAGCGCAGACAAACGAGCGTAGCGCTTTCGGCGATCATCAACTTCCCTATCGGCGTCGGAGACCACGTGCAATTCCGATGGAGCGTCCAACGAGTCATTTATTCCTTCGCGCCCGAAAACGTTGCACCAAATATTCGCCGAATCGAATTCACCTGATGGAACCGGACGGAGGCTGCATGAATAGGTAACCATCGTCTGAAGCAAGTCTCCGGTCAGCTTCGGAACGTCCTTGGTCAAACCATGGACGTATTGATTCCTCAACCAACCGAATAGCCCCGCACCTTCTGGCAATTGAATGTATGTGTCTTGCTTCTTCTGAATGTATGCGTCTTGTTTCTTCGGCGAAAAGACAATTTGAATGGTGGGCCGTGCCTCAAATGCTAACGACTCCGAGAAGATCAAGCCGAACTCGTCGGGAGCAACAGATTCGCCCATTAGAGCAGAATTCTGGACCTTGGCCAGTTCCGGCCAAGCCGATAGAACGATTGGTCTGCCTTGCCTCGTGGCGCGAGTGGAATCAAGCCCGCGAGGATCAAGAAGCGTTTCAGCCATTTCTGAGCTACCGAGGTTCAGGAAAATAATATCGGAGGATCACGTCAACTTCCGCGGCGACGGCCGCCAAGAAGCGTATGATCTCGTCGTTCTGAAAGCTCTTATCGGCTACTGTTTCAGCAAGAGTGTTTATGTCTTGCTCAAACAGCAGAATCGGCCTCTGTGCGCCCTCGCCCGCAAGCACTCCGGTCTTGTTTCGCACCCACGAATTGACCTGAAACTCCCCTGCAAGGAGGAACTTCTTGTGGGCGTGCAATTCGAAATTCTCCGGGCGATTCAGGGGCTTTTCGTCCCACCGCGTTTGGCAAAAGTGGCGTGCCAAGAATTTTCCGGGTTCCTCGTGCTCGGCAAATCGCGTTGCAAGGCCTGCAGCGCGTGCGATTCGTGTGCCGAGTACGCCGGTGTACTGAATCAGAATATCTCCCGCCTTCTGGAAAAACTCGCCAAGTTGCAGCTTCGTCTGGGTCGATTTCGTACGAGCCCAAATGACATCGGCTCTCGCTGGCGATAACTGGCACTTCCACTCATGGGACGCGCTTTCAAGAATGACGCGAGGGATCTCGAAAGGCGCGTCCTCCGGAACAGGTAGAACCGTAGGGTTCGCGTCGAAAAGACTCTCTTGCTGAGGGTAGAACAGCTTGACGATCTTGGCGGCCGAGAACCCGCCATCGGGCGTGAAAACGGAGGCTTGGCATGAGGCAAGCTCAAAGCTGGATGCCGTAAGTTGCTGCATCGGAACCGTCCCTTTCCTTTCGAACGTCAAGTCTAGGGACCAGAGTGACCTTGTTCAAGGGTTGGCCCGCAAAGGCGTCCGCAACGCACCATAACGCGGGTTTCAGGGCTTGGCGTTGGGAAACGGTGGACGGGGGCGGGGGTACGAGGGGAGACGACCCCGCTTCATCCCCCCTTGGTAAGGGGGGACGGTCAGGGGGTTTCTTCGGGGTCGTGTTTTCGACGGGCTGGGCCGGCGATGCCGCGTTTGCTCTCGGCCTTGAGAAACTCGACGATTCGGGCGACAGGCGGCGATGCGGGTTCGGATTGCAATCCCTCGATCCGTTGCTCGATGGAGAGTCCTCGGGCCAGGGCGATGCGGTAAGCGTCGCGGATGGAAGATGCGTCGCCGCGCGAGATGCCCGCGCGGCGCAGGCCGACGCGATTCAACCCGACGATCCGGCCATCCACATCTGCGAGTGCAAACGGCAGAACGTCCATTCGCACACGGGCGTTACCGGTGACCATGGCCAGTTCCCCGATGCGGACGAACTGATGCACGGCGGCCCCGCCGCCCAAGGTCGTGCCATCGTGAATGGTCACGTGCCCGGCCAGTAACACATTGTTGATGAGGGTCACGCGGCTTCCCAACGCGCAGTTGTGCCCGACGTGGCTGCCGGCGAGCAGAAAACAGTCCTCACCCACGACCGTCGCGGACTCCGGTACCGTCCCGCGATGGATGGTGACGTACTCCCGCAGGATCGCGCCGCGGCCGATCCGGCAGTAGCTGCGCTGCCCCTTGTACTTCGTGTCCTGCGGCGCGTGCCCCACGATGACACCTGGATGTAGCTCGCAACCGGCTCCGATCTGCGTCCAGCCGGTCAGATACACATTCTGATACAGCCGACAGTTCGCCCCGACCTGTACGTGCCCCTCGATGACGCAGTACGGACCCACCGTCACACTCCCGTCGAGCTCGGCGTGTGGATCGACAATGGCCGTTGGGTGGATGGGCATGACTATCGGCTCGCCGGATTCGGCTGCGGACGTTGAACGGGCGACTTCAACCCCAGCCGGGCCATCACCATCTGCAAATCTTCCCACACCTTACCCTTCTCCTCGGGACTGCGGAGTAGGTATGCTGGGTGGTACGTGGGCATCACCGGGATCGTCGGCCCCGAGCCCAGGATGCCGTCGACGGAGTACTCGTGAAACCGTCCGCGAAGCTTGCCGATCGAATCGGCCGTGTGGAGCAATGTCTTCGCCGCCGGGGCCCCGAGGGCCACGATCACCTCCGGGCGGATGATCGAAAGCTGCTCCTGCAAGTACGGGCTGCACGCCAGAATCTCATCGGCCTGCGGAGTGCGGTTCTCCGGCGGGCGGCACTTCACGACGTTGCAGATGTAGACGTCGTCGCGGCTGAGTCCCATGGCCACGACCATTTTGGTCAGCAGTTGACCGGCCGGACCGACGAAGGCCAATCCCTGCTTGTCTTCTTCAAACCCCGGACCTTCGCCGACGAACACGATCCGTGCCACGGCGCTCCCCTGGCCGAACACGGTCTGCGTCCGGCCCTGGTGCAATCGACACTTGACGCAACCTCTGACCTGGGTCTGGTCGAGGATTCGCAGCCGCTCGGCGTTCGCGGCGGCATCGCCGGGTTGCCAAGTGCTTTCTGCGCTCGCCGGCACAGGGGACTCCAGACGGATCGGCACGCTCGTAAGACCCAGCAACTGATCGGTTCGCAACTGCTGTCGCAACACGGCGCGAACCTGTTCGATGGCTACCATGCTCGCCCTCCGCCTTCGTCCATGGAGTGCAACTATCGCGTGAACCGCGGACTTGTTCAAGCTACCATGCGGCTGCATGGCGAACTTCGAGGAGATTCGCGTCGGGCTGCCCGACGGCTACCAGGTCTACGCCCGGTATTGGAGCGGTCCGCACCCGCGCGGGGCGGTGCTGTACCACCACGGCATTCAGTCCCATTGCGGCTGGTACGAGACCTCGGCCGCCAGGCTCGCCGAGGCCGGTTACGCCGTGTTGCAGATCGACCGCCGCGGCAGCGGGCGAAATCCGACCGACCGAGGCCATGCGGAGTCGGCGGAACAACTGATCGAAGATTCGCTGGCCGCTCGCGATGAGTTGCAGCGCCGGTCCGGCCTGGCGGATCACCACCTCGTCGGCGTCAGTTGGGGCGGCAAGCTCGTCGTCGCCTCCTACGTCCACGATCCGACGGGTGTGCGAAGTCTATCGTTGGTAACGCCGGGCCTGTTTCCCAAGATCGGCGTGTCGCGCGGGGAGATGGCCAAGATCGGCTTCGCCATGCTCTATCAACCGCAACAGCTTTTCAACATTCCCCTCAACGACCCCGAACTCTTCACCACCACGCCGAAGTGGCAGGAGTTCTTCCGCACCGACGCCCTGACCCTTCGCCAGTGTACAGCCGCGTTCTACCTCGCGTCCCGGCGGATGGACAAGACCATCGCCAGGCTGCCCCAAGTCCGGCCAATGCCGATTCATTTGTTCGTCGCCGGCGACGAGCGGATCATCGACAACGACAAGACGACGAACTTCATCCGCGAGCTTCATTGGCCCCGATGCCGCATCACGACCTACCCGACCGCCCGCCACTCATTGGAGTTCGAGGCTGATCCGCGAGCCTATTTCGGTGATCTGGTCTCGTTCGTCGAGGACGCGCAGTGACATCCGCTCACTTCCGTTCGCGGCTCTGATTTTCGGTCGCGGCTCTGTTGAAACATTTTCTACTTGACGCCCACGGGTTGAGGGTTCACGTTCGCCAGCATCCGCTGCAACGCCACGAGCGCCAGATCACAAACTCTCCTTAAGTGGTTCGCTGACCGGCGCGGCGTGACTTCGTATGGATTGGATGACTTCATTCAGGTAGCGATGGTGCTTGCGGAGCATCACGCCGCACGAAACAAGTCCAGCCAGCACCACAAGAAACGCTGGGATCGAGATCGCATGGTCGGCACTGCGGAACGGCATAGCGGACCAGAACGAAACGTGAAAGAACTGTTCTAATCGCCCACCAGCTCTTGATGAATTGAGAAACTGCCACGGACCCGTCAAGAGGATCGGGATCCACACCAGGGCGGGGGCGGTGGTCGCCGCGTGCCATCCCACTCGTCGGAGTTGACGCCCGTACCCACGCACGACCTTCCGGCGGAGTCGGCTTCGGTAGAACACGTTGAGCATCACGGCCAACAACACAATCTGCACCGCGACGTAGGCGTTCAGCGCGAGTAACCGCTCGATCGAGACATGGACCTGCGTCCCATAGGTACCATAGGCACCGAACTCGGCAAATCCATTCCAGCGTTGCGGATAGACCGGCGCGTCAAAGTGGGCAACCGCATAGGTTGCGCCGACGTTAAGCAAAACGAAGACCGTCGACAGAATCCCGGCGGCGACGAGGGTCCTCACAACCGCCCTGAGGAGCGGGTGCCTGCGCTCGCCCCCCGCGTCCAAGCCCAGTCGCGTCCAACGCGAGAACGTCTGGTTGAAGAGCTGCATCGCCGATTCGCAGGTCGTCGTTTCATCGCCGAACCTGTAGCCGCACTCCGGGCAACGACGGCGCGCTTCGAGCCCGTGAAGGCAGTAAGCGCACCACATGCAGCGGCGTGACGTGAGGATGTGGTCATCTGTAGAACTCTCTCGCTTCGGTGATGCGCCGGAGGCTGCTCCAAGGGATGAGTCCATACTACTTGATCGCCACCGGCTGCGGGGCGACGTTGGCCAGCATCCGCTGCAACGCCACGAGCGCCAGTCGTTTCGTTGGCGGATCGACTCGGATCTGATTGACCACCCGTCCGCCGACCAGTTCATCCAGTGTCCAGAGCAAGTGCTTCATGTCGATGCGATACATCGTCGTGCACAAACATTGAATGCCCGCTAACGAACGGATGGACTGCTCGGGATGCTCGTGCACGAGGCGGTTAATGAGGTGAATCTCGGTGCCGATCGCCCACTTCGATCCGGGCGGGGCCTCGCGGACAGTGCGGATGATGAACTCCGTGCTGCCCGCGAGGTCGGCCTTCTGCACGACTTCCCACTTGCATTCGGGATGCACGAGGATTTTGCACTCCGGATCGAGTCGGCGAATCTCATCGCACTGGGCCTCGGTGAACAGCGCGTGCACGCTGCAATGCCCTTTCCAGAGAATGACCCTCGCGTCGCGGACGTTAGGGCCGCTGGGCTTTGGCCCCGCGCTTGCGCTTGGGGTTCGGAAACTGGGCTTTGGCCCCGCGCTTGCGCTTGGGGTTCGGATAGGCGCGGTCAGTCCGCCGCGGGGCAGCTTCGGATCGTACAGGACCATCTGATCGAGCGGTATGCCCATGCCATAGGCCGTGTTGCGACCCAGGTGCTGATCCGGCAGGAACATCACTTTGTCGCCCTGGGTGAAGGCCCATTCGAGAACTTTTCGCGCGTTGCTGCTCGTGCAACAGGCCCCGCCGTGTCCGCCGCAGAAGGCCTTGATCGAGGCCGCGGAGTTGACGTAGGTGATGGGGATGACGGTCCCGCCGCAGTCCCTTCGCGCCCTTCGCAGCTCAGGGCATGGCTCAGGGCATGCGTCGGTGAGGAAATCCCACGCCTCCTCGACCTGCTCGATGTCGGCCATGTCCGCCATGCTGCACCCGGCGGAGAGGTCGGGTAGGATCACTTTCACGCGATCGTCGGTGAGGATGTCCGCCGACTCGGCCATGAAGTGCACGCCGCAGAAGACGATGAACTCCGCGTCCTTCTGCTGGGCGCCGATCTGCGAGAGCTTGAGGCTGTCGCCGGTGAAGTCCGCGAAGCGGATGACCTCGTCCTGTTGATAGTGGTGGCCGAGGATGACCAGCCGCGATCCGAGCACGCGCTTGCGTTCCAGGATCGCCTGACCCATCTCCTCCTCAGTCAGGGCCGAGTACTTCGGCGGCAATGGGGGTTGAAAGAGCATCATGACCTTTCTCCCTCTCCCCCTGGGAGAGGGTGGGGGTGAGGGCGCGGTGAGGGTCTATCGACCTCTCAGGCCACACATCTGATTATACCTGGCTCGAAAGTCGGCGGGGAGGCTCACGGCGAACCGGACGAAAAAACCCGAAGGAACTCCGCCAGATCGCGGAGGTCGACATCGCCGTCCCCGTCGGCATCGAACGGCGAGCAGAGCCCGGGTGCTCCCGGTCCGAAGGCGCATTGGGACCAGAGCGAAAAATCGTCAAGGTCTACGCGCTGGTTGCAGTCCACATCGCCCATAAGGCCAAACTCGTATGCGCCCATGTCCACGAACTTGCAGAGTACCCGCGGCTTCCCGTCCAGATCGAGGTTCGGCGGCGGTGGGCCCCAGGGCCCCGGGTCGGGAGTCCAGGTCAGACCCGCGTTGATGCAGGGCGAGTCAGGTAGCAAGTGGAAGTCAGGCTCGATCGGTCCGAATTGCCCGTCCGGATCGGTCGGAGCGACGAACAGTGGATCGAGGCCGATGTTTCCATCGCCGCCATACGCGCCTGACCAACCTTGCACGTCGCTGTACTCGATGGTTGCGAACTCGATCCCCTCGATCTGGGCGACTTCGTCCGTCCAGGCGCCGCCGTCGGGGTCCAGAACGTTGCCCCATACGATAGAGTTGGTAATGCTTGTGTCGTGTCCCGCTATGATCCCGGCACCCAGCGCATCAGCAGTGTTGTTCGCGATTGTGCAGTTCTGGACCGTGAGCGTTACATCGCCGGTGGCGATACCGCCGCCGTAGCTCTCGGCTTGGTTGCCTGCAAGCAGCGAATTTACTAACTGGATATTGGTGCCCGATTCTAATGCGGCCACGCCGCCGCCGACCAACGCGCCATTGTGCTCCACTCGGCATCGATCGAATATCGCATGTGGTGCAACGCAACAGACTGCTCCGCCAAAAAGGGCCCAGTTCCGCTCGAACTCTCCGTCCTCGAATCTCACGGCTTCGTACGAATATGCAAACGCAGCTCCTCCTTGCCCCCAGGCGCTGTTGTCCGTAAACGTGCAAGCAGTTGCGTCGAGGAATCCCTGAACGAATAATCCGCCGCCCGATGCCCGAGCGTGGTTGCCAGCGAAGTCGCATTCGGTCAACCGCACGGAGCCTCTGACGTAGAGACCGCCCCCGTCCGAGCCGCTCGCCAAGTTGTTGACGAACTGACACCGCCGCACGGTCGCCGGTTCGTATGTATAAAGATACGCGCCGCCCGCGTATTCCGCGGAGTTGCCCCGGAACTCGCTGTCGATGAGCTCGACCATCGCGACACGGTAAATTCGAAGCGCCCCTCCGTAGCCGGACCCCGCAGAATTGTCGACAAAGAGCGACTCGCGAATCGTCACCGCAGTCGCCTGGCCCAGGGACAGCGCGCCGCCCCATCCGGCGGAATTCCCTTCGAAACGACACCCCTCGATCAACGCCTGGTCGGAAGAAATGTAAACTGCCCCGCCCGGTCCGTCGGTCGAATTGTCGGAGAATACACAGGAGCGTAACGTACAGGCGCTGCCACCATACGCACTGAAGGCCGCAGTTCCGACGTTGCGCTCAAAGGAGCATTCGGAAAAGACGACGTCTCCCATGAAATAAGTTCCCCAGATCAGCACGGCCCCGCCGTCCCCAATGCTCTTGTTATCCGTGAAACGCGATCCGGAGACATTGAGCGTCGGCAAGCCCGGATACTCCTGATCCTGGCGCACGAACAGGGCCGCGCCGCCTCCGCCGCTCCACGCGACGTTCGTCAATGGGCGTTCAGAAAGGTTGCGCGTGAACGTGGCGTTGCGAATCTGCGGGTATGCGTTCCTGATATACATCCCTCCCCCGTACGACGACAGCGTTCGGTTGCTCGCGGGATGCCCGGCCGTGACCGTAAGACCATCGAAGAGCGTGGCATTCCCGACGTCGATCGCCGTCACCACGTGGTAGGCGTTCTCGTCGTAATTGACGAAGTCCGGGCCGTCGTCACCGTTCAAGTCGCCGGAAAGGACGGTCGGGTTGGCGTCGATGACACGCTCGTCAACCGACGCCTCGGTTCCGGCGAATCCGCCGTAGAGGGCGATGCCGTCGAGGAGTTGGAACGTGGCCGATCGTGGGTCGTTGGGGTCGGTTCGTTTGGAGGGTTTGTAGGTTCCTTTCGCGACCCAGATTTCGCGGATCGCTCCGCCTGAGGCCCCAGCCGCGTCGATCGCGGGCTGAAGGTCCGTGTAGGCATCCGTCCAACTGCTCCCGTCACCGACCCCCGTGGCCGCCTGATTGACGTAGATGACGGGGCCGCCGAAGACGGAACTCGTCGTCAACCCGAGCGCGAGCACGAGTACCCTCGCGCCTTCCCGCCCGGCGCTCATCATCCTCTTGAATCCACCGCGTTTCATCGCTCGACCTCCTCTGCCAAACGGACGTGAAGTCGGCGCGCCGAGCCGGCGCGGCCAACTCCGACGCGCGTTACGTACGCGCGTTCGGGAGCTCGGCGATCGAGGTCGCGTGGACGGTTAGAAGCGGATGAAGAGGTCGCCGGGCGCCGGAGGCCCGGCGGGAATTAATCGAATTACGATGAATGACAACAAACCGCCGCGTCCCCGCTTGTCCACCGCCGAGTCAGGTTATTACGTCCAATAAACCGTAGGACCGTCGCCGCCCCAAGTCAAACCGTCCGATAGGCCTTCTTGCGAAGGCCCTTCGGTCCGAAAACCCTTTGGCCCTCGCTTGGACAACGGCGCGGACAGGTTGCGGGCATGTCTACCGAGCCGGTGCCGTCGTCCCCGCGCCGCCGATAGGCACCTGCCGGCCGCGGGCGTCTTCGCAGAGGCATTCCACCTGATCGCTGGTGAAGCCCGGGTCGCCGCGGATGACCACCGACTTGCCCGTTTCGCTCTCGATTTGGCTGACGACGGCCCGCTTGGTGTTGAGCAGTTGATAGGCGATGTCGCCGGCCACGGTGACGATGACCTTCTGGACGTGCTGATGGTGCATGGCGAGCTGGATGATCCGCATCACGTCGAGGATGACGGATTCGGGCATTTTGACGTGCCCGGTGCCCTTGCAGTGGGCGCAGTCGGCGTAAAGGCTGCGGAGGATCGACGGTCCCTGGCGCTGGCGGGTCATCTCGATCAACCCGAAGGCGCTCATCCTCGTGATCCGCGCCCGCTCCTTGTGTTTCTTGAGCGCGTCCTTGAGGGCCTGTTCGACCTTGCGTTTGTTGCGATCGTGGCGCATGTCGATGAAGTCGCAGACGATCAGCCCGCCGAGGTCGCGCAAGCGCAGTTGTCGGGCGATCTCCTCCGACGCTTCGAGGTTGATGCGCAGGGCCGTCTCCTCGGCGTCGTCCGGACTGCGGAACCGGCCGCTGTTCACGTCGATGGCGACCAGGGCCTCCGTGCTGTCGATGACCAGCGATCCGCCCGACTTGAGCGGCACGTGGCGCATGTTGATCCGCTCGATTTCGGCCTCGATGCCCATGCGGTGAAAGAGCGGCTCGCGTTCGGTGTACAACTCCACCACCGTCTTCGTTCGCGGCATGGCGATCTGCAAGAACTCCCGCACTTGCTTGGTGGTGGCCTCGTCGTCCACGATGAGCCGATCGAAGTCCGTGCTGTACACGTCGCGGATCGTCCGCGTCACCAGGTTCGACTCGCGATACAGCTCCGCGGGCGCGGGCTGCGTCTTGATCCGCTCCACCACCGTCTTCCACAGGCGAAGCAGGTAGTTGAGATCACGCTGCAGGTCGCGTTTCGAACGGTCCAGACCGGCGGTGCGGAGGATGAATCCCATGCCCGAGGGCAGTTTCAGTTCGTTGAGCAGGTCGCGCATCTGCCGGCGGGCGGCCTCGTCCTCGATCTTGCGCGACACCCCATGCCGGCTCATTCCCGGCATCATCACCAGGAACCGTCCGGGGATCGACAAATACGACGACAGCGTCGGTCCTTTCGTTCCCACCCCCTCCTTGGTGATCTGGACGATCACCTCCTGCCCGCGGCGGAAGCACTTTTGGATCGGCGGTCGATGGTGCCGCGGGATCTTCCGACCCACGTCCTCCGTCGCTCCCGCGTGGTTCGGAAAGTACTGCGGCTGAACGTCGGAGATGTGCAGGAACCCGTTTTTCGGCAGGCCGAAGTCGACGAACACCGCCTGGATGCTCGCCTCGACGTTGGTGATCCGCCCCTTGTAAATGTTCCCGACGTGCGACTGCGTCGCCTCGCGCTCGATGAACAGCTCCTCCAGCCGTCCCTCATTCAGAATGGCGATGCGGCACTCGTGACCGGCGGAGACGTTGATGACCATCTCCCGCCGCCCGTCCGGTCCGCCTCGGGCCGGCGCCGCCGCCGCGTCGAAGTCGACGTCGCTCTCGGCGTCCACTTCCAGCCCGGCGTCGGCGTCGCGGTCTCGGTCGGCGATGTCGAGGACCATCGCATCGCGCTCGACGCCCTCGGCCTCATCGACGCGCTCGACGGCCTCATCGAGTCGACGGTCCACGCTCTCGTCGAGCGCCGGGGCTTGGATCGGCTCCTCATTCTCCCGCCCGTGCCGACCGCGCCGCCCGCGCCGGCCTCGGCGCGAGCGCCGATGCTGCGCTTGGGCCGCCGCGTCGTCGATCGGCGGTGCGGGATGCGTCCGCCGCGGGTCGACGATGACAACGGGACTCTGCGGCGGCGTCATCCATTCGACCGGCGGAGCCTCAAAGCGTTCGGCGGCGGGCTGCACGGTTTCCACGACAGCTACGGGCACATCCGCGACGGAAGGCGCGGACGCCGGGGCCGGAGTTTGCGGCGCGTCCGACGGCTTCCGGCCTCGCCCGGCGCCCCGCCGCGAGCGCCTCCCCCGGGGTTTCACGCTTAATCCGCCCTCGACCGCCGGCGCGAGGCGCCTCGTCGCGATCTCCGCGACATCGACTTGCGCCGCGGTCTTGGCGGCCGAAGCCTCGCCCGTCGTCGCCGCACCCCCGTCACGTCGACGCCTTACCGCTTTCCGCCGCGGTCTCGGTCGCGCCGTGGCGCCCTCGGGTCGTTCAGTTCCTGGTTCATTTACCATGATGTCTATCGCCATTGCACTTCCAAGCGGCGGATCCGATGATTGATCGTCGCCGCCTCGTAGCCTAAGAGTCCCGCCACCTCAGCGGGTTTCGCGGTGCCGTCCTGTGACACGCGCAGAGTGAATTCGACCCCGCTCTCCACGACGCGCAGGTCCGCGAGGAAGGGCCGGACGTCGATGGGCCGCCCCTTCGGGTTCTTGGGATCGACTCGTTCCACGATCGCCACCTGCGCTGCGATCAAGCTTTGCACACGGGCGTTCAACTCCGTCGCCGGAAGGTCCGTCGCCTCCAGGCGGTAACGGACCTGAATCGGTTGAAGGTGTTCTCCGCTCGCCAGCCGACGGGCGCTGAGCATTCGGATTCCATCCGGGGTCTGTCGCTCCAGCCGCTGCAACGCGTCGTCGGGGTCGATGGGACGCTCCGTCTCCACCACGATGACTTCCGCGCACGAAGCCACGCCCACGGGGCGCGGGAGCGGGATCATCAGGCGTGGATGAGGGTTGAACCCCTCCGAATGGCGAACCGGGAGGTCCGCCCGTGCGAGGGCCCGCCGAAACAGCCGCAGCGTGTCATGGTGCGAAATGAATCGCAGATCGCCGTCGATGCTGTACGCGAACATCCATCGGTGCCGCTCGCCGGATGGGGCAGAACAATCCCTTCGAGCACCTTCCATCAAAAACCGCGTGCCATCCCGGCGCGCCGGAATGTCAGCCGTGGCCGCCACTGCCGATCCGGCAGCGGCACGTTCCTACGATTCGCCGCCGTGGACCGATCGCACTAAGAGCCTCTAACAGAACCGGGAGCGCGAGCGACCGGTCTTGGGTTCTTCGGCCCTCGGGGCTTGGCCCCGCGCTTGCGCTTGGGGTTCTGTTAGACGCACTAAATCGGGTCGTCCGGCAGCATCTTCCTCGTTTCATCGCGCAGGTAATTCGTTACCTGCCGGTCCGTTTCAAACGTCAAGGCCCGCTTGGCCACGCGCTTCGCTTGCGCCATGGTCACCAGGCGGACGAGTTTCTTCACTTCCGGGATGTTGGCCGGCGCCATGGAGAGCGTCTCCAGGCCCAATCCCAGGAGGAACAGCGTATACAACGGCTGTGCCGCCATTTCTCCACAGATACTACAGTCTACGTCGGCCTGTGTACATGCCTTCACGACATCCCGTAAGGACCGCAAAACGGCGGGATGGGAGGGGCTATAGAACTGGGACACCCGTTCGTTGCCCCGGTCGACCGCCAAAAGGTACTGGACCAGGTCGTTGGTGCCGACGCTGATGAAACCCACCTCCCGGCAGAATTCCTTCACCTGGATGGCCGCCGCCGGGGTTTCCAGCATCATCCCGATGGGGATGTCCCTTCGGACGTGGATGCCGACTTCCTCCAGGTCCTCGATCGCATCGTGGACGGTCATTTTGGCCTGGCGGAACTCCATCAGGCTGTTAATCAGCGGGAACATCAGCCGCACCTTGCCGTGCATCGCCGCCCTGAGGATCGCCCGCAACTGCACCTTGAACATGTCCAGATTTCGGAGGCTATAACGGATCGAGCGCAGTCCCAGCATGGGGTTCCGCTCCTGCTCGTAGCTCCGTTGCTGGGTGTACTTGTCGGCCCCCAAGTCGAAGGTGCGGATGGTCACGGGGCGGCCGTCCGCTCCCCGGATCGCCTCCCAATAGGCCTCATACTGCTCCTCCTCCGTCGGGGCCCCCTCCGGTCGGAGGAACAGAAACTCCGTCCGATACAGCCCGATCCCGTCCGACCCCTTGGCGATCCCCACCCGCGCCTCCCGCGGAAACTCGATGTTACTGCAGAGATAGATCCGATGCCCGTCGCGGGTCATCGCCGGCAGGTCCTTGAGTTCGTCCAGTTCATCCGCAAGCCGGACGAACGCCGCCTCCCGCCGGCGGTATTCCTCGAGAGTCGCCTCGTTGGGGTTGACGATGACGAGCTGGTTGGTGCCGTCGACGATGATCAGGTCGCCGCCGCCCACCCGCGTCGAGACATCGTTCAGACCGATGACCCCCGGCCGACTCCAGGAGCGCAGCAAAATGGCGGTGTGGGAGGTGGCCGCCCCGGCATCCAACGCGACCCCGGCGACCTGGGTCTCCGGGAGTTGCGCCGTCTGGGTCGGGGTCAGATCATGGGCGACGAGGATGACCGGCCGGCTCAGGTGGGCGAGGTCCCCGCGAGCCTCGCCGAGAATGTTCCGCAGCAGCCGCCGCTCGATGTCTTGAACGTCCCGAACGCGCTCGACCAGCAACGGGTCGCTCATCTGCATGAACCGCTGCTGATACTTGCGCATCACCATGCTGGCCGCATGCGCCGCCGCCGCCCGTTCCTCGCGGATCATCGTTTCGATGCTGTTTCGTAGCTTGTCGTCCTTCAGGACGCCGATATGCCACTCGAAGACGTTGGCCGCGTCGTGACCCAATTGGACGTTCAATCGCTTCGCTTGGGCGGTTAGCTCCTTGATCGACGTGTCAAACGCGGACGCGAGGCTCGCCAGCTCTCTGGGCACCTCGGTCGCTAAGACCGTCCGATACGGGATGGGATAGTCCTCGGCCTCGAGGACGACGGCCTCGCCGATCGCCACGCCCGGCGCCACCGATATGCCGCGAAGGATTTCCATGGGGACCGGTTCGCACCTTAGCTAGCTGGCTTGCTGCAACATCCACCACCGTCTCGGCTTCCCTCCGTCCCTTCGTA
Organism: Planctomycetota bacterium; assembly: GCA_043806315.1. Lineage (GTDB taxonomy): Bacteria > Planctomycetota > Phycisphaerae > UBA1845 > UBA1845 > SBAX01. Next base: position 7,477 of record JAZDHF010000281.1, on the reverse strand, counting down.
GGTAGGCCCGACCCCTGGCCGCCACGTCGCCGTGCTTCGTTCCCCGTCGGATGGCTTACTCAGCGCCCGGAAGTGAACCCAAGTGGAAGCCGCTTTCGACCAGGGCGGTGAGGGCCTCGACCGCCGCGGCCGCGTCGGCGCCGCAGGCCTCGATCCGCAGGACGCAACCCTGCGTCGCCTCAAGCAGCATCATCTGCATCGCGCTCTTCCCATCGACTTTCTCGCCGCGGCGCGACACGTTTGCGACCGTCACCTTGGATTGAAACCGCGACGCCACGTCGATAAACCGCATCACCGGTCGGGCATGAAGGCCCTCGGTATTCCCGACCTTCACTTCGCGCACAGCCTGTGCCCCCGCGTCCGACAAGCCTGCTTGCCTTTCAAGTGGCAGGGTTTGGGGGTTCGGGTTTAGGGTCTGGGGTCTAGAAAGTCCAAACCCCAAACCCCAATCCCTAATCCCCGCTGTCCGCGATGCCATGACGACCCTCGTCGTCCTACTCGGTCTGCGAGTCATCCGCTTCCTGGAGGAGCTCCACGATCGCCTCCTGCGTGTCCGCTTGACGAAGGAAGCGGCGGAAGTTCTCGCGTTGCAGATATCGGAAGATCCGTTCCATCGCCGCCAAATGCTCCTCCGGGGCGTTCGCCGGGCTCATCAGCATCACGACCGTGTAGACCGGGGCCCGGTCCAAGGCCGCGAAATCCACCCCGTGGCTCGAACGACCGATCGTCGCGACCATCTTCTTGAGGCATTCGTGCTTCACGTGCGGGACGGCCACGCCCTTGCCGAACCCCGTGCTCCCCTGGTTCTCGCGGGCGATCGCCGATCGCGCCACTGTCTCCACCGATTCCGGCGGGATCGCTCCATGATCCGCCAGCGACTGCACCAACTCACGGATGGCCCCGTTTCGATCCGTCGCTTGCAGCTCCGGTACGATGGAAGGCCCGTGAATGAGGTCCGAAAGTCTCATCGCTGTTTCCGTTGCCTGTACGCCCTCTCCCTCTTAGGGAGAGGGTCGGGGTGAGGGTAAACGTACCGGGTTGCATGGCGGCGCTTCGCTTGGCCATGCCACACAGAGTCTTAGTCGCGCCCCGGCACTACCCCTCCGCCATATTCCCGTCGGCCGCCACCCCGCCCTTCCGATTGCGGCTCTTTTCCTTATGTTTGGTTAGTTGCCGTTCCAGCTTCTCCAGAATCTCGTCGACCAGTGCGAAGGTGTCCGGCCCCGTCCCGCGAGCGACGAACGTGTGCTTCCGCCCGGCCCGGACGATCATCTCCGCCGAAAACTGCTCGGACTCATGGTCCAGAATCACCTCGATCTCATGGATCCGGTCGTAATACTTGGTGAGCCGAGCGGCCTTGGTTTGAATGTATTCTCGGACCTCGTCGGTGAACTCGACGTGACGACCGGTGACTAATATCTGCACGAATCAACCTCCCACGCCGATGGTTACTCGCTTCATGCATGCATGATGGCGAACATCCGTCGCGACGCCGTCGGCAGCTGGCGCTTGGAGGCGTGCTCGCCGCCCGGACGCTCGGACCCTGCCTCCCGCCGGACTCTATGGAGTCTCGCATTCTACGTCAACGGTTGTTGGAGCGGCGCGCCAGCGCTAGCATAGCTGCAATGACGGTCGAAGTGTACACCGCCGTTCGCCCCGCGATCCCGCTACGGGCATGGGTCTCGTCCATCCTGTTGCTGATCTCGGCCTCCGGGCTTGCCGGGTGGATGTCCTGGAGCCGGTCCGGCGAATTGCTGGCTCCGCGGATCGAACCCCAAGGTTGGGACATGTCCTTTCGACCGCCGCGGCGCTTCGAGCCGGTCATGCCCGAACTCGTCGCCCCGGCCAACGCGATCATCTACGGCACCCCCACCACGTCCGGGGGGATGGCCGAACTGGTCTTCCGACGCGTCGAAGCCGCCCCCAACCTCGACGCCGCAGAGATTTGTAACCTCATTCTACGCCCCCATGCCTCGGTGTTGCTGGCCATCTTTGCTCCCCCCCCGACCCGGTCAATCGAAAAACTCGGACCGCTCGACGCCGTCCAGATTCACTACCCGGGTATCCCCATGATTGTTCGAGCCATCCGGTTCGAGCGCGGGTTCGGATACGCCGTCTCCCTTCGTGTCGCCGGTGGGCCGATCGACGACTCTCTTTACCACTCCTTCGACCTCGCCTGCCGCTCGGCCGACTTCCGGCTCCGATCAGGGGAGGCCCCGTAACAATGCGCTCTTCCGTCGCGCGGCCCGAAGCTGATCCAAGACCATCCGTTCCGTCCGCGTTTCACGTTCGCTGACCGGTGCCTACCCGACCACCCGCTCGCCCGGTAGGATGATTACGTCCCGTTCGGAGCAGGAGAATGCCGTGTCATACGGACGCGATTGTTCAACGGCGGCGCGGTCGGACTCGGTTGGCCGTGTCATTGCCCGAGATGCTTGTCGTCTGCGCGATCATCCTTTTTCTTCTCGCCCTGCTTGTCCCCGGTCTCGGCCACGCCAAGGAACAAGCCCGCCGCGTCCAATGCGCGAACAACCTCCGCCAATGGGGCGTCGCACTCCAGTTCTTTCGCAACGACCACGACGATTACATCCCGATGGAGGGGTCACAACTACAAGGGGGTATTTCGAAGCCCGGCACGTGGTTCAACGAGCTCCCGCCCTATCTCGAAATGCCCGCCTATCGCGACGTCGCGGGCGTGAACATCGCCATCGAGGAGTTCAAGAACGGTCATATTTGGGTTTGCCCGTCGAAGAACCTGACCGACGCCTACAAGAGTTTCAGCGGCAAGAACCAGTTCCATTACGGAATGAACCAAGTGTTGGACGGGATGGGTAAAGGCCCGGAGGGTTCCCGCGACACGCCCGGATTCCCTGATCCCGAGAAGGCCGCTCCGCTCCCCGCGAAACGCTTCGCCAAGAAGCCCTACACCGTCTTCCTTTTCGACATCGCCCCCAATTCCCCGGCAGGTTCGCCGCGCGATGTCGCCACCCAGTTCGCCAGGGACTTTGAAGGGCGCCATCTGGGCAAGTTCCACGGCGACTACGCGAACTTCCTTTTCCTGGACGGCGGGGTGGGCGGCTTTACAACTTCGGACATCGTGACCGGACATGATCTTCGGCATGACCCGATTATCTGGAGCCGTCCGCAGTTATACTGGGGCTACCCACCGCCGAGTCTGTGAGTGCGCGGGGTTGTCTGTTGTTTTCGGGTCGGGGAGCGGCAATCTTGTTGATCGGCATCCTATCGGACAGTCACGGGCGTCATTTGGCCGTGAGACAGGCGATGGCACTGTTCGGGCAGTTCGACGTGGACCACGTCATTCATTGCGGCGACGTGGGCAGCCCAGAAGTCTTCGACGAAATGCTCGGTCGCCCGTGCACCTTCGTTTGGGGCAACATGGATTTCCCGTATGACGAGTTACTGACTTACGCACGGGCGCTGGGACTACCCATTCCTGACGAGATTCCCACCAAGCTGGAACTCGACGGCAAGCGCTTCGTCGTCTTCCACGGCCACGAGCCGGGCTTCAGCAACGCCTTGCGACGGCTGGACGTCGATTACATCCTCCATGGCCACACCCACGTCGCCCGCGACGAGAGGCTCGACGGCAAGCGGATCATCAACCCCGGCGCCCTCTACCGCGCCGCCCGGAAAACCGTGGGCACGCTCGATACGAAGACCGACCTGCTTACCTTTCACCAAATCCGCGGGGTATAGCAGTGGAAGTTGTGACCTCACGGTACGGCGGCATACGACGTCCGCGCCCTGTAGTCATACAAGTACGCCGCAATGATGGAGGGCGCTCCGGCGTGGGGTTGGAGTTTGAAAGAGTGCACAATTCCCGTGGGACTCGCGATCCAATAGTCCCGCCACTTGTTGTCCGAGTCGAGGACGAACAGAACCCGCGCCTCGCCGACGCCGCGACTGGCGCCAATGCGTTCCACCCATTGATTGAGGGTCGCGGGGTCCGGCGGAATCGGCAACGTCGGGATTTTCGTTTCGAGGGCGATGAACTCGTGGAAGTTACTCACCACGATCAGACTCGCGCCGTCCAATTGCCGCAGCCATTCGTAGAGTTGGGACGCCCCAGGCTCGAAGCATTGCGACCGCGTGCCGTAGGGTGTCACGGCGTGCTCCGCTCGAAGTTGCCGCGCGTACGCCCCCGACCATTCCTGTTGCACGGTCCACGAGCCGGCCGCGAAGAGCGCAACGCATGCGCCGGCCCGCACGACCCTCCGCGGGATTAGCATCACCGGGCCAACGAAGAGGAGGAAATAGAGCGGTCGAATCGGCAGGTAATACCGTTCCAACCCCACGTAGTCGAACTTCGCGCGGAAGAACGTCGTGGCCCCCACCAACATCCCCAGAAGAGCGATGACCACCCACGTACTGAGGCTTAGCGCTGGCGTCCCAAGGAACGATCGCATCGTCGCACGGACCTGCCGGAAGCAGGCCGCGCAGACGGCGAGTCCGACAGGCCAGAGAGCATAGACCCAATGACTCGGCGGACGGTAGTCGTAGAACCCTAAGTCGGTGAATGTCCACCACGCCCGGGCGAGGAGGTTGACTGAAAAATCGAACGCGGCCGATGGTCCGAGGTTTAACTGCGCCCGCGTCGAGGCCGCAGCGCCCCATAGACGGTTGATGATGAGAATGGCGGCGATGGGCAGCGCGGACGACACGCCGAACAAGCCGACATCGCGAAGGCGGACCCGCCGGCGAAACGCTTCGACCAGCAGATACAACCCGACCGCGACCGGTACGAAGACGCTCGCGTATCGAATCCAGAAGAGTCCGCCCGCGGTCAGACCGGCGAGCGCCGTCCACCGCGAAGATCGACGCGCGCCGGTGGCGAGGAGAAGGACGAACGGCACTGCCGCGACCAGGACGGCGTCGGTCGAGGGGTTCGTGAGCGACGACACCGGGACCGCCGACGCCGCGGCGACGGCGGACAACAGCACTCCGGTGACACCCGGCGGCAGCGCTCGTTTGATCCACGTGAACCAACCCACCAGCGCCAATGCGCAGGTCGCGACGCTGATCCAGCGGCACGCTTGGATAGAGGTTAAGTTGAAGACAACGCGGGTCGCCCAGATGAGCAGGGGATACCCCACCGGCCAATTCGTCAGAAACCCCCAGTCGTATTGCCAACTCCACGGCTGCAACGGGGCCACCGGCTGCGGAGTGGTCAGCCCGTGCCCCTCATAGAGCCGATCCGCCGCGGTCAGCAGGTAGCAGTAGTCCGACTCAATCAGGGGCGGGATTTGCGTCCGACCGGGGAGGGTCGCAAGAACGACGGACACCGCGACAACGCCGGCGCCGACCAACGACCACCGTACGGGCCGACGCACGCCGTGAAGCGCCTCGATAGGATCCATCGACGTGATCCGCTCGCCCGATCGAAACGCGGCAGCGTCCCCATCGCCCCATCCGCCCACTACGATGCCTCCGCGACAGATCAACTTGGAGCTCCCACCCCGGGTCCGCGATACGGCGCCTGCCCGCGGCATGAATGCCGCGGCTCAGAGGTCCGGTTATCGGTCCCATCGACGTTTTCCGGGTCCGGGTTGAGACGGCGGGGGCGACGCCGATGAAAACTTGTCAACCGTTCGACGGGCGTCACCGACAAGATTATGGGAACGTGCCATGAAGCTCACCATCGTCATACCGGCCTATAACGAGGAGCAGGCCATCGCCGCGATCATCGAACGGACCGTCGCGGCCCGTGAAACCATCGTCGCACAATCGCCCGTCGAAGATGTGGAGATCATCGTCGTCAGCGACGGATCGACCGATCGCACGGCGGAGATTGCCGCGCGGTACGACGACATGCGAGTGATTGTTTTCGAGAAAAACCGCGGTTACGGCGCGGCGATCCAGAGAGGCTTCGAGGAAAGCAGCGGCGAGTTGGTCGGATTTCTCGATGCCGACGGCACCTGCGATCCAAACTTTTTTGCGACGCTGTGCACCGCGCTCCTCGAAGAAAACGCTTCGGTGGCGATCGGGTCGCGGATGGGTCCGCAAAGTCGGATGCCCGCCGTTCGCCGCATTGGGAATCGCGTCTATGCGTTCATCCTGTCGGCGCTGAGCAACAAGGTCGTGACGGACACAGCCAGCGGGATGCGCGTGATCCGCCGCGACGTGCTGCCGCAACTCTATCCACTGCCCGACGGCCTGCACTTCACGCCCGCGATGAGCGCCCGAGTGCTGATGGACGAGCGACTGACCATCGTCGAGCGACCGATGCCCTACGAGGAGCGGATCGGCGAGTCCAAACTGCACGTGTTGCGGGACGGCATGAGGTTCTTCCGCACGATCTTCGAAATGTCCTTGATGTGGCGGCCCGCCAAGTTGTTCCTCTCCGCTGCGATGCTCTGTCTCGCGGCGATGACGCTTCTCGCGGCCCACCCCATCGAGATGTGGCTGACCGTGGGAAGACTGCAAGAAGACATGATCTATCGGCTCTTATTCTGCTCGCTACTGGGAACTTTCGGCATGACACTGCTCTCCGCGGGCATCCTCTGTGAACAATTGCATAGCATGTGGGACAGCCGCCCTCGGCTGTCAACCTTCTTCTCCGCCTCGCTCGACCGCCTTTACTCGTTCGCCGGGCTCGGAGTCGTCTGCTTATTCGCACTCCCCGTGCTCAGTTGGCTGGTCGGGCCGGGCGTTTGGACGCGATTCACGGCGGGCTACGTGGACCTGCACTGGTCACGGGTTGTGCTGGCCGGTCTCATCACCTTCGGCCTGGGACAGATGTTCATCACCGTCCTCGTCGCCAACCTCGTTCGCTTCCACGTCGCCCGAAAGTTGCTCGCTCGGGAGAGTGTGGCGCAGCCGCCCACGGCTGCGCGGGCGCAGCGGCTCGACGCCCCGCCCGTCTTGTCGGACGGTCTGACGCAACCAGATGGCGGTTACGGCGCGGCGAAGAAGCCGAAGAACGCGACGAAATCCGCGAGCGTGACGCGGCCATCGCCGTCGTAATCCGCACACCCGCCCTCCGCCGTTGGTGTTCCACTCACTATCGCGAATACGGCGAACGAGAATATGCACGCCCGCACGATGTTCGATCTGCGAATCATGATCTTCCCTCCATACGGACGGCCAGGCCATCGAGTGATGCGCTCTTAGGTTTACCCACATCTCACCTTCTCCATGGCGGCCACCCCAGCGACCATGTCCTGGTGTTTCATCCAGCCTCGCCACAGAACGATCCAGCTCGGGGGGCGATCGTGCTTGCGGTTCTGGTGCCCTCCAAGGCGGGCCAGCGCAATGTACCCGAGATGTGGGTAAACCTAAAGCTTACGCTTGGGGTCCGGATGGGTCGCGTCGTTTGCGCTCGCGGCTCTGACCACTGCCCGCCGCACGAATGCGACGGGTCGGAATGAATCCGCTCCCTGCCGGTCGCGGCTCTGATTGGCCCGTCGCCGCACGCTGAGGCGGCCCATCCCTTACCAGACGCGGCGACCGACGCTAC
>JAZDHF010000280.1:0-76617 GCA_043806315.1 Planctomycetota bacterium | reverse complement strand
AGGGCGTCGTGATCGTTGCAGTCCTCATATCCGGCGAGAATGCCGTAGATTCGCTGGCGGACCATCTCGTCGAAGCCGTGGTCGGTCAGGGCCGGAACACGCGGGTCGTGCAGACCGCCGACGAAACGTTCGGTGAAAGAGATCCGCTCATCGAACTGGCGGATGGGTAGTATTCCCGCGTCGCTGCTCATGAGCGTCGCCTTGGGTTCGACGACGATGGGCAGCCCGGGGAGAAAATCGAAGCGAATCCGTTCCGCAGTCTGTTCCATAACTCACGACCTCCTTGTTTGAGTTAACTGTCGCTACAAGAGTAACTTAACTCGCAAGGAGGTCGTAAAACAAGGGCGCCTTTGAATAATTCGGGCTAACGATCGGCATCGCGGCACCGCAGACCCTGCGCGCGTAACGGTATCCGTTCTAACGCCGGACGCAAGGGCAGGAGCGTATCGGCGGCTCGGCATTTCGCCGGACACGCTTCTACATGACCAGCATCGCGTCGCCGAAGCTGTAAAAGCGGTAGCGCTGTTCAACGGCGTAGGCGTAGGCGCGGCGGATTCGTTCGGCGCCGGCAAAGGCCATCACCAGGGCCAGCAACGTGCTTTTCGGAAGATGGAAGTTGGTCAGCAACACATCGACGACGCGGAAATCGTACGGCGGGTAGATGAGAAGAGTGGTCGATCCGCAGCCGGGGTGAACCGTGCGGGCGTCGCCGGCGTCATGGGATGATTCGAGCACGCGCACTGTCGTGGTGCCGACGGCGACGACGCGGCCACCGCGACCGCGACAGGCCTTGACGGCCTCCGCGGTTTCCTGGGGAAGCTTATATCGCTCGGCATGCATCACATGCCGCGACAGATCATCCACGGTGACGGGCTTGAAGGTGCCCAGACCGACGTGGAGAGTCACGAAGGCTACATTCACACCGTGGTGCCGAAGTCGATCGAGCAACGGTTCAGTCAGATGCAGCCCGGCCGTCGGGGCAGCGACGGCCCCGAGTTTTCGCGCGTACACGGTTTGATACCGGTCCCGATCGATCGCGTCGGCGGCGCGATCGGCCACGGTCCGACGGATGTAGGGCGGTAACGGTGTTTGCCCGATGCGCTCGAGAATCTGCTCGACCGAGCCCTCTGCATCGACCCGTACGTCCCAGTGGCCACCCTCGTCGCGGGCCAGCAATTCCAGGGATACCGGCGGGCCTTCGTGCGCCTCGACCGTGAGGACTTCCCCGATCCGCAGGCGTTTCGATCCTTCGAGCAACGCTCGCCAGCGGCCCGGACCTTCCTCCTCGACGAACAACCCCGGAACCGCGCCCCCGGTTTCCCGCCGGGCGGTGAACTTCGCGGGCAGCACCTTGGTGTCGTTGACGACAAGAAGATCGCCGGGTCGGAGCAAGTCGGGCAGGTCAACGATCGAGCCGTCGCGAAGTCCGCACGTCGCCCGATCGACGGCCAGCAAGCGCGCGTCCTCGCGCCGCGCCGCCGGCGTCTGGGCGATCAGCTCCGGCGGCAACGCGTAGTCCAGCTCCTCGATGGGGAACTTCGTGGCCAGCCGACATTCGACATTCGACAATCGACAATTCCCGCTAACGAAGGGGCTTCACGCCGACCTCGGCGCGCATCTGATTCACACGTTCCCACAGTTTCGGGTCGGTCTGGATGAACTTGACCAAGTGCGCCGTGGACACGCCGATGCGCTCCGCCGCTTCACGGACGCGCATCTCACCCGCCGCAAGTACATCCAAGACCTCGCGGACCGCGGAGTAGTATCGCCCGTCGCGCCGTCCCACGGCGAGTCGCCCGTCCGGGGTGATGCAAGCGGACAGCAGATCGCTCGGCTGATAGCGTTCCCAATTGAGATCCGCCCGCACTTGGAGGGCGATCGCTTCCCGAAGGCGGCGGATCGCGCGAACCGTGTTGACCCGTTGCGAGCGATCGTCCGCCGCGGTGACCGACAGCCCGGTCGGATGGTGTCGCAAGCGAACGGCGGAACTGGTCTTGTTGCGCTTCTGCCCACCCGGCCCGCCGGATCGGTAGTGGTCGACGCTGCACTGCCCGACGAGCGCCGGATCGTCGAGCGACAGGTACCGGTCGGCTGAATCACTGCATGATTTCATGGCCGTCACGATCCCGCCGACACTACGGGGGGCAGATTGTCGATTGTCGAATGTCGATTGTCGAATGGAACGAACCATCGGGCCCACAGGCTATCGGACGGCGGACAGTCCCGCTGCCGAGCGGCCCCACAAGTCGATCCCCGTGCGAACCGATAACCCAAGCGAGAACTGACCGGATCGGCCGGGGCGCGTTGCGCCTATCGGCCCAGGAGATCCCCATGAAGACTTCGATTCTGAAAGGGCTCGCAGTCACGGCGGCGGCGCTGGCCGTTCTGTTCGGCTGCGATACCGTCCTCAACCAAGTGGCCCAACAGGGCTCCCCACCCGGCGGCGACGGCTTCGCCACGGTAGATAGCGAGTTTTCGGACGCTCCGCTATCACCCGGCGGGACCGGTGGCACGAGCGTGCCGGGAACCGATCCGGGAAACGACACCGTTGAACTTCCCTCCGAGGAAACGCGGAGCTTTTTCACCGCGTTCCAGATTGACCCCGTCGAGGAGGATTCAGCCGGTCCCAAGTTCGTCGTCGAAGGCGACGTCGATCAGGACGGCCTCACCGACCTAGTCAGTGCTTGGAACCAGTCGCAACCGATTCAGCTTCATCTGCAACGGCGCGATCCGGCCGGCACGATCTCCTTCCGCACGATCACCCTCGCGGGCACGACGCCGATCGCGGTAGTGGCGGGATTGGAGTTGGGACAGATCAACGGCGACGGCTGGCTGGATGTGGTCGTGTTGGTCAAAGCGACGGGGTTCACCGGTCTGTGCCCCACGAGTCCGCCGGCGGAAATCAGCAAGCTGGACGGGGAGATCATCGTCCTCTTTAACCCCGGCGATGCGGCCTTCGTGGCCGACGGCGACCGCTGGATCGAGATGGCCTTGGTGAACCCGTACGTCAACGATCGCTGGATCCATAACCAGTTCCCCGGCAAGGAGACGGTCGACTTCGAAGAGTTGAAGACCAAGCCGGAGCGGGCGGGTTTCACGGCGCTGGCCGTCGGCGACCTCGACGGCAACCCGGGCGATGAGATCGTCGTCGCCCTCAACCCCGGCGAGTGCAAAGAGCTGGGCCAGGAACCGCCGACCAACACCGTGGACGTGTGGATCAACCCGGGCGGGGCGTTGGCGGAGGATTCCAGCGCCTGGGGCGTGCCGTGCGACATCCCTCTGTCGCGCGGAGTGCCCTTGACGATCATGGCCGACGCTCCGGAGGTCACCGACGTGGCCCTCTATGACGTGGACGGCGACAACGATCTGGACGTGGTGGCGGCCTACAGCAACTCCATCAGCCTCAACGTGCGCTGGGCGCGGAACCCCTTGGTGTCCGGAGGTTTCACTTCGGTCATCGAAGGGGCGAGCGATCCCGTGCCGGACGTTTGTTCAGGCGGAGCCAATGACGGCGGCAACTGTCCCAACGGCGACGCCGACTGCCCCGGCATCCCCGATGGCATTTGCGTGAGCGCCGTGTGTGTCGGCGGAGCAACCAACGGCGATTCGTGCACCAATGATAGTGACTGTCCGGGTCTCGACGCCGGAGTCTGCGTCCCCGGCAAGTGGCGGTTCTTCGCCTCGAATTGGGAGTTGCGTCCCATCGGACAGGTCGATACGGCGGCTAACGTGCTGGCGATCGGCGACGTAGACAGCGACACCTACCAGGACGTCGTCGTCCGTTCGACCGTGGGCCAGATCGTCCAGTGGTTCCGCCGGCCCAGTACGTTGACCCTGCCGCCGGAGTTCCCGCCGAGCGACCCGGTGCCGGATCGGACCGACTTCCCCTGGCCGGTCTTCACCCTCACCGAGTTCAACGACCAAGAGCCGGAGGCGATCGCCCTCGGCGATGTCACCGGCGACGGGCAGATCGATCTGATGGTGGCCGCGGAGGGGGGCGTCTATTGGTACGACGGGACCGTGGGCGGGTCGGTCTACGACCCGTGGGTCGGACAGGCGATCATCCAGGACAACCCGCCCGACACCACCGACCCGAATGCGCCGCCCCCGCCCGATCCGGACGCCGCAACGACGACGCCCGGAGGCACCGGCGTGGGCGTCACCCAGGTGGACACGTCCACGGTCATCAATGCCCTGCTGGTGGTCGATCTCGATGGCGACGGCAAGGACGACATCGTCGGCACGCTCGACCGCCGCTCCGGCGCAGGCCTCAGCGACGACCGCCTGGTGTGGTATCGAAACACCAGGACCGACGACACCACGCCCGCACCGTAGCGTGACGCCTGCGCAGCGCCCATGCGCCGGGTTCACCGGTCATGCGTCAACGGGGTGACGATGTCTGATCCGAACCCGGAGCGCGAGCGACGGGCCAAGACCCCGCGCTTGCGCTTGGGGTTCGGATGGGTCGTGTCGTCCCGGCACGACGGGACGGACAAGCGGCGACAACCGCCCCCTTCTCGATAGAATCCCTGGGCGATGCGATCCGATCTGCGCTACACCCTTATGTTGGCGGGCGCCGCGCTCCTCGTGCATGCCGCGGCCCTCATCGCAGTGCACCTGCAAACCGGTTCGATCCAGGGCTACGCCTTCCGCTCGCTGGACTGCGACGAGTTCTACGCCATCGCCGAGAACCTCGTCGAGCACGGCGCGTTCAGCCAGAACGCGGAACCGCCGTTCAAGCCCGATACCTGGCGCACGCCGGGATACCCCTTGTTCCTGGCGACGGCCATGCTCCTCTTCGGGAAATCCCCGGCAACACTCGTCCTCGTACAACAGGTTCTGTCCGCCCTCAACGTGCTCCTTGTGTTCCGTCTGGCGCGCGGATGGATGAGCGATAGGCGAGCCGCGCTGGCCGCCGTGTTGTTTCTCCTCGAACCGTATCACTTGTTCTACTCCCTGTGGCTGCTGTCCACGACGTGGCTCATGACGGTCGTCTTGTTGACCTGGTGGGCGTGGCTGAGGGCGATCGGGAGCGGAAAGGTCTGGCGGTTCGCGCTGTTGGGCGGGTTGTGCGGGTTCTTGGTGCTCACCTGGCCTGGGGCGATCCTGGTTCCTGTGGCCGCGTTCGGGGGGATCATCCTTGCGGCCGTGCGGCGAACACCGCGCCGGATCGCCGGGACGGGCATGGCCGTGTTCGGAGCGGGGATCCTTTTCATTTCGGGGTGTGCCGCGGCGATCGCGCCGTGGATGGTGCGGAATGAACCGCTGGCCGGTCATTTTGCCCTGACCTATCAAGGTGGAGTCGTCCTCGCCTACTTCAAGGCCACGGAGGTCGCCTTATGGCGCGAGGGTCTAACGGCGGACCGCTATCTGGAGACCTCGTTGAGTCCGGATCGGCGGGAGGAACCTCATCCCATCTGGGAGTCGATCGACAAGGAACTCCAACTCCGTTTCTATGACCTGCCGATCGAGCAACAGAAGGAGTTGACCTGGCCCAACCTCGCCCAGGGAAACAGGACGACGGTCGACTCGTTCCGAATCTCGGGCGAGTTGGAGTCCATCGGGCTGGCGCAGCTTTCCGCGTCGCCGTGGAGCACGCTGGCGTGCTATTTGGCAAGATGTGGGTCGATTCTCACCTTCCCACTTGATCTCGCCCTGTGGCCGCCGAACGGGGTGGAGGTGAACCGATTGCGATCCGCCGCGGTCGGCGCGCTGTACCTATTGCTCTGTGCGGCAGCCGTCGTGAGACTGGGGCGAGGGCGAATGGGGTTCGAGGCGGGCTTCTTTCCCTTGGCCTGTACGCTGGCCTTGCTGCTGGCGACCACGCCGCAAACGGACCCCCGGTTCCGTGTACTGATGATCCCGCTGCTGATCGTCGTCGCGTTGTTGCCGGTTGGGCGGGCTATTCCGGCGGATCCTGATGGGGACCGCCCGGCATCAGCCACAGGTGGACCAGATAGGCGAAAAGAACCGTGCTGATGGTGGTCCCCCCGTAGTCCGCGGCGGTCATCTGGTAACCACCGAGCCGAACGATGAGAAACCACGTGACCACGACGAGGACGACGACCACGACGAGGGTCTTCCAGAAGAGGCCCGCAACGAAAGGTAGTTTGCCCATTACTTCGCCCTACTCCACCCCCATCCGCCTACCCCACGCCCGATCCGTCGATCGGCATGAAGTACGGCAAATCGGCGCCATCGTCAACCCGAGATTCTTTCGCCGCGTGTGAGCCGCGTTTTCGCGGTCAAAGGTGCGGCCGGTAGAACAACGTAACCAGCCGGATTCGCCGGTCCCATCAGAGCCGGGAGCGCCGGCGACCGGAGCGTCTTGCCTTGTTTCTGACGCCCGCACAGCCGTCAGGTGCATGCCCACGCCGAGTCCGCTATGATATCCCCGGTCGAAGGAGTGATTCCATGGAAACTAACGCCGTTTCAGAAACCCCGTCGTCTCGACTTGCGCCGGAAGCCGGTGCGGCCGGAACCGCCCAGCCCGCACCACCGGAGAGCGAACTATGGACCGGGCGAACGAGCTGGAAACACCACGCCGGGCGGGTCGGGTTATGGATCGCCGCCAACGTACTCTTCGCGGCCTTGATCGGTTGGCTCGCGTCCGCCAAGAAGTGGCTCGGTCTATCGGGGGTGATCTATACGGTGCTGGGGGGCGTCGCGGTATCCGCGTTGATCTTCGTCATTCCCGTCTTTCTTCGCATCATCAGTCGTCGCTACCGATTGACTTCGCAACGGATTTTCGTCGAACGGGGCATCCTCCGTCAGACCATCGATCAGACCGAGCTGATCCGGGTCGACGACGTGCGCGTGGAAAAAACGCTGCTGGATCGAGTCTTCGGAGTGGGGACGGTGTCGCTGCTATCGACCGACGTGTCCGATCGTCTGATGGTGATCGAAGGCATCGACAACGCGGAGAAGGTGGCCGAGGCCGTGCGGACCAACATGCGCGCCCAACGCGGCAAAGCGCTGTTCGTCGAGAACCTGTAGTCGGTTCTCCCTTCGATTGCCGCTTGACGATGTGCCGCTGCTCTTGAGCAGTGGCGGGGTCACCATCGGCTCCAAACTGAAACCACTGCTCAAGAGCAGTGGCACCCTCACCAAAGCGAGGAATAGGGAAATGCCCAACCGATTCATACGTCATCGGAAGCCCGCGGATGAGACCTGGCGGGTCTTTCGGATCATGTCGGAGTTCGTCGAGGGGTTTGAGACCATGTCGCAAGTGCCGCCCGCGGTGTCGGTCTTCGGATCGGGGCGGAGCGGCCCGGACCACCCGAACTATGCGATGGCCGAGCAGCTCGGGCGGGAACTGGTCGGACACGGCTTCGCCGTCATTACCGGCGGCGGGCCGGGAATCATGGAGGCGGCGAACAAGGGTGCGATCGAGGCCGGCGGGGTGAGCGTCGGGTTGAACATTTATCTGCCCGTTGAGCAGGTGGCCAACCGCTATCAGAATGTCTCCCTCGACTTTCGCTACTTCTTCTGCCGCAAGGTCATGTTCGTCAAATACGCGGTGGCCTTCGTCTGCTTCCCCGGCGGGTTTGGCACGCTCGATGAGTTCTTCGAGTCCATGACCCTCATCCAGACCGGCAAGTCCGAGCCGTTCCCGGTGATTCTGATCGGGAGCGAGTTCTGGTCGCCGCTGCTGGATTGGATGCGGAAGTATCAGGCCGGGCAATGGGCCTACATCGCCGAGCACGACCTCGACCTGTGCCAAGTCACGGACGACGTAGTCTGGGCGGCCCACCGAATCGCGGAGTGTTACGGGGAGCACGTCGCGGCGGAGGCGGCCCAGGCCCAGCGCGAATCCGCCATGACCGCGGAGGGAACCTGGGCCGGATCGCAACCCCAAAGGCCGGGCAGACCCCGACCGTTTGAGGATCTTGCCCGATAACCCGGAAAACCATTGTGTTTCGTTTTCGGGAGGGCTAGAATCGAATGCCGGGAGAGAGGGTGAGGGCGAGTCGTGAGCGGTTCTTTGGGAGGAGCAAGAGTCTTCGCGGCCAGCGCTGCGGTCAATCCGGCTTCGTACCTGGACAGCAACGTTCTGCTGCTCAATGCGCACTACATGGCCATGCGCGTGGTCAGCGTGCGGCGGGCGTTCACGCTTCTCTTCAAGCGCGACCATGAGCAAAAGCCCATCGCCGAGATCGTCAGCGTCGAGGACGGGCGCTACCTCTCCTACGACTTCGCGGATTGGGCGGAGCTGAGCGCGTTCAAGAAGGAGTTCGAGCCTGACGCCCATGACTGGATTCGGACGGTTCGGTTCGATCTGGTCGTGCCGCGGATTGTCCGCGTCCTGACCTTCGCCAAGCTGCCCAAGCAGGACGTCAAGTTCAACCGGCGGAACCTCTTCGCCCGCGACAACAACACCTGCCAATACTGCGGCAAGCGGCACGGCTCGTCGCACCTGAGCCTGGATCACGTGATCCCGCGTTCGCTGGGCGGGACGACGTGCTGGGAGAACGTCGTGTGCGCCTGCCTGAAGTGCAACGTGCGCAAGGGCGGTCGGACGCCGTCGCAGGCGCACCTGCAATTGATCCATCCGCCGCACAAACCCCGCCGCAATCCGGTGGTGAGCATCAGCCTGGCCGATCACCGCTACTCGTCGTGGAGACAATTCCTCGACACGGCCTATTGGGATGTCGAGCTGACCTCGTAAGAGTGCGGCAGGGTTCTATACGCCGCGACGGCCATTGCCGACACGGTCGTGGTGCCTCGTATCAGCGCCGGGACGTTCATTCTTCGTCGCATTCGCTTCCATTCTTGAACCTCTGATTGGCGAACACTCTACGCCGATCGAGCCTTCCGCTTGAGCGGGACGAACCGGATATCCACGCGCTTGTCGAGTGCGGCGGCGATTCGCCGAAGCATGGAAAGCGAGTGGCCCTCGTAGTCGGCGTCCTCGAGTTGACAAATCACGGACGCGGTCGTGCCGACCAGCCGGGCGAGCGCCCGTTGGGACAGCCCGGCCTTTGTACGGAGGTCGTAAATCTTCTGGGCGATGTCCATGTTGACTCGCGCCTCCTCTATCCAGCCCAGGCGCTCAGGGTCATCGCCGATGTAACGGTCGTACAGATACTGGATCGTCGGGGAACGCGAGGAGCGTCCCTTGGAAGATTTTTTTTTCATTTCCGTGGTCCCGGTCGGAGCGTGTGCCGTATCGGGTCGTGCTTAACCTCCATCCTTCTATTGATCGCTCGTTCGATCTCTCGCGGCGGAACCCTGCGCTCTTTCAGAATCCCGTGAGAAACGATCGCAACCGCCCGATCATGGAAGAAGTATAGCATTCGGTAATTCACGCCCTGCCAGCCAACTCGAAGCTCGTAGATCCCGTCCCTCAGGTAGTCCGCGGCGGGCCGCCGAAGTTCGTACCCGAGATCCGCCAACCGCTCAAGGGCGTAAACGCACTTCGTTCGCGCTTTCGGCGGAAGGTCGTCAAGCCACTCGACCATCGGAACGCGGCCATCTTTCTCTCGATAGAACAGCACGTCAATGGGCGGCACTGGCGCCTCCCTTCTATGTTCGTAAGATTACGAACAAAAGTCAAATGGAATCTCGTCAGTCCAGGGAATTCCGATGGCGAAATCGTATCCTGGACACGTGGTTGTGCCTACAGGGTGGGCGAATACAGTATGCAGCGGACGGCAAGCTGGCGCAACCGTTATGGACGATCGCGGACATCTGACCACCGAACATCGCAACCCCCGGTCACAGCACCTCGATCGCCTGTCCATCCCCGAAGCGTTCGACCTCATCAACCGCGAGGACGCCGGGGTTGCGAGCGCCGTTGCCGCGGCGCGGGACGATATTTGTCGGGCGATCGAGCTGGTCGTCGCAGCCTTTCGCACGGGCGGACAGTTGATCTACGTCGGTGCGGGCACCAGTGGGCGGCTCGGCGTCCTTGACGCTACGGAGTGCCCGCCGACTTTCCTCTCGGACCCCAAGACCGTGCAAGGCGTCATAGCCGGCGGGATCGAGGCGTTGACCCGGAGCGTCGAAGGGGCCGAGGACCATCCGGAGCACGGTGAAGCCGCGATGGAAGAGAAAGCGGTCGGTCCCAACGACGTGGTTTTCGCCGTCGCCACCGGCGGGACCACGCCCTTCGTCCACGGTGCGCTTCGTCGAGCGAAGCAACGCGGGGCGAAAACGGTCTTTCTGGCCTGCGTCCCGAAGGACCAAGCAGGCGATGACGCCGACGTGTCCATCCGGGTTGTGACCGGGCCGGAGGCGGTCACGGGCAGCACACGCATGAAAGCCGGAACGGCCACCAAGATGGTCCTTAACATGGTCAGCACCATCGCCATGGTCCAGGTGGGCAAGGTCTACCAGAACCTGATGGTGGACGTGAACACGCGGGCCAACGCCAAGCTGGTCGATCGAGGGACGCGGATGATCCAGACGATCACCGGGCTGGGACGGGACGACGCCAGGGCGTTGTTGGAGGCCGCCGGAGGGCGGGTCAAGACCGCCCTGGTGATGCACGCTCGACGGGTCGATCGACCGACTGCCGAAGCAATGCTGAAGGAGGCGGATGGACACGTCGGGCGGATCATTGATTCGGCGGGCACGATCGGGTAGAGAGTGTGCCACTGCCGTGTCGGCAGTGGCGTCCACGGCTGACACAGCCGCGGCACACGACACACGGCCTGGAAGGCGGTGCCACAAACTTGCTATGGAGGGCAACCATGAACAAGATCATGGACGAGCGGACCCAAGGTACACGATGCGGTCGTTTCATCTCCCGCTGGGGGCGGGTTTCGCTGATCCTCGTCGCGACGCTCGTTTCGACGGGTTGCCACGGCGGGCGGTTCACACTTTTCGGCAGGTACGGTTCGCAGCCGATCCGTGCCATCTGGGTGACACGATGGGATTACAAGTCGCCCGCCGACATCGCCCGGGTGATGGACAACTGCAAGAGCGCGGGGTTCAACACGGTCCTCTTTCAAGTTCGCGGCGCTGGCACGGTCTGTTACCCCTCGAAGATCGAGCCCTGGGCCGATGAGCTCGGCGGGCGCGACCCGGGCTTCGATCCGCTGGGCGTCGCCTGCAAGGAGGCCCACCGACGGGGACTCAGCCTGCACGCCTGGGTGAACGTGATCCCCGGTTGGCGGGGCAACAAACCGCCGGGCAATCCCCGACAACTCTACAACGCCCATCCGGAATGGTTTTGGCATGACGCCTGGGGGCGGCGGCAACCGCTGGGGTGGTATTGCAGCGTGAATCCCTGCTACCCCGAAGTGCGGAAGTATCTCGTGGCCGTCATGCGCGAGATCGTCGCGAACTATCCCATTGACGGGCTACACCTCGACTACATGCGTTTCGCCAACGAGTGGAACAACTCCTATCCGCCCGGATCGAGCGTGCCGGATTACCCTCGCGATCGACGGACGCTGGCATTGTTCAAACGCGCGACCGGTCGGACGCCCGATCAGGCGCCGGGCGCATGGAACGCCTGGCGGACCGAAGCCGTCACGCAAGTGGTCCGCGATCTTCACAGTATGATTCGGCAGGTCGATCCGAAGGTCAAACTCACCTCGGCTGTGGGTGCGTCGCCGGATCAGGCCAGGCGCAATCACTTCCAGGACGCCCGTCAGTGGATCGCGGAGGGGTTGGTCGATGCGGTCTATCCCATGAACTACGACGCGGACATGCGCGTCTACACCCAGCGGCAGTTGGTTTGGACCTCGATGCGCCCGCGGGTGCCGGTGGTAACGGGGGTTATGTTCGACAAGCGCGACGGGGGCAAGGTCGTGGCCCAGGTGGACCGAGCGGCGCGGACGGGCACGCACTTCGCGGCCTTCGCCTATAATTCCCTATTCGAGCGAACCGACGGACGCGGGCGACCGCTCATGGACGGGCAGAGCAGCTCCCGAGCCGCGCTGCGCAAGAAGGTCATCCCGCACCTGCGCTGGCTGGCGTCGTGAAGTTCAAAGTTGAAAGTTCAAAGTTCGAAGAATGTAGACGTTGCGGCGCGCGGCGACTCAACTTCCAGAGAAATAGCCGTCCCTTTTTGAACTTCGAACTTTGAACTTCGATCTTATGTTCACCATCGGCATCGACGTCGGAGGCACGCAGATTCGCGTGGCCGCGCTTGATCCGGACGGCCGGATTCTCTCCCCTCGACGAGCGCCGACCCCCCGCAGCGGTGACGAACTTTTTGATTGGATCGCCCTGGAAATCCAGCGGATTCGGTCGGAATCCGAGAGTGGGCCTACGAGCGCCGTCGGCTTGGCCCTCCCGGGGATTGTCGATCGTGAGCGCGGGGTGCTCGTCCGTTCGGTGAACCTTCCTTTCTTGGAAAGTCGTCCGATCCGCGAAGAACTGGCAAACCGTATCGGGCTTCCGGTTGCGCTGATGTCCGACGCCGACGCGGCCACTTGGGGTGAGTACTCCGCTTGCACACCACGACCGGGGGCCTTCGTGCATCTTCGTCTCGGCACCGGCGTCGCCTGCGGGATCGTCGTCGACGGCAGATTCCAATCGACGGGCATCGATCGGAGGACGCATTGGGAAGTTCTGGCTGTTGACGACGGACCCGAGGCCGCGCCGTGTCCGTGCGGCCTCCGAGGATGTCTGGAAACGATCGCCTCAGGCCCGGCGTTGGAGCGACAGGCCGCGACGATGGCGTACGAGGATGGCTTGGCGGGTCTGCAATCGGCCTGGGGACGATGCGAACCCGCCGCTCGGGTCATTGTGGCTCGGGTCGCCGACGCCCTGGTCTCGGGCATCTGCAATCTCAAATCTCAAATCCAAGATTGCCCGCTCCCTCACGGTCGCGGCTCTGATGGAACCGATCCGTTTGCGGTTCTCGTCTGCCTCGGCGGCGGAGTGATTACCGCGTTGCCCTGTTTGGTCGAACAAACCGCGATCCACCTTCGCTCCCGCGACGACGACTTCACGCGGCGTGTAACCGTGCATCCCTCGCGCCTCGGCGACGACGCGGGTGTGATCGGAGCGGCGATGCCGGCGCGCGATGCACCTACGAAGTCGCGCCAGTCATCAGAGCCGCAAGCGCAAGCGAGCGGACGATCCGAGCCGCGACCGTGAGGGAGCGGATGGATTCCGCACGGACTCGACTAGTCCTGAAGGGGCTGATCTCTGCTCGGTCCCAGCACCTTGTCACCAACCCCCGTCGGCGTCCCGCATTCCGGGCATGCCCCCGACTCGTTGCCGGTGAGGTCGTAGGCGCAACGCTTGCAATAGCCGGTCCAGGCTCTCCGATCCGGGCGGGCGAGCACGATCGTCGGCACAGCGAAGAACACCAGCAGAACTCCGAGCGGCAGACTCAATGTGATGTTTCCGCCCCGCCAAGTAAAGTACCCTCCGGTGTCGACGACAAGCGGAAGGTTAGCGCGATAAACGTTCCATCCCGTACCCCACGGGAGGCTCGCGTAGTTCCGGTGTCGATCGAAAAGCACCCACGCGGCCCCCTCTGAAAGGCGAAAATGGACCTGTGAACCGTCGAACGTCACCGCCGCGAGATGACTCGTCGTCCACAGGGCCGCAAAGAGAACACAGGCAGCCGTGAGTACGCCGATTAGCCACCGCGGGGCCGGACGCTTCCAGAGCCGCCGGATCGGGGGCAGAATCAGCGAGTATCCAACAACCGCCAGAATACCCAGCAGCCAAGGCCAGACCGGCTTCTCCCGCCACCGGGCCCCCATGCTGATCTGGTACATGGCGCGGTTGACGGCTGAGGCGTCATCGACGTAAAAACCCTCTCCGTCGGAGATCGGCGTGACGCGCCAAATGTACCAGAGCTTCCCGTCCCGCAGCCCGATGGACTGCCAAGAGCCGACGTAGCCGAATTGCCGGACGTGGCTGAGGAGGCAAACACCGGCGAGTATTACCGTCACCCCTCCGACGATAATGAGCAAGCGGCGGATCATCGGCGTTGAATTTTCTCGCCGCATTCCGGGCACACGCCCGACACGTTCCCGGTGAGGTCGTACCCGCAGCTCTTGCAGCCGATGGGGATTTTGGCCCCGCACGCCGGGCAGGGGCCGGATGTATGGCCGGTCAGCACATGTCCGCAGAGGCACTCCTGGGGTCCGTCCCAGGTGACCACACGTTGGGCCCACAGGTAAAGCGGAACGATCATCGCGTAGCCGCCGAGGCCGAGAATCCAGGCGTCCCCGGACAATGTCCCGAGCCATGAGTTGAGCATGATCCAGGCCACGATGGCGCTGATGACCAGAAGCATCGCCGGCACGCCGGTGGCCCGATGACGCAGGTCCCAGCGAAGCATCGTACCGCATCGCTGGCACGGCCAGCGCCGTCCGGGCCAGCCGTGGCTCAAGAGCCGCACCCACGGGACGCCGGACTTGCAACTCGGACACCGCTTTTGCCACATGCTCGATCGCTATGGGATTTCGGCGTTTCGACGTTTCGGCTTTTCGGCATTTGCGATTCTCGTCCCGCATTCCGGGCACACGCCCGACTCGTTCCCGGTGAGGTCGTAATCACATTTCTGGCAGCGACCGGGCGCACACGCGCGGAGCCGTCGCCATGAGACAACGGCAATGGCGGCAGTTATCACAAATAGGATCCACAAGGGCATCGCGACAGCTTTGAGTGCCGTGTTCGGTACGATGAGCGGCCACCAGGTTATCCTCGGCTCGAAGTCTGCGTGCTCAAGGAACCAACCGCGGGGATTGGGTCCGATGTTGAGACCCAAGGCGACGCAGCCGTGCGTGAACCCGCATACGACGGTCGGCCCCAAGTAGCCAAACTCCCTGCGAGAGCTGAGTACAAAGAGGGACAGAATCAAAACGCTGCACCAGACCGTGATGCAGAACCACCGCTTGTCTCTCGAGCGTGTCATTGGCTGCCTTCCGTCCACACCCGCCAAGACCTCGATGCCTACCGATTATACGCTCCCCCCACGGTGCACGCCGCATAGAACGGGCCGGATGTTTCCGATAGACTGTCGAGCGGTTTGGCCGACTGGCGACCGATAGATTCGGGGTTCATCACGCCCCGTTAGGGGCGTGGCGAACGTAGTCCAGGGCCTTCGGCCCTGGGAACCGGCGCGTCTGAAAAGAGAACCCCCTCCCCCTTCCCCGCCGCCGCCGGCGGCGGGATGGGGGAGGGGGAAAGATCGAGCGTCGTCCCTGGTCCCACGACTGAAGTCGTGGGCTACGGTCGACCGCCCCTCCGGGGCGACTCGCCTCGGGCGGGCGATGAACGCTACGGTCGCTCGATGTTGCGCCGTGCGACCGCACTGGCGGACGAGCCGCCAGTGGCACCCAATATGACCGAATCACCATTCATCCAGGCCCTTCGGGAGCGGGTGCTCGTCCTCGACGGGGCCATGGGGACGAGCATCCATGCGCGCGAGTTGCCCCTGAGCGACTACGAAGGCCACGAGAACTGTGTGGACATCGTGACGGCCACCCGGCCCGACGTCGTGCGCGACATTCACCGATCGTTCCTTTCCGTCGGCTGCGACGCGGTGATGACCAACACCTTCGGGGCCAACAAGATCGTCTTCTCGGATTTCGGAATCGCCGAGCGCACCTACGAGATCAACAAAAAGGCCGCGGAAATCGCCCGCGACGCCGTCCGAGAGTTCGACAAGCCCGACCGTCCGCGCTTCGTCATCGGTTCAATGGGGCCCGGCACGCGGGTGCCGTCGCTCGGGCAGACGACCTGGGACGAAATCCTCGACAGCTATACCGAGCAAGGGCGAGGACTGCTCGACGGCGGGGTCGATGCCCTGCTCCTCGAAACGTGTCAGGACTTGCTGCAATGCAAGTCGGCCATCGTCGCTTGTATCGACGCGATGACCGAGAAGGGTCGGCAGGTTCCGATCCTCTGCACGGTCACGATCGAAACGACCGGAACGATGCTCCTGGGCACGGAGATCGCTGCGGCGTTGACCGCGATCGCGGCCTACGACGAGGTCGTCGGCATCGGTCTGAACTGCGCGACCGGGCCGCAGGAGATGAGCGAACACGTCCGCTACCTCAGCGGACACAGCGATCGACTGCTCATCGTCCAGCCCAACGCCGGCCTGCCGCAGCTCGTCAACGGGAAACCCTACTACGCCCTCACGCCCGCGGAGCTGACCCGGTGGCTGGTCGAGTTCATTGAGGTGGACGGGGTGAACATCGTCGGCGGCTGCTGCGGGACGACGCCGGCGCACTTGGCCGCCGTCGTTGACGCCGTCGGGTCACGAGCGCCCAGGCCCCGCCGTGCCAAGCTCGAACCGTCGGTGAGCAGTCTCTACCAGGCCGTGACCTTGCGACAAGACGGCGAAGTGCTGGCCATCGGCGAGCGAACCAACGCCAACGGGTCGAAGCGGTTCCGTGAACTGCTGGCCGCCGGGGACGTGGACGGCATGGTGCAGATGGGCCGCGAGCAGGTGAAATACGGCAGCCACCTGCTCGACGTCTGTGCGGCCTACGTCGGACGCGACGAGGTCGCGGACATGACCGCGGTGCTCAGGCGCTTCGTCACCGACGTCACCGCGCCGCTGGTCATCGACAGCACGGAAGTGCCGGTGCTCGAGGCCTCCCTCAAGCTCGCCGGCGGCAAATGCGTCATCAACTCCATCAACCTCGAAGACGGCGAGGATCGGCTGGACAAGGTCTGCCGTCTGGCCAAGCGTCACGGCGCGGCACTCATCGCCCTCACCATCGACGAGCAGGGAATGGCCAAGACGTGCGGGCGAAAGGTCGAAGTCGCCAAACGCATTTTCGATCTGGTGACCAACCGCCACGGCATTCGCGCCGGCGACCTGATTTTCGACCCCCTCACCTTCACCATCTGCACGGGCAACGAGGATGACCGGCGTCTCGGCTTGGAAACCTTGGACGCGATCGCTGCGATCAAGGATGAATGCCCCGGCGTGCACACTCTGCTGGGTCTGAGCAACATCAGCTTCGGGATTAAGGCCCCCGCGAGGCGCGTGCTCAACAGCGTCTTTTTGCACCACGCCCGCGAGCGCGGTCTGGACGCAGCCATCCTGCACGTCTCCCGAATCGTGCCGTTATTCAAGATCGACGAAGAACATCGCCGCTTCGCCGAGGATTTGATCTTCGATCGCCGCCGCGACGGCTATGACCCGCTGCAGGAACTACTGAGAGCATTCGAGAACGTCGAAACGGCGGCTGCGGCGGAGACGGAGAAACCCAAAAACGTCGAGGATCATCTGAAGCTGCGGATCATCAACGGCGACCGCGTCGGTCTGGATGAAGACCTCGAAGAGGCCATGCTGACCCATCGCCCTCTCGACATCATCAACGATATTCTGCTCGACGGGATGAAGACCGTCGGCGACCTGTTCGGGGCGGGGCAGATGCAGTTGCCTTTCGTGCTGCAATCGGCGGAGACGATGAAGGCCGCCGTCCGCTTCCTCGAACCGCACCTCGACAAGGCCGACCAAGGCGGCAAGGGGTCGATCGTGCTCGCCACCGTCCGCGGCGACGTTCACGACATCGGCAAGAACCTCGTCGATATCATTCTGACCAACAACGGATATACGGTTTTCAACCTGGGCATCAAGCAGCCGATCAACAACATCATCGAGGCCTATGAGAAAAACAACGCCGACGCCATCGGCATGTCCGGGCTGCTGGTCAAGTCCACCGTCGTGATGCGTGAGAATCTCGCGGTCTTGAATGAGCGGGGACTCGACCCCCCGGTCATCCTCGGCGGGGCCGCCCTGACGCGAAAGTACGTCGAGCAGGACCTTCGGCCCGAATACAGTGGTTCACTGTTCTATGCCAAGGATGCCTTCGCGGGTCTGCATTTGATGGACCAGATCGTCGCGGGCCCCTTCGAACCCCATGAGAAGGTCAAAGTTCAAAGGTCGAAGTTCAAAGACAACTCGCCGGCAGCAGTCCCCCTTTCTTCGAACTTCGAACTTCGAACTTCGAACTTCGGGGCCGATCTCCACGAGGAAGCCTCCGAACGTTTCGGCTACATCCCGCCGCGATCGGATATCTCCCGCGACGAACCTGTCCCGCAGCCGCCCTTCTGGGGTCGGCGGGTGGTGGAGCGAATCGACGCCCGCGCGGCCCTTGCCTATTTGAACGAGAACATGCTCTTCCAGGTGCAATGGCAGTATCGCAAGCACCGCCGCAGTCCGGAGGATTTCAAACGCTACATCAATGACGAGGTCCGACCAATCTTGCGGCGACTGTTGGAACAGTGTGAGCGGGAGAACATTCTGCAATTACAGGCCGTCTATGGCTTCTGGCCCATGCAGTCCGACGGCGACGCCCTGATTGTCTATGACCCCGACGACCGCGATCGGCAATTGAGCGTCTTTGAGTTTCCGCGCATGGGCAAGCCGCCGTACTGGTGCTTGAGCGACTTCTTCAAGCCGGTCTCCAGCGGCGTCTACGACGTGGCCGCGTTCAGCGTCGTCACCGCGGGGCGGCGTGTCAGCGCGGTGGCACGGGAATGGTTCGCGCAGGATCGTTATCAGGACTACCTGCATCTTCACGGACTAGGCGTGGAATCAGCGGAAGCATTGGCCGAATACATTCACAAGCAAATCCGCGTGGAATGGGGCATCGCCGGACACGACGCCCGGCAGCGGCAGGAAATCTTCAAACAGCGCTACCAGGGCTCGCGGTACAGCTTCGGCTACCCCGCCTGCCCGCGACTGGAAGATCAACTAAAGCTCTGGCCGCTGCTGGAACCGGGCCGCATCGGCGTCACGCTCTCCGAGGAGTTCCAACTCGAACCCGAGCAGACCACCACCGCCCTCATCACCCACCACCGACATGCGAAGTACTTCAACGTGCGATAGTTCACTGCGGCGACCCGACTGCGACGCCTCGCGGGTTCACACAATCCCCAGCTTCTCCAGCCGGGTGCGCAGGGCGTCGCGGCTGAGCTTGAGCAGCTTGGCGGCCTTGGTCTGATTGTTGTTCGTCCGGGTCATCGCCTGGTGGATCAGCCTGCTTTCCAGCTCCCGAAGATCCAGCCCGCCGGGCGGTAAGGTGATGTGGCTGAGGTCGAGGAAAGCGCCCGCTGAATCGACCCGGCCCACGACGACATCGTCGGCCCCGATGGTGTCGCCTTTGCACAGCAGCACGGCCCGTTCGAGGACGTTGCGCAGCTCGCGCACGTTCCCCGGCCAAGAATAGCCCGCCAGCTTCACGTACGCCTCTTCGTCGATGCGCTGAATCGGTTTGCGAAACTCCTGGGCGAAGGTATCGACAAAATGCTGCGTCAGCAGCCGCACGTCGTCCCCTCGCGTCCGTAACGGCGGAAGATAAATCGGGATCACATTCAGCCGGAACATCAGGTCGTTGCGAAACTTCCGCTCCTCCATGGCCTTCTCGATGTCCCGGTTCGAGGCCGCGATCACTCGCACGTCGACGGAGATTTCCGTCGTCCCGCCCACCCGCCGGAACATGCGCTCTTCCAGAAAACGCAAGAGCTTCGCCTGTAGACCCAGGGGCATATCCCCGACCTCATCGAGGAAGATCGTGCCTCCGTCCGCCAACTCAAACAGACCCTTCTTGGTGTTTTTGGCGTCGGTGAACGCGCCCTTCTCATGTCCGAAAAGCTCGCTCTCCAGCAGCGTCTCGGAAAGCGCCGTGCAGGTGATGTTCATAAAAGGCCGCGGGGCGCGGTCCGAGTTGTAGTGGATCACCCGGGCGATCAGGTCCTTGCCCGTGCCCGAGTCGCCGCGGAGGAACACCGTGGACGCCCCGCTCTCGGCCACCCGTTTGACAACCTCGAACAGCTCCAACATGCACGGGTCGCGCCCGATGATCCGGCCGATGGCGTAGTCGTGTTCGATGTGTCGGCGCAGCTCCCGCACCTCGCGCCGCAGCGTCGTCGTTTCCAGGGCTTTGTCCGCGGTCCGCAGGACATGGTCCATGTCGAACGGCTTGGTGATGTAGTCATAGGCCCCCAGTTTGATCGCATCGACCGCGCTCTCGATGCTCGAATAGGCGGTCATCATAATGACCACCACGTCCCCGTCGGTCTCGCGGACCTTGCGTAGAATGTCCAAACCCGTGGTGTCCGGCAGCTTGTAGTCGAGCAGGATCAGATCGTAGACCCCGGCGTTGATGGCCTCGAACGCCGCTTTGCCGTTCTCCACGTCCGTGACCTGGTATCCCCGGGCGGAGAGCTTCTGCCGCAACGACCAGCGGATGAGCTTCTCATCTTCGACGATGAGGACCCGGATCGTCATCGTTCCGCTCCCGTCGCTTGCAGAACCCCGGCCCCGCCCGCGGGTAGGTCCACGATCACCGTCGTGCCCCGGCCCAGTTCGCTCTCCAGTTCGATGTTGCCGCCGTGGGCGTCCACAATCCGCCGGCAGATCGAAAGCCCCAGCCCCGTGCCTTTCGCCTTGGTGGTGAAGAACGGCTCGAAGGCCTGGTCCCGCACCTCCGGCGTCATCCCCGTACCGCGGTCCAGCACGGCCAGTCGAATACGCCCGGCGTGCTTGGTGATCCGCAGGTGGATCGCCCCGCCGTCGGGCGAGGCATGGGCGGCGTTGAGAATCAGGTTGATGAGAAGCTGCTCGATCTGCGTATCGTCCGCGTGGATGGCGGCGTCCGAAGGCCCCGGCTCATGGATGATCCGCACGCGCTGTAGCGACGGTTCCTCTCGAAGCAAGGTCAACACGCGAGTGACTACGTCGCCCAGGGCCAAGGTCGTCGCACGCGGCGGGTTGGGGCGGGCATAAAACAGCAGGTCCTTGACCGTCGCGTCCAATCGGCTGATCTGTCCCAGAATCTCGTTGACGATCGGGCGGTGGGGATCGTCGGCCCGCATTCCGTCGCGCATGATCTGAATCGCCCCGCTGATGCCCGCTAGGGGGTTCTTGATCTCGTGGGCCAGCGATGCCGCCAACTGCCCGATCTCGGCCAAGTGTTCCGCCCGCGTCAGTTGCTCCTTGACCGCCCGGCGTTCCGCGCTGCGGACCTGCTCCGAATGGCTCTCCTTGTAGCTCTCCAACATGATGGCCAAATCGAGCATCAGCAGCTTATGCAGCGAGCGAAGCACCGCCCCCGCGCCGTCCCCGGAACCCGTCCGCAACCCGCGTTCCAGCTCCGTCCAGATGATCTCCATTCCGGCGACCATGAAGTGTTGCGGCAGGCCCACCCGCACATGGGCTCTTCCGATCCGCAACCGTTTTTGGAAGTAGTTCTGGTCGTAAGCACCCCCAAACACCTCGCGCAGCCATGCGGACAGCGACCCCCGTAGTCGAGCAATCTGTTCCGCGCCGCCCGTGAAGACCGCCGCCGCGCCGGGCTGCCGCAGCAATTCCTCGTAAAACCGTTCGACCACCGCCGGCGCCAACCGGGCTGCGGGATGGGCGAGGGAACGAACGTTCACCGCATCCTCCGCGGTGAACCCGATACTGCGTTTCATATCCTCGAGGACCGGCTCGTGCATTGCGGCATTATAAAGTCCCCTGACGTGCCACGACATTGAGCCCCCGACCCACCGCGCCCCCGCACCGGCGAACGAAGCAAAGACCGATGCCGTCCCCACTACTCTGGGACGGGCCGCGCACCCGGCGGGCCTCCCGTCTCGTTTCGCCGCAACCGCAGTGCAATCCTCGTGCTACCTTACTCCATGTCCGATAGAACTCCCTGTGTCCGTGCCCAGAAAAGCCCCCTCGCAAGGCTCGCTCGCCGATCCCGGTGAGGCGGTCGTTTTCAACATCTACCGGTTCGGCTGGCACGCGATCTGCTACGAAGTCGCGGGAGGATGAACGCCATGTCGACCGCAAAGTCTAAGAGACACGGTCGGAGGACCTCCGTCGCGACCGCACCGCCCGTCCGGACGGTTCTCATCGTTGAGCCGGAGGCGCTCTTGCGATGGTCCCTTGTCACCTACTTGGGCCGCTGGTTCCAGGTCTTCGCCGCCGATTCGGTCTCCGCGGCGGATCGCCTCTTGGATGAGCAGCTCATCGACGCCGCCGTCCTCTCCGACGACCTCCCCGACGGCGGGGCCGACCAGATCGAACGCCACTTGCGGATTCGGAATCCGACCCCTTGCGTCGTCCGCACCTCGACCCGCCCCACAACCGGTAGTGGGACGTCTCAGACCACCGCGCGTTTGGAGAAGCCGTTTGACCTGACCGCTCTGGCCAACCTCCTCAAAACCAAAGATTCGTCGGCGCCGAGGTAGGCGGCACGCGTTTCGCCGTGCGGCGTTGAAGCGCCAGTGTATTTGTTGCGAATTTGCGTCGCGTGACCGAGCTGCTTGACTGCCGATGTGCGGCGAACAGAAGGGCTCGCTGTGGGCCGAGGCGCGTGTTGCAGCCTGTTAAGGTCATGGCCGGCGGTCAGCTATCCGACCGTGCTACGTCTCCGCCGGAGCGGGCGCCCGGACAGCGGCGTTCGTCGGTCCTCATATCCCATACGGTTTCGGGCCGGTGGCGGTCACCCGCAACCGGCGGCAAGAGCGGAATTCGGCGAAGCTTCCTTGATTGGGTCGGCTCTTGCAGGGCCAAGTGTCGCGATTCGCTGGTTAACCGGCTTGCCCACCCGGGCATGCGCCCCGGAATCCAGGACAATCGCATCTAAATCGCCGGAGCCCGCGTGGCGCGGCTGGCACGTGGGTTCGATCAGTTCGGGATCCTTAATCCCGCCAGCTTGCCTCCGCATTATCAGCATGATAAACGCCGTTTCACATTAAGATGCGATTGCCCTGCCCCGGAATCGGGCCGCGGCGTTACACCCTTTCGGTTCGCCGCGAATACGGTATGCTGGCTCGCCAAACTCGCGGCCCGGGCCATGGCGAAGTGCCCGGGCGCTTGCGTCCGTTAGGAAGTCTAGGAGTTAATCATGGCTGAACCACAAATCGCAACGAAACTGCCCGAGAACGCGTACCGCGAACTCAAACCCGGTGAGGTCTACGTTCCTATGGTGCCACCCGGGGCGACGGCGCCGGAGATCACCTTCAGGTCGATCGTCTTCGGGGTCGTCATGAACCTGATCTTCTCGGTGGTGGCGACGTACCTGGCCCTGAAAGCGGGCCAGGGGATTGAGACGGCTATTCCCATTTCCATCCTGGCCGTCGGACTCTCCGGACTCCTGTTGCGATTCGGATTGCGGCGCAGCACCCTCATTGAGAACATCAACATCCTGGCGATCAGCACGACCTCCGGCATCGTCGCCGGCGGCACGTGCTTCACCATGCCGGCAATCTACGTGCTTGAGCTGCACACCAAGCTCAACATCTCGGGCCCGGCTCTCTTTCTCCAGATTTTCTTTGTGCCGTTGCTTGGCGCCCTCCTTGGCGTGTTGATGCTCATCCCCTTTCGCCGCTACTTCGTAAAGGAAATGCACGGTAAATTCCCGTTTCCGGAGGGCACGGCCACTAACGAGATTCTCGCCACCGGAGCTTCCAGCGGCGGCGGGCAGGCTTGGGTCCTGATCTACTCGTTCCTGCTGGCCATGGCCTACAACTTCGTCTCGGTAGCGCTGAAGCTCTTTACGGAGATATTCACGACGGGGATGGCGGCTTTGGAGACAACCAAGGAAGGCGTCAGCAGGAGCATCGAGACGCTGGCGTTTAAGTCCGATTTCTTCTCGCAGCTCACCCACAAAGTCAAGGCAGTGTTCTTCATGGGCACCGGGGCCTACTACCTGGGGCTGGGATTCATCATCGGAATTCGCTATGCGGCCATCATCTGCGCCGGCTCCTTCCTGTCGTGGTTCGTGATCGTTCCGCTCCTCGGACAGTTTGACCTAAACACCCTGCACATGCTGAACCCCCACCCCAAGTTCACGAACGCGGAGGCGGGCTCGATTTTCTTCTACATCCCCCGCAACATAGGAATCGGCGGTATTTTCGCGGCGGGCATCATCTCGATCCTGAAGATGAGCAAAGTGATTGCCACCGCGTTAAGTCAGGCGCTGGGAGGGCTCTCCAAGTCGCGAGGCGCCGACCTGACGCATGACCGCACGGACTCGGACATGAGCTATTCGACGATGATGCTCCTGGGCATCCTCGTAACTGCGGCCATGGCGATCTACTTCCGCTTCATGGTCCTGGCCGACATGCCCAATCCGACGCGACTGACGATTATCGCGGTGCTGCTGGCGCTCGGAGTGACTTTTTTGTTCACAACCGTGTCCGCCTGGGCCATAGCGGTCATCTCCACGACGCCCATCTCGGGAATGACCGTCACCACGATCATCATTACGGCGGTTGCGCTGCTGTCCGCAGGGTTGGAGAAGGGCGATCGCGGGATGCTGGCGACGCTGCTGGTGGGCGGCGTGGTATGCACGGCCCTCTCGATGGCGGGTACGCTCGTGACCGAGTTTAAGTTGGGATACTGGCTTGGAGCCACTCCGCGGAGGATTCAGTGGAGTGCCATTGTTGCGTCCGTGCTCGCCTCCGCGGCGGTCACGGCCACGATTATGCTGTTGGCCAGCAGCCAGGGATTCATCAAGTCGCCGGAGCACAATGAGCCTCTGTCAGCCCCGCAAGCGAACATGATGGCCAGCGCCATTCAGGGGTTTCTGGGGACAGCCGGTCAAGTGCCCTGGTTGCTTTACGGCACGGGGGCGGCGGTGTCCGTGATTCTGTTGATGCTCGGCGTCAGTCCGTTGGCGTTCGCCCTCGGAATGTACCTGCCGATGGAAATCAACAGCTCGATCCTCCTGGGAGGATTCGTCGCCTGGCTGGTCGGGCGGGGAAGCAAGGATGAGAAGTTGACTAAGGCCCGCGTTGACAAGGGCGTCCTGGTGGCCTCGGGCTTGATCGCCGGGGCGGCCATCATGGACGTGCTCATCAAGCTGTTCATAGCATTCGTGGACAAGCCCTGGTTTAAAGATAACCAGATCATGCCGCGATTGGACCTCGCCGCCCGGTGGATCGCGCGGGGAAGCGACGCGGAGCAGGTTGCGCGGACGAACAACTGGCTGGGACTGGTCTTCCTTTTCGGTCTGGCGTTGTTCGCCTATTGGGACTGCCGCCGGGCGAAGCCGAGCAGAGAGTAGCTGGAGATCGCAGGTCCTTTCACCTGCGCAACGATACCGCGAGCGAGAACTTGACCTGTCGCGACCCTCTTGAGTCGCCTACAACCGTGGGCGTTGCCCACGGCTATGATCGACCGGCCTTTCAGGCTGAAAAGCCCCCACGCATCCCGGAAATCCCGGATGAACCAAGAGTAGGCGCAGGATCCACGGCTGCTCTGCGGATTTCCTACTTCACCCCGTGCATCATACGTTTAAGGAACGGCGAAAGCAGACCGAGCAGGACTCCGGCCGCGACGGCGATCATTGCGATCAGCTTGAAGACGGCGGCCGGCACCCTAACCAACAGCGGATGACGAATGGCGACTCGTGCGCTCCATATTCGGGCGCAGGCGTTCAGTCGCCATTCCTAATTCGCCATCCGGCATTCTCACGGACCTCATGCGCCGTAACGCTTGATGGCTCGGTCCAGCATCGGCAGCAGGATCAGGATCAACATCGCAACGGCCAGCATGGCTAGGCTCAATACGACGAACATCATGGCCGTCGGCTCCAGCCCGCTGATGAAACCCGACAGCTTGTTGCCCACCGCCGTCGAGACGAACCACCCGCCCAGCATCAGCCCCACCAAACGCTTGGGCGCCAGCTTGGTCACCAGCGAGAGTCCCATTGGGGAAAGGCACAATTCACCGATGGTCACCACAACATAGAACACTACAAGCCACCAGAGCGTCACCTTGCTCTCCCCGTTGCCGCCGGAGCGCGCCGCCCCCGCCATAAAGAGCAGCGAAACGAAAGTGATGAGCATGCCGTAGAGAATCTTCCGCGCCGTGCTGACGGGCTTGCCGATGCTGATCCGCCACGTGAAAAAGGCCACCACCAACGGAGTCAAAAGGACCACGAAGAGCGGGTTCAGAAAGCTGGTGATGAGCTCGGCATTGAACAGACTTAAAAAACTCCCCTTGGGAAGCCGAGCATCCGAAGCCTTCCGGTAGACTTGCTTGTACGTTTTGTCAGAAACAAGAATCACGGGGTATTTCTGCCCGGCTTCTTCGCGAACCACGAGGACTTCGCGCAGGGGCTTAGCGGTTTCCGGAACCTTCACCGATACGGTCTCGACTCCGTGCTCATCGCGCGCCGTCTCCACCTTGACCTGGTCCGCCGGATGAATCTCGGTGGCGAGAAACTTCCAATCCTTCAAAGCCGGTTCGCCGGGCGCAACCGCCTTTATATCCGGATTTTTTTGTTGCAACTCGATCAACGCGGGTTCGCTCAAGCGCCGCGCGCCGAACATCGCCTCCACCTGGGGGCCTACGACGACGAGCGATTCTTCGGGCGGTCGCGGCAAGGTCGGGTCGGCGTTGTCGAAGTACGAAGGCATCGCCTTTTGGCAGTAGTATTTCTCCACCGCGTCGGGGACCCATTCGCTCTGGCGGTTGGCCCGATCTTCGGTGAACAGCGTCATCACCCCGCCGCTGAGGTGCAGGATCATGAAAAACGCCCCGCCCGCAATGTATACGGGAATCAAAGCTGCCAAACCCGGCTTTTCGTCCGGAGACGCGCGGAATACCAGAGTCAGGAAATAAAACAGAATCGGAACCATGCCCATTAGGAATGCGAAGGTGATCGGTCCAATGGAGGTGCGAATGTTCTCTACATTCTTGCCGACATAATATCCAATAACGCCGAAGACCGCCGCAGGAAGCAAGATCGTTAGAGCAACTTTCCCAAGGCCGACATCGCGCGGATCAATCTGCGGTCGCCGGTCCGCCGACGCGAGTTTTCTCCAATTGATGCTCAGGATGGTCACACCGATCAGGAGCCCTACGGCCGCGCCGCAAAACGCCGTGTTGTAGCTCCATTCATTCCTGAGCGGCGCGGAAAGGAGTGCGGACAGAGCAGCCCCAATGTTGATGCCCATGTAAAATATGTTGAACCCCGTGTCGCGCTTCGGATCACCCGGCTTGTAAAGGTTCCCAACCATCGCCGTGATGTTCGGTTTGAATAGCCCGTTGCCCAGGCAAATCAGAACCAGGCCCGCGAAAAACGTCGTGTGACTCCGCACGCCCAGGGAAAAAAACCCGCTGGCCATGAGCAGCCCGCCGATCAACACCGCCCGCCGGTACCCCAGATAGCGGTCGGCGATCATCCCGCCTAGGAACGGCGTGAAATACACAAAGGCCATGTAGGTGCCGTAGATTTCGGTCCCGTGGGCCACCGACATTCCCAGTCCGCCGCGCTCGGTGTCGATCGCGTATAGCAGAAGAATGCCCAGCATGAGGTAAAACGCGAGGCGCTCCCACATTTCGGTAAAGAACAGGGCCGCCAGCCCTCTGGGGTGCCCGGACGACTCAGCTTTGCGTTCGGTCAACATGCATGCGAACTCCTGCTTTGGATCATGACCATCCGTTGAGGGGCGTGCCGGGGAGCGTCACTGGTCGACCCCCGGCGTCCGAGAGTAACATCTCCGGCACGCACCAAACTCGCCCCAGCGTACCCTAAGCCGGGTTCGAGGGAAAGGCGGCTAGTGGATCGCCCAGCTTAACAAGTTGGGCGGCGGGAAGAGTCCCAGCAATGCCGGAACTGCCTGAGGCCGAAACCATCGCGCGACAGTTGCAGCGGCAACTCGCCGGGCGGACGCTCGGACGGGTGCGGCTGACACGGACGGACATCGTCCACGGCGATCCGAGACCGCTGGGCAAGCTGCTGCCCGGGCGTTGCGTGGAGCGGGTCTACCGTCGCGCGAAACGGGTGATTCTCGGCCTGGACGTCGGGGTCGAATTGGTCTTTCGGCTGGGCATGACCGGACGGCTGATCGTGTGTCCAACCGAGCAGCCGGTCGAGAAGCACACCCACCTGCGGATTGCGATTCGGGATGCGTCGCAGGAACTGCGTTTTTGCGATCCGAGGCGGTTCGGCGGCATCTGGTGTCTGACGGAGAGCGGCCGGCATGGCGGCGAGGTGCTCCGCGAGTTGGGACTCGAACCATTGGAAACGACGGCGGCCGCGTTTCGGGCGGCGATGAAGCGCCGCCGGCAGCTCAAGGCCCTATTGATGGACCAAGCCGTCATCGCCGGACTGGGCAACATCTACTGCGACGAATCGCTCCACGCGGCCGGTATCCATCCGCTGACACGGGCTGACACTCTCAGCGTAGAGCGGGCCGACCGATTGCTGCGTGCGATCAAGACCACCCTCCGCCGCGCCATCCGCCTCAACGGTTCCACCATCATGGACTATCGCGACGCCGACGGTCGGGAAGGCTCGTTCCAAAAGCTCCATCGCGTCTACCAACGCGAGGGCAAACCATGTCGGACTTGCCGAACGCCCATCCGCCGCATCCTCGCTGCCGGTCGATCGACGTTCTTTTGCCCCAACTGCCAGGCGAAGAAAACGCGGAAAAACGGGAACCTCAACGCGCTCATTTGACCGACGAAGAGCGTCTGACAGAACCCCAAGCGCAAGCGCGGGGCCAAGCCCCGAGGGCCGAAGAACCCAAGACCGGTCGCTCGCGCTCCCGGTTCTGTTGGAGGCTCTAACTCTCGAAGAGTCGGGACCGTCATAGAACGGACGTGCATCGCGTAGCGCTTCCAAGAGCGGCGTTACGCGTTCTTCTTTGCGACGATCACGATGAACAGGCCGAAGCGGCGGAGGAACGTCCGCTCCAGCAGGCGGTTCAGCCGATCGAGACATGCGAAGGGAAGAACGACGATGTAACGCACTTCCTCGATCGTGAAGCCTGTTTGCTCCAGCATCGCGGTCAAGCGATCGAGTGCCATGAATGGAGGCGACCCGTCGTCGAAGAACATCCGCGAGAAGCCAAGCCTTCTGAGGAAGGTGCGGCCTCGATCGAGGAACGTCAGTGCCCGGTTGGTGGTCGATAGAACCAGTCGCCCGCCCGGTCGCAGCACGCGGTGGGCTTCCGCGAGAAAGCACTGGGGGCGTTCCAGATAGTAGATCATCTCCGCGCTGACGGCCGTGTCGATCGTCTCGCCGGCGAGCGGGATCGACTCCGCGTCGAAGCATACACTTGGGCAGTCCAGCTTCGTCATGGCAACGCGGCACATTTGAGGCGAAATGTCCGAGTGGATGGCTTGCGAGCGGTCGTGAAGTTCCCCGGTTACGGCGCCCGTGCCGCCGCCGATCTCGACGCTTCGTCCGACGACGTGGGCAGCGAGCGAGGCCGCGCGGCGGCGCATCGTGTACGGGTTGCTCCACCGGTCGTAGCTCTCCGCGGCGCGCTCGAACAGCTCGGCGACCGTCCGGTTGCGAAGCTTTGTTGCGGCCTGGTCCATCGCTTCATTGGGGTATCGGAAAATCCAGAAGGTCTGATAATCGACTCCACTGCGAAGATGCCCGTTTTCGAGGCTTCGACAACTGATTCCGGCAAATGGAGCGTCCGATATACACGATAGCCCGCGGTTCGCCCCCGCGGTCTTTTGCGGTCGCTACCTGTCATCGCGGGGGGACGAAACCGGCGGCGCAGCCGGTTTCGCGATGGCGCTCCGCCAGTGTCGATCCGTGCAGGAGTCGGAGGTCTTGGCGCGGGATTACTTCGCCCCGTCAAGAGAGCAACCGACCTTTCGCCCGCCGTGTAGAGCCACGGAATGAAGCGGCGCCTAGACGACGGTCTGCGTCACACGAACTTCAACTTGCGGGCGGCGACGTAGCACATCCGAAGAAGCATCCACCCGTGACGAAAGCGGGAGATATTGGTCTCACCATAGGTGCGGGCTTTGTAGTGAACAGGCATATCGAGGATTTTGAGGTTCGCCCGGGACGCACCGAAGAGGAGGTCGAAGTCTCCAAACGGATCAAAGTCGCCGAAGTGCGCGCGGTTCGCCGCGATGCGCTCATAGTTCGCTTTGGTCAAAACCTTCGTCCCGCACAATGTATCCCGGAACCTCTGGGAAAGGAGATAGGTGAAGGCCCATCCGAAGGTTTTGTTGGCGAGCAAGTTCAGGAAACGCATCGCCTTACGGTCCATGAGATAGACCATCCGCGAACCGTTGATGAATTCACCCTGGCCGCGAACGAGGGCATCATAGAACGTAGGTAACTCCTCCGGCGGAACACTGATGTCCGCGTCGAGGATCATCAATACATCTCCGGTGGCGGCCTCGAAGCCTTGACGAACCGCGTCGCCCTTTCCCTTGCCATTCTGCTGGAAAGTCTTGATAGTGAAAGGACCGTGGTATTCGCGTGCCGCTCTCTGGATCGCCCACCACGTCGCATCCGTGCTGCCGCCCTCGACGAAGATAATCTCCTGTCGCGGTGCGAGGAGGGGAATCCTTGCCAGAAGCGGCGCGATGTGACCGGCTTCGTTGCGCGCCGGAACCACGATGGAGACGCTGCGCGGTCGAGCGGCCTCGATGGTCGTTGGAGCGACGGACCTTGCGACGATCACGCTGTTGAGCCCGAAGTGATGCACGCCCGGCAGGTTCGCCACAAAACGGTTCAGCAACCCGGATATCCAGGGAAGGTAAAGCGGGGCGATGGTCATGCCGAACAGGCGTATTGTTTCAAAGCCCGAAAGCCTCAGCAAATGGATGATTTCGTCGGACGGAACCCAGTTCTGCTCGGGTGACGGGCTCTTGAGATGGAGCCATTCCATCAATCGCAGGGCGGGCTGCCACACGCGACTGTAGTGGACGACGACCAGACGAGTCCGCGCATGACAGACCGATTGGAGCGCGCGGAACAGAGCCAGCAAGTCGTAAATCTCGCCCAGGGTTTGGCAAAGCACGACGTAGTCGAACTGTTCGTTGAGTTGCTGGACGTCCTCGCCGCGCATAGGCAGGAAGCGTAGATGGGGGTGGCAGCGCCGGGCCTCCTCGACCATGGCCTCATTGAGATCGACGCCCACGCCGACTGCGGGGCGTAGCGAGGACAGCAAGTCGCCCGTGCCGCAGCCGACGTCCAGCACGCGGCTATCGGGC
This sequence comes from Planctomycetota bacterium, assembly GCA_043806315.1. Lineage (GTDB taxonomy): Bacteria > Planctomycetota > Phycisphaerae > UBA1845 > UBA1845 > SBAX01. The sequence continues at coordinate 45,755 of JAZDHF010000280.1, read as the reverse complement.
GGGATGATGTCCGCGAGGCGCTGCTTGATCCGAACGTAATAGTAGTCGAGCCACCGGTCGCGGACGCCGTGCCGCACCCGACCATAGAAGCGTCGAAGCGACTCCTGCCAGCGGGTGGCATCCGCCGCACCGGCGTCGCCCGAAGCAACGGAAGCAGGCCACGCCGGGGCGTCAAACTGCAGGGGCAGATCGCTCATCGCACGCTGGTTCCACCGGTCCGAAGAGGAACGGAGCGACTCGCGCAACTCTTGCGCGTTCGCGCACCGCCACACGGTTATCGGCGGGTGCGAGGCGTCGCTTTTGTCAGGACGATGCCTCGGCGCCGATCTGGGCGAGATAGGCGGCCATGGAGCGGAGGAAGTGGTCCATCGTCGAGCGATAGCTGAACCGTTCGACGACTACGTTGTGCATCCGGTCGGCAATTGCGCTGCGGCACGGCTCGTCGGCCAGAAATCGTTCCGCGGCGGCGGCGAACTCCTCCGCGGAATCGAAGGCGATCTCGCGGAAGTCGGGAAAGACCTCGTCGGGGTAAAGAAGCTCGGCGTTCATGCGGACCTGGCCGAGAAGGTCGTACTTATGATGATCCACCGTACAGATCGAATCCCCGAGATAGCCGCGCAGGAGCGTTTGCAGCTCCGCGTCTGAACATCCGAGCAGTTCGTCCGTGCTCGCGACGCGCAATTCTTGAATGCGGGCTTCGAGGCGGCGGAGCGTCGTGCCGCGAAGATCGTGGGGACATAGTCGAGTGAGGAAGAACCCGCCGGCGGCCATTCCGTCCAGCGAGCGCTGGTGGATGAACCCCGCGGGCATGAGTTGCAGGTTGATCCGCGAGGCGCGATAGACGCACAACAGCTCACGCCCGTTGTCGGCGGGGCCGGCGGCGAATTCGGCGAGCGTCGGGTGCTTGTCCCAGCCGTTTCCGTAGATGCGGAACGACCGCCCTGTGCGGCGCGACCATTCGGCGACCCATCCTAGCGCCTCGTGGCGGAACAACCGATCGCCGAGCCGCCAGAGGTACCAGCCTTGCAGTCGGGCCTCAAGGTCTGGATCAAGCCGGGCGATTCCGCAGCGGCGACAACCCTCGGCCAGAACCGTGGTCATCACTCCGATGTCCGCCGTGCGATACCGGGCCAACATCGCGGGCATCTGCTCGTACATTTCGTCCAGCAGTTGGGCAAGCGTCGGATGCGCATAGCCCTGTCGCTCTTGCTCGTGGAAAGCCCGCGGAGTCTGCGACGCATGACTGACGTAGGAGACGTCGCACGTGTATCGGGATAGCTCGTCATCGGTTAACGGGTCGCCGCCGAACTGTTCCGGGCAGGTCGGGACGCGGGCGTGGAGGAACTGCCGCGGATCGCAACCCAAGGTGACGCAGCGGGACTTCGAGCAACCGGCCACAAAGTCGTGCTTGGCGATCCGCTCGAGGTTGGACTTGGTGAAGACGTGCGGCAATTGGTCCTGGTCCCAGGTCAGGATGGGCAGATTTCGTGGGAGAATCGTCTCGAACTCCGGGCGGAGGTGATCGAGGATGAAGAACAGATCGGGATCGAACTCGCGGATGGCGTTGTGATAGGTCAACGGCCCGGTGACGGCGAACGGCGTCTTTTCGGTCAGTACGAGGCAGCGATGTCCGAGGGATTCCAGGGCCCGGCGGGCGTCGCGCATGGAGTGTTGGAGGAACGTGGTGTGCGTGCTCACCGCGGCCAGGATTCGCAGCGGTTCGCCGCGTCGATTCAAAGCCTCGTCGAAGCGTTTCGCCCAAAGGGGAAGCGTGCGCGCCGCATAGCGATGCTCCAGGTCGCGAAGAGATTCACGGACCGCGTGTTCACGCGTTCCCGCCGCGCGATGAACCACTTCGACGACCCCTGGCGAGTAGTCCGTCGGGAAGGCGCCGCAGGTAAACGCCTGATGGGGGAAGGGGAGGTCGTCATCCTCCTCCCAAGCGCGGGCGAGCTGATCCGTGCACGATGGACCGACGAACACGAAGACCCGGGCGTCCGCGAGGATTTCGCGCCAGTCCCGCAAGTGAAGCACGATGGCCGGCGACGCCGGTCGCGGCTCAACGGCGAACAGGGCGCAGCTATAGCCGAGGAAGGTGTTGCGCGTCGCGTGGTAGACGCGCTCGAAGAACCAACCCATCCCCAGTCCCTCGAACAGATACGGGCCGGGCATGTTGGCCCCGATTCCCTCCGGCATGGCTCTGGCGAAATCCACTACACGGTGGTCTCCCAAGAAAGGGAACCACCGCCACGAACCGCTGCCGTCATGACGGCGAACCTGGTACACACTGTTGCGGTCGCGAAAGAGTTCGTACCGGGGCTGCTCTCGGCGCCAGGCCTCACGGATCGCTGTGACGTCCACGCCGCGATCGGATAGGGCCGTCAGGTTGGCCTCGAACTGAGCGGTGAAGGACGACCAAGGAATCGCAGCGCCGGGCAGCGATCGAAGCGATTCACGAAGCTCGGCCAGTTCCGCGGGTAATTCGACCACCGCCGGCTCCACGTCCAACAGGCTCCGCGCGGGTTCGATGAGATTCAAGGCGAGGTACTCACGCACGGCCATGAGGCGGATGTAGTGGTCGTCGGGACAATGGACCAGGTACGGGTCGGCGATGTTCAGGAACTGATAACCGCGACCCTCGCGGAGGAATTGCACCATCCGTTTGCGGTGGGCGTCGACGCTGATGGTTGCGGTGGTCATGGTCGGTGCGTTGCGGGTCGGCCTCGACTGCGTTGACTGAAAATCGAATTCCAGGCGGGCTCCCGGCGCGCCGGGAGCCTGTTCCGCCCGCGGCTCAGGGCGCGGATGCGCACGCGCTAGCTTCATATCGGTGATCGTCCGCGCATTTCTTGCTCGTAAGTCGCCCGACTCGCTTCAGGGCGACGCCGGGATGTCCGAAAAACAAGATAATGTCGGCGTCTCAAGCGTCGGGCGCCTCCCCGACACCGTCTCCGATGCGCTTCATGCTCACACAACCCACTCCACAGGACCGATCGACGCGATGGATGATCGCGGGGGTGACCGGTCTGACGCTGCTGGGCGCGGCGGTGCGCTGGCGATTCCTCGATCAGCCGATGCGCTACGACGAGGCCTACAACTACCTGAACTTCAGTTCGCACTCGCCGGCGTTCATCGTCACGCACTACGTGCCCAACAACCATGTGCTGCACACGCTGATGGTCTGGGCCGTGAGCCGCGTCGTCGGGACGAGCCCGGCGGCGCTTCGGCTGCCGGCGTTCGTGGCCGGAGTGCTGCTGATCCCGGCCACGGCGTGGCTTGGATGGCGGCTGACCCGCAGTCGCGCGGTCGCCCTGCTTTCGGCGCTGGCCGTCTGTGGATCGTCCGCGTTGATCGAGTACTCCACCAACGCCCGCGGCTACTCGTGGCTGACGCTGTTCACCGTCCTTGCGGCCGGGCTGACGCTGCATTTGATCGCCACACCGCGGCGGCGAGGACTCTGGATGGCCTGGGGCGTCGTCGGCGCACTCGGTGCCTTCACCGTGCCCCTGATGGTCTATCCGGTCGCCGGGCTGACGGCGGCGATGCTGTTAGCCGCTTGGGTCGTGGCCGGTCAGGGAGCGCAACGGAAAGAGACGATTCGCGGCCTGACGATCGGGCTTGGCGTTTGCGGGTTGCTGACCACGGGTCTGTATTTTCCGATTTTCATCACGGTGGGCGTGGGAAAGCTCGTCGGGACCGGGCAAATGGCCTACGATATTCTCGGAGCGCAGATCCCCACGTTCGGAGGAATGCTCGGCTCAACGTGGGAGCTGTGGACCCGCGACGCTACCCCCGTCTGGTCGGCGATCTTTATCGGGGGTTGTGCCGCGTTCGTCATTCATTCGTTGCGCCAATCATCCGAACGAGGATTCGTGCCCGTGGTTGTCGTTCTGGTCGCCACGGCAATGGCGGGTCTGATGCGCGCGCCGCTCCCCGCCCGCGCGTGGGTCATGCTCCTGCCTCTTGTTCTGGTCTGCGCCGTCGCAGGCGTGTCAAGGTTGGGTTCGATGCTTGCGTTGTCCGGTGAGCGTCGGGGTGCCAAAGTCCCGTTCGCGACGATGGTCGTTGTCGGCATCGTCTCGCTCCCGTTGCTCACCGTCGTCCGGCGACCATACTTGTGCGCGGAGCCTAACGGATTGGTCGAAGTCGAACAGGCCCTTGAGGAATGCAAAGCACGCGGCAGCGACCGATGCGCCCTGGTGAGTCGCTACACACCGGCCACGCAATACTACATGGTCCAGAAGGGGATCCGGTCATTGTCCCTCCCGACGTCGCCATCCACGGAACGGGTATACATCGTTGCGGATGGGAATCGCCCGCTGGAGCAACTTTGGCACAACGGCGTCGAGGGGTTCGAGGCCTACGCCCCGCCGCGTCTCTGGCGCGAACTCACGCAAAGCACCGTTTACGTGGCTGAGCGCGTACCCGTGCAAGCCTCGGCGCGGTGAATCCTCATTTCGGCGGCGCCTCGCGCGCTTGGCGGAATGTCTTGCGGTAGATGTCGCGGGGGTGGCCGGGCGGGGTAAGGGCGACGAACTTTTGTTCTTGGAAGAGGCGCGGAACGCCGGTCCAAGCGAAGGCGGCCGGAATGCGGCCATCGCCGTAGGGTCGGACGGGGTAGCCCTCTAATTCCCTCGCCCCCTGGTCGCGAGCGAGCTTGACTGCGGCGCGCAGCAAGGCCGACGCGACTCCACGATTCCGCCAGCGCGAACGGATGAAGAAGCAGGTCACCGACCACGTGCCCTCATCCCACGGGAGTTGCAGAGCTTTGATCGTCGCGAGTCGCGGGAAACCGCTGCGTGGTCCAATGCAGCACCATCCCACCGGCTCCGAACCGACGAAGGCGAGACAGCCGTGGACCTCCCCGGCCTGCACCAGTCGTTTGAAGGCCCGACGGTTCTTTTCGCCCTTACTCTGTTCCCAGAGCTTCCCGCCGTGCGGGACCCGCCAGGACATGCACCAACAACCCCCGCAGGCTCCGTTTTCGCCGAAGAGATCTTCGATGACGGGCCAATCGTGGGGGTCCAGAGGCCGTACCTCGATCCGTTCCGCCCGCTTCGTGGAAACTGCCTTGCCCATGTTGGTTCCAGCTTGGGTCTCCGCCGGGGGCGACGCCCCAGCCGTCATGCTAGGATTCTCGGTAACACCGGGTGCATATGCAAGATCGTTGGTCGAATCGTGTCGTCCAAAATCGCCCGGGGCACGTCTAGGGTAGTAGAGACCGGGTGGTTCTTGAACATGGAGGCACAAACATGAGCGGACGACGATTCATTTTTCTCTCGGCGGTAGTGGTCCTTCCGGTGCTGTTCGCGCTCGGCTGCGTGAAGCGCAAGGAAACGCTCATCGTCAAGCCCGACGGGGCGGTGACGGTCACCATCGAGTACGAGGGCGACAAGGGCGACTTCGACAAGGGTGACGCCATGCCCTCCGAGCAGGGCGGGTGGAAGGTATCCCGTGATCTCCGCACGGACGAAAACAAGAAGGAGGAGGTCCATCTGACGGGGGAACGGACCTTCAAACCGGGCGAGGAGCTTCCCGGCAGCTATGCCGCGCCGAATGACCCCGACGCGGGGCTATACCTGAAGTTCCCCACGACGCTGAGCCGCGAACGCCGCAAGGACGGCGTGTACCTGCACTTCCGCCGCGTCTACGCGCCGCGGGATTGGGCCTACATGCAGTTCTGGGCGGACGCCCACATCGACGACAACATCAAGAAGCTCGGCGAGAAGAAGCCCGAGGAGCTGACGCACGAGGAGCGCGTACAGATCATTAAGGCCTTCGCGGGCGTCGAGGCCTACAAGCAGATCGAGCTCGCCCAACGCGCCCTCAAGGACACCAATCCGGCGATGAAGCCTGATCATTGGCTGCTGGCCCGCGCCGCTTTGTTGAAGGTTTATGAGGAGAAGGTCGATTGGGACGCCCTCGCCAAGCGGCACGAAAACACGCCCCAGGAAGACCAGGACGAGCAGTTTGAGCGGGAATCGCAACGGATTCTGGCCGAAGCCCATCAGGCGTTCCTCGGATCGCTCCACCGCGACGCTGAGTTCGATGCAGAACATCTCGCCAGGTTCGACGCGGGCTATGAGCGGGCCAAGAAGTACTACGACATCACCAACCAGCTCGGCGGCCAGTCCTTCGAAATCCATGTTACGATGCCCGGTGAGATCGTCGCCCACAACGCCGACACCGAGGACGACGGCACGGTGGGGTGGGGGTTCGATGGGAAGGCGTTCCGTGATCGGCCCTACGAGTTGATGGTGACCTCGCGGCTGCCGCTGGACCGGGACGAAAAGTAGGAGAGGGCGCGTGCCCACCGCATCGGTGGAAGGTTCAAGGTCCGGCGGGTTCGAGCAGTATGCCGGGCAGGTGTACCGCTGGGCCTATCGATTCATGGGGCGGCATCACGACGCCCTCGACGTGGTGCAGGACGTGTTTCTTCGATGGGACCAACAATGCACGCAGGGCCGACCGTCGCAGCCGCGCGGATGGCTCAGGAGGGTCACGTTGAATCGGGCGATTGATATGTGTCGGAAGCGTCAGGCGGATGTGGGACCGGTCGCCGACACAATGGACCTGCGGGCGGCGGACGAAGGGGCGGTTGAGATGCTGGATCGTGCGACGCTACGAGAGGACTTCGCTTCCGCGTTGGACCGCTTGAGCGACATCCAGCGGAGCGTGCTGGTCGCCAAGGTGTACGATGAGATGACCTTCGCGGCGATTGCGGCGGAGATGAATGTGGCGGTTTCGACGGTCAAGACGCACTACCTGCGGGCCGTGCAGGCGGTGCGGGACCGACTGCGGCCTCGATGGGCCGACGAGGTGCAACCATGAAGTGCGAAGATTTCCAAATGCTGCTGGCCGACGCCTTGGGCGGTGAGCTTTCCGATGCCGACCGTCCGGCCTTCCAGGCCCATCTCGCGCAATGCGCGCCGTGCCGTGCCGAATACGAGTCCATGAGCAGGGCCGTGCGGAGCCTGCAAGCCCTCCCCGAACCGCGAGCGGTGAGCGTCCGCCGCGTGGGCGACCGTTTGATCCTCAGCGAGTCGCCGCCGCGGACGTTGGCGTGGTTGTCGCACGGGCTTCTTCGCTACGCAGCGAGCGTACTGATCGCGTTCACGGCCGGGTATGCCCTCCGCGCGGGGCTGACTCCGCACGAGGGCAAGTCCGGCACGACCATCGTACGGGTGGCCGACGCGGGTTCCAAACGCGACAGCCTGCAAGTCGCCATCGCCGGTGCCCATTTGCGCAATCCCGGCCGCTCCGATCTCGCCAAGTGCCTCATGGCCATGTACGACGTCCGACGGTGATCCTCCGAACCCCAATCGCCAGCGCGGGGCCAGTAGCGCCACCCCAGCGGGGTGGGGCGAGGCCGGCGGGGGACGCGCGGACATAGCCCCGGACCTTCACTCCTGGGGTCAACGGTCCCCCGACCACCGCCCCCGCACCCCCCTCGCCCGCGCGGGGCCCGTAGCGCCACCCCTTGGGGGGGGCGCGAGTCCGGCTTGGGACGCTCGAACTTAGCCCAGGACCTTCAGTCCTGGGATCAACGATCCCCGGACCACGTCCCCCTCTCCCCCCCTGGGGGGTCGGACGACCCGACCGAGGAGGGAGGGTCCGAGGGCAGGGTGAGGGGGGCTCAGGACGCACTCGAAGCCCAACCGATGTCCGAGCTTATCAGCGAACCGATCACGCCGCACGCGGGCACTTTCGGCGTGTCCCGCATGGGTCGAGGCGAGCCGGGGCTGCCGACGGGCTTTGTCTGGCGCGGCCTGTCGCTGGCCGTGGTCGAAGAACTCAGCGCGTGGAAGGACTCCTCGCGTGAAGGAGCACGGGCCGGCGGCGAGCTGTATTTGCGCCGCCACTACTTCCGCCTGCGGATGAGCGACGCTGCGATCTGGACGATCTACTGCACCCGGCAAACGCCGCGATCCGGCGATCCCAAGCGGCGATGGTTTCTCTACACCCTCGAACCGTCGTCCCCGCCGAAATGCAAATCAGAACCCCAATCGCCGGCGCGGGGCCAACCAGCGCGTTGATCCCCGGCGCACCGGGACGACAGGTCCGTGCCAGTCATTGGCATCGCCGCGTTGTTCCACGTGAAACAAATCTCCCGCACCGTGCGCGCGGGCTGGGCGCAGACACACTTCATCTACTGAGAGAACTTCGCGGGTGATCGGGGGGAAAACGGTCGCGCAGCGGTCGCCCGGAAACTCGAAGTGGCGGGAAAGTCGGGGCGTCGGGCGGAGGTCGTGAGACGCGGTATCGAACCCCGCCCATTGGCGCACCTAGCCGGTTTCTTGCATCGACCACAACGTGAACATGCCGGGGAAACCCTTCATGGTAACGCCCTCGTGTCGTTTCCATCCCAACCGTTTGTGCCGCGAGGCCCCGAGCCGGTCAATGTCCTCCTTGGCGCGGTCGCTCAACCAAATCTCAGCGCCCTTGATGGCGCCGACCACGCGGGCGGCGAAGTTCACGATTCCGCCGAACACGTCGCCTTCCTCCACCTGCATCGGGCCGATATGGATGCCGGCGCGGATCTGCACGTGCGGATCGCCGGTGCTGACCTGCAAGGCAATCGCGTAATCCAGGGCCGCGTCCACGGCCTTGAACGCGGCCATGAAGCTGTCGCCTATGGTCTTGATTTCCCGGCCTTTGAACTGCGCCAGCAACTTGCGGCTCTGGACAAAGTGCGCCCGCCGCACTTCGTTCATGGCCTCTTCCCGGATTTCTTCGCTCAGCGCCGTCGAGCCGATCACGTCGGTGAACACGATCGCCAGCGTAACCCGCTCGCCTCCGGCCCATTCGTGAAAGTCCTTGGTGCTCGTCTCGCCTTTGGCCGACATGACGAACGCATCGAAATCCCGCTGCCGGTCGGCGGATTTGTCCATGGCCTCGACTTGCGACGGGAAGCGAATGCGCTCCTTCGGCTCGACCAGCGACACCGTCCCTCCGCAGGGACAGTTGAACGCCATCGTTCCTTTATCCCTAAGCCGCTTCACGTAGCTATCGGGCACCGGGTCAGCGCAGTCGGGACACATGAAAAACCGCACGAGTTCCACGGTCCCGTCCAGCGCACGGCGACGGGCATGGGCCAGGACGAATTCCTCGAAGTGGAACCGCGTCTCGCTGCTGGCGTGGTCATCGAAGAAGAGGATCAAACGCCCGCGGGCCTCGGCGAATTCGTGTAGGAAAAGCCCGCACTTGCCGCCCGCCGTGGCGGTGAAGATGGCCGCGTTGCGCCACATCTCCGCCCGCCCGGTAGTGAACAAGCCGCTGTGACCCAGCCGCACCGCGAGCGTTGCATAAAGGCTCTGGACCGGGCCCTCGAAGGTCAGCGCGGCCGCCTTGCCTTTGGGTTCGGGCGCGTCTTCGTAGTCGCGGTTGAACTGCGATGGAAAGACGAGGTAGCGCCCGTCATCCGCGTTCTCGCGCAGGGCCAGGTCGTGCCGGACCAGTTCCTCCACGGTGGCGTGCAACAGCAACTGCTCCTGGCCGGGATCCTTGATGTTCTGCTCCTTGGGTACGAAGAACTTGCCGGTCAGGGCGATTTCTTCGGCGATGGAACCGAGCCCGTCCGGCTCTTCCCTGGCCGTGTTGACCATCGCGGAGCCGTAGGCGTCCAGCAACTCCGGCTGGAGGAGCACATAGCCGCCGAAGGTGAGGCGGCGGATCAGGTCGCGGTTTTCCAGCCGCCCGGTGCAGGTCTCGAACTGGTCACGAAGGTTCGCCGTTTTCGCCGCCGTGTCGGGATGCTGACGGGCGAAGTCGTCGTAAAGCTGGCTCGCCGGCGCCAAGAGCCGGCCCGTCTTCTTCACCTCTAGCAGGAACGACTTGATGTCGGCGAACAATTGCGAGGACGAAACCTCCGGGAGCGTTTCCCACTCGATCGCCTTCTCGATGGCCGCCCGCAGTTCCTTGACCTGCCAGCCTTCCTTGGCGCTGGTCTTGAAATAGCCGTCGAACCCGAATTCATCGAGGATCGTCTTAACTCGTTCCTCGCCGATGGAGACGCCGCCGCGATCGTTGCGGGCGGAGACCAGGAACTTCTTCATGGGGACGCCCGAAGTCCCCTGCCGCTGCTGCGCCAAGCGCAAGGCGCGCTCCCAGTGCCGGACGCCGGCGAGCGGATCGGTCTCACTGCGGGCGTCGAACACCACGAGGGCGACGGCCACTTCGTTGAGGTGCAACTGGTGGATGACTCGATAGCCCGGCTGTCCGGCCAAATCCCACAACAACGTCTCGCGTGTCTGCGCGACATTGAGCCCGACGGGGACCTCCCGTGAATCGAACGTCCAGACATGCCGCCCCGCCGTGGAGTCGGTCTCCCTATAGGGCTGGTGGTTCAGCACGAGGCTCAGCCCGGTTTTACCCACGCCGGTGTCGCCCACCAAAACCACCTTGGCGTTGACGTAGTGGGCGCTTGGCTCAGCCACTTGGCCGAGTAGGACGGCGAGGTCCAGTTGCCAGATGTGGATGACGCAGTCGCGGAGTGTCTCTGTTGATCCCGGGTTGTCCGCGGGCGCGCCCGGATCGGAACCGACCGTGGCGAGCCTCGGAAGGCGAGGATTGAAGGCGAGACCGGGTGGCCAAAGGTAGCGTGAGGTGGGCTCGGGGATCACCGCCACGCACGCGCCGGGATCGACGCTCCACAGACGGACGGTGTGATCACTGCTCTTCGAAGCCAGGAGCCGCCCATCGGAGAGGAACGCAACGCAAATCACGGAGTCCGTGTGTCCTTCCAGCGTGCGAAGCAACTTGCCGGTTCCCACGTCCCACAGCCGCACGGTGTTGTCGTCGCTTCCGCTGGCCAGTCGTGCCCCATCCGGGCTGAATACGACGCTAGGGACCCATTCCTGGTGCCCTTCGAATCGGCGGAGTTTCTTGCCGGTTCTCACGTCCCACAGCCGCACGGTGTTGTCGCCGCCCCCGCTGGTCAGTCGTGCCCCGTCGGGGCTGAATACGACGCTACTGACCCAGCCCTGGTGCCCTCCGAATCGGCGGAATTCCTTGCCGGTTCCCACGTCCCACACCCGCACGGTGTTGTCGTCGCTTCCGCTGGCCAGTCGCGCCCCGTCGGGGCTGAAGACGACGCCATTGACGCTGTGCTCGTACCCTTTGAATCGGCGGAGTTCCTCGCCGGTTCCCACGTCCCAGAGGCACACGGTATTGTCGTAGCTTCCGCTGGCCAGTCGTGCCCCGTCCGGGCTGAAAACGACGCTATTGACCCCGTGCTGGTGCCCTTCGAATCGGCGGGTTTCCTTGCCGTTTTCCGCGTCCCAGAGGCGAATGGACATGTCCATCGAGGGCGATGCGATAAGCCGCCCGTCGGGCGACCACGCGATCCGCCCAATCCAGTCCGTGTGCCCGCGCAGTGTACGGACGAGCTTCACGCCCGGCGGCAGATTCTTCCGCACCTCATCGTCGGCGCGCCGCCATTGCTCTTCCTGATTCTTGTCAGCCATAAGATTCCCGCTGCGCTTCTGCTGCCTGGAACCACTCGGCCAGCCGCCGCACACGCGCCTTGTCGTTTGAGTTGTAGCTGAGGAAGACGTCGTATGCGAAAGCGTCGGCCATGGGTCATCCCTCATCACACCTGCAGCGGGTGCGAATTATCGCCTCCGATCGGCGGCGCGCCAACGGCGCGGAAGCCGAGTGGGACAGGTGCTCGCACCTTCCCCTACTATTGGCTCCCACCGATGACCTACTCGTCGACAGTAGGGGGAGATTCTTGTTTTTCGAGTAGGGTTGTTGGATCGCAGCCTGCCGCCTCCGCCGTCCGCGGGGAGCGATCCGCTCCCGCGCCGTGACCGCCCCCTTCCAATTCGGAATGGGCGGGCGGTGATCGCCCCGCGATCGTCCACCCGCCGATCACCCCGCAAGTTCTATAGGCAGAGACCGCGGAGGCCGTGCACCCGCGTCGGTGGGTCGTTCCGGGAGCGCCCACTCCGCGCGCCGGGGGCGCAAATCATGTTCCACGTGGAACATCGCATAGGTGTCACAACGTGGCACGATCTCCCCGTCCCTGCCTACCTTCGTCCCTCCGTCCCTCCGTGCCTTCGTGCCTGGACGTGTCACCGCCAGAGTCGTTCGTTGAACTTGGCCACAAACTCGGCGTTGGAGGGGAACTTGGCCAGGGCGGCGTTGAGTTGCTCCATGGCGCGGATGGGGTCGCGGTCGAGGAGGGAGCGGCGGATTTTGTGCGAGACCGCGAGGGCCTCCGGGGAGAGCAGCCGCTCTTCCTTGCGCGTGCCGGATTGATTGAGGTCGATCGCGGGCCAGACGCGGCGGTTGGCCATCTCCCGCGAGAGCATGATCTCCATGTTCCCCGTGCCCTTGAACTCGTTGAAGATGACTTCGTCCATGCGGCTGCCGGTGTCGATCAGGGCCGAGGCGATGATGGTCAGCGACCCGCCGTGCTCGACGTTGCGGGCGGCCCCGAAGATGGCCTTGGGCTCGGTCAGCGCTCGGATGTCCAGTCCGCCGGACATGATCCGTCCGCTGGTGCGGATGGCGGCGTTGAAGGCCCGGCCCACGCGGGTCAGCGAGTCGAGCAGAACGAACACATCATGCCCGCACTCGACGAGGCGCTTGGCCTTCTCGATCATCAAGCGGGCGATGCGCACGTGACTGGCGATGTCCTGGTCGTTGCTGCTGAACACGACTTCGCCGTGGACCGTGCGGCGCATGTCGGTCACTTCCTCAGGCCGCTCGTCGATGAGCAGGACCATCATGTAGACGTCGGGGTAGTTCGCGGCCACGCCGGCGGCCATCTGTTGCAGCAGGATCGTCTTACCGGTTCGCGGCGGCGCGACGATGAGTCCGCGTTGACCGAGTCCGATGGGCGTCATCAGATCAACGACGCGCATCGACGGCGACCCGCCGGGCGTCTCGAACCGGACCGCCGCCTGCGGATCGATCGCGGTCAGCTCTTCGAAGGGCTTGGCGTCGAGGTAATCATCGACCGAGCGCCCATTGACGGACTCGACCTCGTGCAACTCACGGCCGCGGCCCCGGCGCGGGTCGCCGCCGCCCCGAACCGTCCCGACGATGGTCTCGCCGCCGCGGAGTCGTAACTCGCGTGTAACCTGCGGGGTCACCAGCGCGTCGCCGGGCTGGATTCGGTAGTTGGCGTCCCCCGAGCGGAGATAACCTCCAGCTCGCCCGTTCGGCTCGAACACGCCCGTTTCCTGGAGGGCTATATCACCCATGTTCACATCCTGCTTAGTAGACTGGCTAATCCATCCGTGGTCAAGGTTCATGCAGCGGGCCGATAAACACCTGCCACCCCGTCCCCAAGTAAGGCTCCTGCATGGGGTTACGGCATGTGTGAGCGAAAGACGGCCCAGGCCGCGGTCTGCTGAAACGATTCGTGAGAATCCGGCGGCTTGCGATCACAGTATACCACACCTATCCGATAAAGCACTAGGACTTTTTTGGGTTGGAAGAGAATTATTGACTTGACATAGGACGATGCTTATGCCACTGTGTCTGCCCCGCTCGAATCGGCGTTGAGCGGGGGTAGGGGTTGTCCAGCGTACGCCGTCGAACCCGTGGGCGTGTTCGTGTAGGCAAGAATGCTTGCCGGGCGGGACTAGAAAAACTTCATGCTGGGCGAACGGATTGCCCGATAAGGCCCTACATGCCGTCGATCGTCGGCGCGGACGAAGGGCGGTGGCGCGGATTGCAACAGGGCCGCGCGAGATGACGGCGGCGTACTCTTGCGGTCGTCAGGCGGTCGCACAATAGTCCCGGGCACCAACGACGCGATCCCCCTTTCGTGGGGTCGGTCGAACGAGTTGCCCGATGGGCGATGGACCGATCGCCTCAACTGAGTAGCGAAAGCTACCGGACACCAGGCCCGACCAATTTTGACGGTCGAACTCGGCGGCGCGGATGACCGAGTCGGACGGCATAGGTTGAGGCGGGAAAAGAGAACAACCGTTTAGTGAGGTCTGAGTAGCGGCGCGGGGGCGGACCCGCGCCGAAAGAGGTGTTTGGAATGAGCCGGGCCGTGACCCGGTGTGACAAGTTTGCCTCTTGCTGCGGTGTTTAGATCCGGGCGTAACTCGGGTAAGCGAGATCGCAAACCGTTTATCAAAGGAGATCAACAGATGCGCAAGATGAAGAAGGGTGCCTTGTTGTTGGCACTGGCTGGAACGACGCTTTTCGGCGGTTGCCTGGGCGGGTGGAACTGGCAGCGGATTCTGTGGGACACGGCGATGTATGCCGGCCAAGAGTACCTGCTGGACAACAACGGCGTGTTCAATATCTTCTCGACCGACGACACGAACTAAGGGTCTGCCAACACCACTCTTCGGCGCGGGTCTGATCCACGGGATGCAGCCCGGCGCGCGGGGAGTGGCCATGGGATTGTGGACGCGGGGTCGCGCGGCTAGCGCGGCTTCGCGTCTTTTCTTGGTTTGCTTGGTCACTCGGCGATCTTCCGGCGCTGCGAGGCCGCAGCGGTGGACGATTCGGTGAAGCGGCGCCTTCCGTAACCTGCGTGGCGAGGGCGGCGCGGGTTTGCGAACAGGGCTTGAAGAGAACGCGAAGCCGGCGTAACCACCGGTTTCGCGTTCTTTTTTCGGTAAGCTTCGTCAACCTTCGGAAGCTGATTTCCACGAGCGAGGCGCGGCAGCCGCCGGTCACCGGGAGTCATCTTCGGCGGCGGTGCGGAGTTCTTCAAAGGAGCAGGGTCTGAGTGACAATCGGCCTCTCGAGCGTCCCACCGAGAGAGACCCCGCTAATTCTAGGATCGTGCGGAAAAGCCAGCAACCACCCCTTCTCGATCGCCCCGCGGAAGAGCATCTCTTTTTCCTGAATCGTCGTCAGCGGAAACAGGTCATAGGCCATGACCCAGCCGAGGCGTAGGTGTGCCGTCGTGGGGATCAGATCGCCGACAAAGTAGAGCCGAGTCGAGCCGTCGGTGAACACGGGGTGCAGTTGGTACGGCGTGTGGCCGTGAGAGATGAACCACTCCGCGCCGTCCCACGGCGCGGTCGGTTGGTCGCCCTCGACAAAACGAAGCACGCCCGCGTTTTCCAGACTGTCGAAATCCTCCTTGAGGAACGACGCGCGGTCCTTGTAGTTCGGATGGTGGGCGTGATCCCACTGCTTTCTGTGAATCAAATGTCGGGCCTTGGGGAAACGGAGGGTCGTCGGGCCGCCGGGGTCGTCGAACCATTCGGTCAAGCCGCCGTTGTGATCGAAGTGCAAATGGGTGACGACGATGTCGGTGACGTCGCCGGCCGACAGACCGAGCGCCGCGAGAGCGTTGGGAATGGCCTCGCGGTCGTGTTCGATGGCGAAGCGTGCGGCGTGCTCGCGGCTCCACTTCGTCCCGCACCCGGTGTCGGCCAGAATCACGCGCTGGGCGTCGCGGTCGACGGCCAGGAGCGTTCGCGTGGCGAGGTAGATGCGGTTGGCATCGTCGAAGCTGACGGCGCTGCCCCAGAGGACCTTGGGGACCACGCCGAACATGGCCCCGCCGTCGAGGCGGAACGTACCCGTGACCACGGAGAAGAGTTCGTACCGACCGATCCGCAACATGGGTGCGATTCTACCGCCGATGCCGGCGGGCGAACATTCGTCATCGCACCTTCTTGCGCCGAGGAAAAGAAACGGTGGCGGCGCCCGCAAGCAGCAGCGCGCCGGTCGCCGGTTCGGGGATCGTGCCGTAGCGGATGTAGTCCCAGCGGTCGGTGATGGTTTGCCCAGCGGCACGGGCCCCGAAGACGATCTCCGAGTCCGCGGTGGGGTATGGGCCCTCCGGAATTCCGGAATCGACCACTTGACCGTCGATCAGCCAGCGGTAGGATTGCGTCCCGTACAGTTCGAGGCGATAGTTATGCGGTACGCCCGGCGCGATATCGACCAGAAGGACCGAGAGGTCGGCGTTGATCAAACGCGCTTGATCCTCTGCAATCGTGAAGTGATAGAAGGCGTGGGAGGTGCCGCCCGCAACGATCGCCGCGGGCGAAGCGCTCGGGATCCCAGTACGCGGTCCGTCTGTGACCATGCGCCACTCGATGAAGAACGGATCCGACCAAGCGAACTCCGAAAGCGATCGACGGTAAAAGTCTTGCTCGCTGACGTCCAGGAACGGCGGCTCTTGCGGAACCACATCCGCCCGCTGTACCAGCCAACCGTTCTCGATCGCCCGATCGGCTGGGAACAACTGCTCGTCACGAGTCCATCCATCTTGTTCCGGGAATGTCGTTCCTTGATACGACACAGTCTGGGCTTGCGCGCTTGCGCCAAGCGCAACGACCAGCAAGAGAGAATATCGGAACATAGTGGGCTCTTACTCCCTCCACCGAGGATTATGCCCCCTGGGAGGGGACGGAGTCAAGCCCGAAAACGTGGCGCGAAGGAGGATTGCGGATGAAACGCGGCACACGGCTCTGGCTTTTCGCGTTCTTCGGAACGGTTGCCCCCTGCACCGGTGTTAAGGCTGGGCCGGAGGCCTGCGGCACAGGCGGCGGACCGACCATCTGCGTTCGAATCGATAATTTGGCTGTCGCGCCGACCGCGGGCGTTGACTACGTGTTTGACTTCAACGCTGATCCCACGGGTCCGACCGTGCGTTTGCTCGTTGGTCAAGAGCCGTCCGGCGCGCTTTACGCTTGGCGTGTGTGGTCGAAGGACGCGCAGGGCGCTCCGGCGAACATCGGGAGCATCACCTCGCCGGGAGAGTACAACTATAGCGTGAAGATCGCCAACCCGGACGAGGGACCGGGTGCCGCCAACCTCAACTCCGCGAGCCTGACGCCAGCGGGCGACCATTGTTCGTCCATCGCTTCCGGATCGAGAATGTCTGGCAATCTCGCTGGGAACCTCACTCTCCAGAAAACAAGCGGGTGGTCAGGCGGAACCCTTTCCCTCACCATCGACGGTGACGCCGAAGGGGACATCATTGTTCCTCAGGTGTCGTCTCTCGACATTTCCGGTGATGCTCTAGGCAGGATTGAGGCCGTGGTGCTCTCCCCGTCGCTAACCATCGGCGGTGATCTACTGGGGGATATCGCGGTCACGGGGGTGATGGAGCTTGCAACCCTGACCGTAAACGGGAATGTTGCCCCGGACGCGAGCATCGAGATCGCCGACACGCTTGGGGCCGTCTCCATCACATTTGGTGTCGAGGGGACCCTAGGCGAGTTCTCCGGCGACATGCTTTTGGGGACCGGTGTCGAGGCGTCGGCAGTCATCAAAATCTACGATACACTTACGCCGGTTGGGCAGCATATTCCGACAATCGACCTTAACGATTGGCCCGTCGCCGGGGAGCTACTGATCCCTGGCGGCGGCAGTGGGATAATCCTCGATGGCGGAGAAATCACGGAGACTGTGGGGCTCGCAGAGAATGGTGCCGTCTTTTCAGGTACAGCTACGTTTTTAAGCGCCGCGTCGGGTAGCGACATCAAACTCTGTCAGGCCGATCTGAATGGGACTATCCACATCCGCGAAGACGCCGATGGTCAAATCGGCGTGGCCGGGAATATGGCTGGTGGAGGGCGTCTGCTTTCGAATGGGGTCATTCAGATTGACCGCGATATGGGTGGGACCGTAACGGTCTTTGCCGATGTCCTCGGCGACATCATCGTGTCGCGCGACGTGTCCTCAGATGGCAATGTCCTGGTCGGTGGCGCACTTGAAGGGAATATTCTCGTCGGCGGCGTATTCGACGGGAACCTGTGTGTGGGCGACCTCTCGCCGAGCGAGCCACTGCCTTCCAGAATCCAAATTAACCTTGGCCCGTGCGCGAGGGTCTGCGGACAGTTTGCGTCGCCGGGTGAGATTGTTTGGGACTCCGATCCGCCCAGCCTGGATCGGACCACTCGATCGTTGCGCTTCATGGTGTCCCCACCGTGCCCGGCGACCGGTACGCCTGGGCAGGACGCCATCAGGGTGGAGTTGGTCGAGCTGCAGAATCCGGAGCCGCCGAACGCGGGTTGCTGTCCGCCGCAGAACTTCGGATGCTGGGAGGCGGGAGTTGCTTGCGGAACCGTCCTCGCCCCCGTTCCCCCTGCTGTCGGGGTTTGCACTGGCACTGGCGAGACGGGCGGTTGCGCCCGCTGGGTGGGCAAGCCGGCGACGTTCTACGAGGCCCAGGGCCCGCCGTTGAGCGGACCCTACCGTGCGGCGCGGCTGCAGTGTTCGCCGTTCTACGCGGACTGGGTCGCGGAGACGGCGAGCGGACGGATCACGGTGGTGGGTGCGGAGATCATGCCCAGCTCGGAGTACAGCGTGAAGACCTACGGGGCGTCGTGCACGGGCAACGAGGACGCGTGCACGAATGTGTCCGCCGCCGTGCCGATGTATACGCGCCGCTCCGGCGACGTGGAGACGGCATACAACCCGCCGGGGACTGGGACGCAGCCCGACGGCTCCGACGCGACCGCGCTGGTCAACAAGTTCAAGAAGCTGGCGGGCGCTCCAGCGAACTCCCGTTCGCAGGTTCAACCGAACCTGCCGGAACTCAACACGGACGTCGGCGCAACGGACGTCGTGGCGGTGGTGGACGCGTTTAAGGGGCTGGCCTATCCGTACGGCGGTCCGTGCCAGTGCCCGTCGCTGGTGACCTGCGGTCCCGGCGAGGGCAGTCTCGCGTGCGATCCGTTTCCGCTGCCGGGAGGTGTGGCCACATGCAGAGGTTCGCCCCTTCCCGGGCTTGGTGCCGAATCCACGTGCGTGAAGACGTGCAGCGGCAGCGGCGATCCGTGCATCAGCAGGGAGCACTGTCCGACGGGTGAGACGTGCGGGAGTCCGTTCTGCCGCGATCGTTGCGGGCGGTGTACGCCTAATCCGTGAATGATGAGTTACGAATGACGAATGAGGGAGTGTAATGCCATGAAGCAAACTTGCAGTTTGACAATTGCGTTCGGCGGTCTGTTGGTTTTTTCGTCGGTGGCCGAGGCGGCGACGCGCTACGCCAAAGTCGCCGCCACGGGGACGGGTGACTGCCTGAGTTGGGCCGACGCCTGCACGCTGGGCGACGCCCGTGCGGCTTCCAACTCGGGCGATCAGATTTGGGTCAAGGCCGGAACGTACCCGCGGTTCGACTTGAAACAGGGCGTGCAGATCATCGGCGGCTTTGCCGGGACTGAGACGAGCGCCTCGCAAAGCAACCCGACGGCCAACGTCACCATCGTCGACGGCGGCGGAACCAAGCAGTGCGTCAAGAGTGCGAACCATTCGGCAGCTACCGTGCTTCGCGGATTCAGCATCAGAAGCGGGCATGACACGGACGATCACGGCGGCGGCGGCCTGAGTTTGTCGGACAGCAGCGCCATGATTGTGCAGTGCACATTCGAGAACAACACGGCTTCCATCCTCGGCGGTGCCGTCGTGATCCGCGGCAACAGTTCGCCGCAGTTCGTCAACTGTATCTTCCGTCACAACGGCGCCACGGCGCGGGACGACGCGCCCCACGAAGGAGGCGCGGTGTTCCTGGAGAGTGCTTCCGCCACGTTTACGAACTGCCTGTTCCACGACAACAAGGCCGGACGGGGCGGGGCCTTCGCGATGTCACCGGGTGGGGGCGCGGTCTTCACCAACTGCACGTTCGCGAACAATCAGGCGACGTGGCTGCGCGGCGGAGCGGTCAGCGACCCGTCGGAGAGTCTCAAGCTCCGCAACTGCATTCTATGGGGTAATACAAGAGTTGAGGGAGACCCGCCGGCGCCGACCTGGGATCAGATCTACGGGCCCGGTGACGGCCCGGACGTCAGGTATAGCGACGTTCAAGGAGGCTGGAGCGGGATGGGCAACATCAACGCCCATCCGCAGTTTCTGAGCGCCGCGGCAGGCGCGTACGGATTGCAGGCCACGTCTCCGTGCAAGAACACGGGCGATAGTACTCCCACCGCCGATACGTTGCCGCCCGATGCGGGCGATCTCGACTGGGACACGAACACCGTCGAGCCGACCCCGAAGGACCTTGGGCTCCTGGCGCGCATCCGTTTGGGGACGGTGGACATGGGGGCCTACGAGATCTTCGACGATACGCCTCCGACAAACCTCCCCCTCGTCCCAGACGAGTAATCACATGCGCTACGCGCCTCCGGCGGCGGGCAACCGGCGCCCCGGGATTTGCGACACCCCAAAGAACGCCGTCTACGGGCCGTCATGACCCCGAGCCGACCCCCCCTGGGGCGGGTTGAAGTTCGCCGGGTGGGCCACTAGAATCCGTACTGGGTATGCCTTACTGCCTGGACCCCGGTGCGCCGGGGCCGCGACCCGGATTCCGCATGGACGCGGCCCGATAGCGCCGGCGGCCGGAACAACAGTAACAATCCCACGGACCAATGGCCAAAGTACGCAAGAAACTCGGTGAGACGCTGGTCGGCTGGGGCATCATCGACGCCAACGCCCTGGCCGACGCCCTCGCTTACGCCAAGGAGCACAACAAGCGGATCGGGGAGGCCCTGGTCGAGCTGGAGTTGTGCACCGAGGACGACGTGCTCAAGGCCTTGGCGACCCAGTTCGGGCTGGAATACATCGACCTGGATAAGCACGTCGTGGATCGCGAGGTGCTGGGCCTGATCCCGTCCAAGATGATCGAGGACTACTCCGTCCTCCCTCTCGGCGAGGACGGACCGAAACTGAAGGTCATCATCACCGATCCCCTGGACTTGGAGACCCTGGACCTGCTGCGGTTCAAGCTGGGTCGGGAGATCGTCCCCACGCTGGCGCCCCTGAGCAAGGTGAAGCATTTCATCGAGAAGTTCGTGAACCCGCAGGGCGACATGCTTTCGCAGACCATGGCGAGCATTGACCAGGAGGCCCCGGAGGAAGAGGGCGGGGCGGGGAGCAAGACCTTGCAGGCCGAGGAGGGCGACGCCCCGATCGTCCGGCTGATCAACCTCATCATTACCGAGGCGGTGCACACGCGGGCGAGCGACATCCACATTGAGCCGATGGCGGACCGCGTCCGCGTGCGCTTCCGCATCGACGGCGTTTGCCACATCCGTGACGACATCCCCAAGGCGATGCAGGGATCGGTGGGGACGCGGTTGAAGATCATGTCGGGGATGGACATCGCGGAGCGTCGGGTTCCGCAGGACGGTCGGATCAAGATGCGGATCGGGGGCAGCGACATCGACTTCCGGGTGAGCGCCCTCCCCGCGTATCACGGCGAAAGCACGGTTCTTCGTATTCTCCGGCCCGAATCGGTTCGCGTGGGGATCCCGGCGCTGGGCTTCGCGGAGGACGATTACCAGAAGTTCCTCAAGATTATTCACCGGCCCAACGGCATCTTCCTGGTGACCGGGCCCACCGGCAGCGGGAAGACGACGACGCTGTACGCCGCCCTCCAAGAGTTGAACCGCCCGGACAAGAAGATCATCACCGCCGAGGACCCGGTAGAGTACAACTTCACGGGGATGAACCAGTGCCAGGTGAAGGAGGAAATCGGACTCTCTTTCGCCAGGATTCTCCGCTCGATGCTGCGTCAGGCGCCGAACATCATCCTGGTCGGCGAAATCCGTGACCGCGAAGTGGGGGACGTGGCGATCCAGGCAGCGCTGACGGGCCACTTGGTGTTCAGCACCCTGCATACCAACGACGCTCCCTCGGCGATCACGCGCTTGACCGATATGGGGATCAAGCCCTTCCTGGTGGCCAGTTCCATCCAGGCGATCATGGGCCAGCGGCTCGTCCGGGTGATCTGCACGGAGTGCAAGGTGGAGGATCCCAATCCGAACCCCCGGTCGCTCAAGCTGCTGGGGTTTACCGAGGCGGAAACGGCCGGGAAGACGTTCTGGAAGGGAGTGGGGTGCAAGCGGTGCAGCGGCACGGGGTTTCGAGGGCGTATCGGCATCTTTGAATTGATGACGATGAACACGCAAATCCGCGACCTGGCCTTCAACCGCGCGACAACGACCCAGCTTCGGGCGGCGGCCCGGGCGGCCGGAATGCGAACGTTGTTGGAGGATGGAAAGCTGAAGGTGCTGCGGGGCGTGACCACCGCGGACGATCTGGTAGGCACAACCCAGGCAGAGGGGATCGTGGCGGAAACAGCGTAACGGTTCTCGAGGACGAATGGAATGGCGAGTCTTCACATCGATCATCTGTTGGAGACGGTCATCAAACAGGGAGCATCCGACTTGCATCTGACCGTCGGGCGACCGCCGGTCATCCGCTTGCAGGGGCATCTGCGTTCGCTGGAGACGAAAGTCCTCGGCCCCGACGATACCACGGCCCTGATGAAGGCCATCTGCCCCGAACGCAACCAACAAGAGCTGCAGGAAGAGGGCGGCACGGACTTCGCCTTTGCCTTCGGGGACGCGGGGCGGTTTCGTGTATCCATCTTCAAGCAGAAGGGCAACATCGCGATCGTGCTGCGTCTGATCCCGGCCAAGTTGCTGACCTTTGAGGAGATCGGTCTTCCCAATATCTGCCGGGCGTTGTGCCGTCGGCCGCGCGGGCTGTTCCTGGTCACCGGGCCGACAGGGTGCGGAAAGACCACGACCCTGGCGACCATGCTCGACTACATCAACAAGAGCCTCGATCGCCACATCGTTACCGTCGAGGACCCCATCGAGTACTACCACACCCATAGGAAGTCGCTCGTCAACCAGCGTGAAATCGGGACGGACGTGCCGAGCTTCTCGGAAGCGCTGAAGCGTGTGTTGCGTATGGACCCGGACGTAATCCTGGTCGGCGAGTTCCGCGATTTGGAGACCATAGCGGCCGGAATCCGCGCCGCCGAGACCGGGCACCTGGTCTTCAGCACGCTGCACACCACGGGCTGCCAGGGCACCATCAACCGAATCATCGACGCGTACCCGCACGAGCAGCAGGAGCAAATCCGCGTGCAGATGTCGACCAACCTGATCGCCAGTTTGTCCCAAGTGCTGCTGCCGCGGATTGGGAAGGGGATGATCGCGGCGTACGAGTTCATGGTTACCACGCCGGCCATCGCCAACCTGATCCGGGAGAACAAGACATTCCGCATCGACTCCGCCATCCAAACGGGGAAGAAGTACGGCATGCAGTTGCTCGACGAGCACCTGTGGACATTGTATGAAGCCGGCACGATCAACGCCGAGGACTGCATCGACAAATCGCGACATCCGGGGGCCATGCAGGACAAGATCGACGCCCACCGCCGCGGGCTGGACATGAGCAAGATGGAGAAGAAAGTCGGCGCTGAGGGTGAGGAAGAAGAGGCGTCGGTGTTCAGAAGTTGAACGTTAGGTAATGCCGCCTCAACCGACCACCAATCCTGCGACCGCCAAGCCGAGCGCGGCCCCCGCCGCAAAGGCGAAGCTGAAGATGCCGCCCATCGAGCAGCTTCGCGGGCGGCAGCTCGGTCGCATCCTCATCAAGATGGGGAAGCTGCGCCGCACGCAGGTCCACGAGGCTCTCGACATCCAAAAGCAGAAGCGAGGCCCGCTGGGACAAATCCTCGTCGAGTTGGGTTACGTCACCGAGGAAGAGCTCAACATTGCCCTGGCCGCCCAGAGCGGAATGGGCACGGTGGACCTGGGAAAGCTCGACGTTCCTCCCGAGGTGGTCGCGGTGATGACCGCCCAAATGGCCAACACCTACCGGGTGGTCGCCTTCGAGTTGAATCGCGAGCGGAACGAGCTCTCCGTGGCCCTCGATAACCCGGACAACTTCATGGCCACGGATGATCTCAAGACGCTCTTGGGCTTCAACATCAAGGCGTTCCTCTGCTCCCCCCAAGAGTTGCAAAACGCCATCGACCGGTTCTATCCCGAAGGGGAGCAGGAATCCATCGCCAACCTGATCGGCGAGCTGGCCGATGACGAAGACCTCGCTAAGTTCAACAACCGCGGAGACTCCATCGACCTCGCCGAAATCAAGGAGATGATGGGCCTCAACCCGGTCAAGAAGCTCCTCAACCTGGTGTTGCTCCAAGCCATCAAGGACAAGGCGAGCGACATCCACTTCGAACCGTTCGACGAGGAGTTCAAGATGCGCTACCGCATCGACGGCGTGCTGTACGAGATGGTGCCGCCGCCGCGGTACGTGGCCCTGGCCATCGCCTCGCGGATCAAGGTCATGGCCAACCTCGACATCGCCGAGCGGCGACTCCCCCAGGATGGACGCATCGAGCTGTCCTTGCGGGGGATGCCCATCGACCTTCGCGTCAGCGTGCTGCCGACGATGTTCGGGGAAAGCGTGGTGCTCCGCGTGCTCGACCGCTCCGTCGTGGCGCTCAGCCTCGATAAGATCGGAATGCGCGACGATGAGTTGGCGACCTTCCGCCAGCTCATGCGTAAACCCAATGGGATCATCATCAACACGGGTCCAACCGGCTGCGGCAAAACCACGACGCTGTATTCCGCTCTCTCGGAACTCAACGAGCCGGACGTGAAGATTCTTACCGCCGAGGACCCCGTGGAGTACGACATCGACGGGATCATTCAAACGCAGGTCCGCCCGGACGTGGGGCTGACCTTCGCCCGCTGCCTCCGTAGCTTCTTGCGGCAGGACCCGGACATCATCCTCGTCGGCGAAATCCGCGACTTGGAGACGGCCCAAATCAGCGTTCAAGCCTCGTTGACGGGACACCTGGTCTTCACGACGCTGCATACGAACGACGCACCGTCCGCTATCGCGCGCTTGTTGGACCTCGGGATGGAGCCGTTTTTGATTACGGCGACACTTGAGGCGATCGTGGCTCAGCGGTTGGTGCGGCGGATTTGTACCAACTGCAAGGCCGAGTACCGCCCGACCGAAGAGCAACTGATGGAAGTCGACCTGCGGCCGGAGGACGTCGGCGATCGGATGTTCTTTTACGGTAAGGGGTGCGACTACTGCAACAACACCGGCTACCGGGGCCGGATGGGGATTTACGAGTCAATGATCCTGGACGACCCCTTGCGCGAGCTCATCATGCGCAAGGGATCGACGGCCGTGCTGCGACACGAAGCGGTCAAGCGCGGCATGCGCACGCTGCGTGAGACCGGCTTGATGGCGATTTACGAAGGGATCACCACCCTCGATGAGGTCGTGAAGGAAACGATCATCGAGGAATAAACGCAGAAAAGCAGAAACGCAGAAACATGTGGTGACGGTGAGTTATGCCGACATTCGCCTATGAGGCCATGAATCAGGGCGGGGAGCAGGTGAAGGACGAGCTCGAGGCGCTCTCCAACGAGGACGCTCTCGCCAAAATCCGCAACCTCGGCTACTTCCCGACGCGCATCCGCGAAAAGGGCGGCACCAAGGCGAAGGCCGCCGCTCCGGGCAAGAAGAAGAAGAAAGGCGGCGGCTTCGCCTTCGGGCGGGTCAAGACCAAGGTCCTGACCGAGGTCACTCGCCAGCTTTCCACCCTGCAGGACGCCGGTTTGCCGATCCTCCGCAGCCTCAACATCCTCGAAGAGCAACAAAAACCGGGGACGCTGAAGAACATTCTGCGCGGGGTCGCGGAGGATATCGAGGGCGGTTCGACGTTGTCGGAGGCGTGTTCCAAGCACCCCAAAGCGTTCAACCGTCTGTACGTGAACATGGTCGCGGCGGGGGAGACGGGCGGCGTGCTCGACGTGATCCTGCAGCGTTTGGCCGAGTTCATGGAGAAAGCGGAGAAGCTGAAGCGAAAGATCATCGGGGCGATGATCTACCCGATCGTCGTGGTTACGTTCGCCATGGGCATCGTGACCGGCATCATGATCGTGGTCATCCCCAAGTTCAAAGACATTTTCAGGGACTTCGACGTCACCTTGCCGGGTATGACGTTGGTGTTGATGAATACGTCGGACTGGGTGATGAAGGGGAAACCGCCGGGGTGGGCGGTTATCCTGTTCGGCCCGTTCGCGATCTATTTCGTGTTCAAGCTGATCCGATCCTCCAAGGGCGGGCGGTACGTGGTGGACTTCGTGGGGTTGAAAATCCCCGTTTTCGGAAACCTGCTGGAGAAAAACGCGGTGGCGCGATTTACGCGCACCCTGGGCACGCTCATCAGCGCGGGCGTGCCGATCCTGGAGGCGATCCTTATCACTCGCGAAACCTCCGGCAACGAGGTTTACTCGCGGGCCATGGAGAAAGTACACGACTCCATCCGCGAGGGCGAGAGCTTCGCCGCCCCGTTGCGGGCGACCAGGGTTTGCGACGGATTGGTGACCAATATGATCGACGTCGGCGAGGAAACCGGCGAGCTCGACAAGATGCTGCTGAAGATCGCGGACAACTACGAGGAGGACATCGACGTCGCGGTGGCGAGCCTGGTCTCCCTCCTTGAGCCGCTCATGGTCGTCCTCCTGGGCAGTATCGTCGGGTTCATCGTGATCGCGCTGTTCCTGCCTCTGGTCAAACTGATCGAGAATGTTTCTAAAGGTTGAGCCGAAACGGCGAATGCGGAATGGAGGCTAAGCATGCTCAATTTTGAATTTCGACATTCCGAATTCACCATTCCGCATTCGCGGCGGCGAGGCTTCTCGCTCGTGGAGTTGCTGACCGTGATCTTCATCATCACCCTGCTCATTGGGATTCTGGTCCCGTCATTGAGCGCCGCGCGCAACGCAGCGAAAAAGATGACGACCAAGAAGGCCCTCGACTCCATCAAGGTCGGGCTGGAAATGTTCAAGAACGACAACGGGCCGGACTTCCCGCGGACCAACGGCTATCCGCCTTCGTTCGCCCATCCGCCGATTGGCAATCCACCAGTCTTTCAGTCGCTCCTAGGGGAGTTTCCATTCCTGGAGAAGAAGCCGGTCGTCACCGGCGCGCACTGGTTGCCGGCGATGCTGATGGGGGTCGATCAGTTGGGGTACATCAAACGCAGTATTGTACCGAACAAGGACGACCTGCAGAAGCTGCCGTGGAAGTGGTATACGCCGGATCCGCTCGGGCCGGGGCAGGTGTTGCAGCCTCGCGGCGGACCGTACGCGGATACGAACGGGCTGGCGGTGAAAAAGACGAAGGACTTGCCCGGGCGGCCGAATCGAGCACTGTTTGGTACGGGCTGGACCTCAGACGACAACGACCCCCAAGGCGTGCAGAACCTTCCGGTCGTCGTCGATGCGTTCGATCAACCGATCCTCTATTACGCGGCCAACGCCCACGGCCGGGAATCGAACATGGTCGAGGACGTCCGAAAGGTGGACAACAACTACGACGGTGGGGACCAGGAGAAGGGCCCCCCGATGTACTTCCATCAGGACAACATCCCCTTCACCGGGAAAGGGAACGCGGATACGGAGCGTGGCTGGGATTTCGGCAACACGGGAGCCAAACATACCATCGCGCTGTCCGGGGCGAAGGAAACGGCGGTGGACATGGTGACTGCGGAAAAGCAGGAGCTCATCGAGCATCGCGAAAACTTCGCTCGATATATCATCGACCGCAAGATCTACAGCGCCTACGCGGCCCACCCGACCGACGCCAAGCCGACCATGCCGCTCCGGGCGGTGAACGCGGACGGGTATCTGCTGATCAGCGCCGGCGTCGACGGGCGCTACGGTACGAGTGACGATGTCTCCAACCTTCCGCCGTGGACGGAGTAATCAGATGAAAAGTTCAAAGTTCAAAGTTCAAAGTTCAAAGATACACGACCGGGCTCGGAGGCGACGCCCTTCGGTCTTCGAACTTCGAACTTCTAACTTCGAACTTCCGGTTCGCGCGTTCACTTTAGTGGAGATGATGGTGGTGGTCGCGATCATCGCTCTGCTGCTCGCGGCGCTGTTGCCCGCGTTTTCGGCGGTGAGGGGTCAGGCGAAACTCGCTCAGGCCAGCGCCCAGTTCAAGGCTCTGGACACCGGCATCAACGCCTTTCGCGCCGAGGCGGCCTTGGGCGGGACCCTGCCGCCGTCCGCCGGGGATGACACGGATCCTCCAACCGACCGCCAGACGATCGCCGATCCGCAGGGCGAAGATCCAAACACGAAGGTCCGAATCGCCGGCGCACATCTGCTCGTTCACGCGATGATCGGAGCGGACGGCTTGGGTACGCCGGGGTTCCGCGACGTGACCCCCGAGGCCAAAGGACTTTGGTCGCACGACACGCACAAGAAATACGACGCGGCGACTGGGAAATCGGGCATCTACGCCGTTGACCCCGCTACGGGCAAGGAGAAGTTCCCGCGTTACGGCGGGGCCGGGTACGTCGACGAGAAGATGAAGGAGAGCGCCAAGACTTTGCAAGAACTGGCCGACAAAGGGACGATCCTCAACTTGGCTGCGCTGGAGGGTGGTTCGCCCAAGATCGCCAGCGGCCAGCGCGTCTTCACCGACCCCTGGGACCATCCGATCCTGTATTACAAGGCCAACCCAACCGCCCTGCGGATGACGGGCGCCTCGGGCAAGCCGGGCATCTACTGGCAAGAGGACAACGCGATTATCACGGGCAGCGCGGAAGGCCTGTTGGGTGAGGTCAAGGGTCTCGATTTCGGCGCCAGCACCGATGAACATGGGCAACAGCATTGGATTCATGGCGCCAAATCGCCGGACCCCTCGGTGAAGGTCGTAGACGTCGCCTCTCAGGGGGACGATTACAAGCACACCTTCGCACGCTTCATCCTCGACGGTTCGGTGAAGGCCCGCCCCACGCCGGTGCAAAAGGACGCCTATCTGTTGATCAGCGCCGGTCCCGACGCCCGTTACGGCACCGACGACGACGTACTCAACTGGACGCGAAAGACGGACTGAAAAGCCTAAAGTTCAAAGGTCGAAGTTCAAAAGGTCAGGACAATGCAGCGCAGATGGGGTATTCGTTTTCGAACTTTGAACTTTGAACTTCGAACCTCGTTCTCGCAGCGGGCGCTTACCCTCGTCGAGCTCCTCATCGTCATCGTCGTCATCGGCATCCTGGTCAGCGCCATCCTGGTGGCCAGTTCCGGCTTCATCAACAAGGGCCGCAGCAACAACACGCAGTCGGTCCTGCAGATCGTCGCGGACGCGGTCGAGGAATTCAAACGCGAGCAAACCGCCAAGCCCACGATCACCCGGGCCCGGCAACCCAAACTAGTCCCTCCACCCCTGACCGTGAATTATTCCGACCGTTACGGGGCTTACCCGCCGGATGAGTTAGAGGTGTTCACGCTCGCGGGGCTGCCGGGCAGCGGACCGCCGCCAGCGGTACGAACACTCGCCGCTGGCGGCGCGGTCATCGTGCCGGCGCCTACGCCTTCCTGGGGTGCCATGCGCTTCTACAAAGACGGGGACCAAGCGGCGAATGCCCTGGAGAACCGCGACCAAGCGGCCATGATCCTGGCGATCGAGACCTTGAGCGAGTCGGGCTCCGCCATCCTTGACCGCATCCCCGACCGCAATCGCACCGTCGGCGCTCTGCAAGCCGACGGCACTCCGGCGCTGTTCCTGGACCGTACGGGAGGAGCAACCGGAGCCTGGGATCCGAACGACCACCAGATTCGGTTAATCATCGACGACTGGGGCAACCCGATTAGCTATTTCTCTGAGCGCGATTGGCAGGACCCGTCCGTGAATCCCAGTTTCATGCCGATCCCCTCGAGGAATCACGACACATGGAACCGCTCCTCGACGGAGATCATCCGGCTCAACGGCGGGCAGCCGGTCATCTTCTCCTACGGACCCAACGGAAAGGACCAGCTCACCAAGGACGCGATGGGAGCGACGGGGTTGGTGTCGCTCGTTTACGACTTCTCCGGCGGCGCGGCCCACGACCACATCATCAATGAACCGTACAACGACGACAACGTCTATTCCAACCCGGCGTTGAAGGAGAAACTGGCCAAGGGAATCAAGCCGCAATGAAGTTCAAAGTTCAAAGTTCAAAGTTCAAGAAAGGCGCGGCGGGCGAGCGTCATGCTGAGCGAAGCGAAGCATCTTCGTTCTGGAGCTGGACCCTTCGCTTCGCTCAGGGTGACAACCGCCGCCCATTCTCTTGCACTTCGAACTTCGCACTTCGAACTTCTGCGTTCACGTTGGTCGAAATGGTGATCGTGGTGGCCGTCATCCTGCTGATCGTGGGGATCGTGCTCCCGGCCGCGAGCACGATGTGGAAGGAGCGTCGCATCGCCGAGGCCCAGGACACTATCAGCGGCATGTTGATGACCACCCGGGCCCGGGCCATGCAGAACGACTTCGGCGACAGCGGTCTGTTTTTCTACGTCGATGAGGCCGGGGTGCAACGGATCGTATCGATTATCCAGGACGCGAAAAAGGCCGCCGATCCCGCCACCCGCGAGGCCTGGGCCAACGTCTTCAACGTCACGACGGAACGAAGTTACGCCCTGCCCGTCCCTATGCGCGTCGTGCCGAGGTACGTTGTTGAGGATCCCAACGACCGGAAATGGACCGGTGTCGATCCAGCCAAAGTGAGAGCGGCGACGTTCAGCCCGCAGGAGTTGGAGAACAACGACTTCACGATTTCCCTCCCCCCGGACCGCGATCAAGCCCAGCGGCATCGGAACTTCTTTTCCATGATTTACTCGAGCAGTGGGCAGTTGCGCGTGCGGCGCGACGTGTTGATCCGCGACCTCGACGCCGATCCGGACAAAAGCCCCGGTGGCGACGTGACCGGGTTGACCGTCGGCGGTCCCGGTGCACCACCTGCGCAGGTGTCCAAATACTATGACCAAGCGAATGTGACCTTGAACATTGACCCCAAAGGCGTGCAGAAGATTGACTCTCTGGTGACCGACGCGGGGAACAGGGATGTGGCCATCAATTTCCCCTCGGTTGACGGACTGTTGGTGTACGACGAATCCTTGTTCAGCAACGCGGGGACGGCGGAGCAGAAGCGGCAGTTCCTTCTGGACGCGGCCCAGCCGTTTTACGTCCATCGTTTGACCGGGGCCGTCGTCCGCGGTCCGGTCGGTGAGGCGGTCGCGAAAGCGCCATGAGCGAGAAACGGAGACTGAAGTTAGAAGTGAGAAGACTGAAGGAAGGTCGGTTCATCCCCTTTCTCACTTCTCACTTCTCACTTCTCGCTTCGCGCAGCGCCTTCTCCCTTGTAGAGATGATGATCGCCATTGTCATTCTCGGTTTGGGATTGGTGATGGTGGCGACGATTTTCCCCGTCGCCTGGGACCGGGCGCGAACGCTCAGCGACTACACCGTCGAACAAGCGGCCTCCTCCGGCGCCCATGCGACGCTATCGGCCTTGCTTCGCCCGGCTGGACATAGTCTCGTGAAAGTCTGCCCTCCTCCACCGACGCCGTGCTTCGAGGAGTCGCAATTGACGACGGGGAGTCTGGCCGGCGACATGTTTTTCGATCCGACGTTAGTGGGACCGGCATCGCCACGGCTCGATTGGTACAAGGCCATCCTCGCCTACTCCGACACGTCGGTTCACGCTCTGAACGTCGAGAACATTCTCTTCCTCAGCACGGTCCAGGTCGTCGCCACCGTCCCCGAGAATCCGTGGGACTTGGAGGACCCCGGTGGGAGTTTCCCGACGCCTCCCGTGACGCAGATCGTCCAAGGCCGGTTCTTGAAGACCGACTATCCGCATCCCGTCAACCAGCGCAACCGGGGCGAGGCGTTCCCCGATCGACTTTTCTACACTCCGCAAGTCCGGGTCTGGGAGCGGCTTTACCCGCCCATCGCCGCGCCCCCTGCGGTGCCCGGTCAGGAACTGGACCAATGGAACGAGAAACTGGCCACGCGGCGATTTTGTTGGGCGGTGCTGCATCGCCTGCGCACTCGCGTCGGTCCGGCGCCGCTTGCGTTCGACCCGTCGGTGCTGCCGGGGGAATCCGATAGACTGGTCCGTGAGGCCGCGGCGGCGATGGGGAGCACGCGCACCTTCGACATGTACTATGTCACGTTGCGGCGCTCCAAGTCGACCAACCGCTACGCGCGGCAGGACCCCACTCCGGCGCGAATCCCCAATCCGTTCTCGTTCGTTCGCCCGGTCCAGGCCGTCGAGCCGGCGGCCATGGAGTCGAAAAACGACGTGATGTTCCCCGTCGGGTGGCGTGTGCAGGTTCAGCTTCCCAGGTCGCTCGCGTATCGCAGCGCTCCCCCAGACTCAGCGAAGGTCCCGACCGGCGTGCCCACGGAAATCCACGTTCCTCCTGACGGTGTAACAGGCAGTCTGGCAGGCGGTTTGGCCTCGATGTTCCCGTCCGGCACGACATTCGTGGATGAGATCGAAGGGCACGTCTACCGCGTCGCCAAGCGCCGGATCCTCCTCGACCAGAACGGCAACGAGTCAGCGATCCTGACGCTCGACCGCGAGATCCTCCAGGAAGACATCGAGATCCCCGCCGGCGATTCGCGCTGCGAAAGCTGCACGAAGACCGATTGGACCAAAGACCCCGATCCCGAAGAGCTGTTGCGGACGGTGTGGGTCTTCCCGCCGGCGGTGGACCGTTCACAACCCGGCGGCGAGCAGACGCCGACCTTCGACGGTCCGTCGCCCGTCGTCAACATCGAGGTCGCGACGTTGAGCATTTCGCCGTCGTAGAGGGAAGTTCGAAGTTCAAAGTTCGAAGTTCAAAAGTCAAAGTTCAAAGAGACGCAACGCTCTCGCCGGGCGCGCAAGAGGCGGAGCCCGTCTTCGAACTTTGAACTTCGCACTTTGAACTTCTCCCCTGGGTCACGATATCGAAGACCCGTCGGGCGTTCGGAGATCATAACGTCCATTACGCGTGCCAGGTGCCGAACGTTTCACCGTTTGGGCAGCCGCGTGCCGCATTGGGCGCAGTAGACGGCCTGCTCACGGTTGATTTCGCGACAGCGAGTGCATCGACGCGAGGGGCGGCGCGAGGATGTCGCCAGGAAAACGATGACGGCGACAATGGCCACGGTGAAAAGGTGATGATCGTCCCAACTGAAGAAGGCGGCAGTCAGTTCGGGGCAGGGCACGGTTCACCGTCCAGGTGCGTTCGCCGGCCCGATGCGGGCGGCGCAAAGCAGCAGAGCGCATGATCAGACGGACCCTAGAACTCCGATCTGCTGCGCTCTGCACCAACGTGGGCCACGACGACCGCAGCCTCGCGGACCGACGGCCGCTTGGCCGTCACGGCGACTCAACCCGCCGAATCCGCCCGCCGCGGCGCCCGGGATGACGCACGTTGTTGGTTCCCCTCTTCCCATTACGGGAGGAGTTGACGCCGCCCCGGTCGCGGACGTCGAATACCCTTATTTCCATCACAAGTATATCACGCCGAGATCGAAATGACAAGCGCCGATGCGACCCCGCCGTCTGCGGTGGGGACGAGGGGGTGCATCCCGTTAGGGGTGGCGGGGGTAGTCGTTTCACGTCATTCTGAGCGCAGCGAAGAATCTCGGAGCGAAGCATCTCGACACGTAAGGAGATTCTTCGCTGCGCTCAGAATGACATCCCGTAGGAATTTTCGCCACTCCAAGCGGGAAGCACGCGGGACGAGGCTGCGGCGGGCCGCCGTGCCACACGCGCGATTCGGCCTGCTATAATCGCCTTCGGTTCCTGCGCGGTCCGTCGTGGTCGCGTGTCGGAGGGAAGATGTCGAGGTTGATTTCGTCCAAGCAACACTATCGGGCCTTTCGCGCCGACCCCACGCGTCGGACCGATCCGGGTGCGCCCCGGACCGATCGGCCGATACGCGACCGCAGCGTCCGCAAACACTACCTGCGGCAATACCGCAAGTGGCTCTGGCCCCATCGCTCCAGGTTGTTGACCATCCTCGTTCTTGCCCTCCTCAGCGTCGGTGCGGGAATGGTCCTGCCGCTGGCGACGCAATACATCATCGACAAGGTCCTACCCGACCAGGCGATCGACTCGGCGGCGAAGCTGCGGCGTCTGGCACTGGTGTGCGGCGGGATGTTCGCCCTGTTGCTTTTCGTCCAGGGGATCGACACCGTCCGCTGGTACCTGATGGCCGTCCTGAACGCCAAGGTCATCTTCCGCTTGCGGCAGCGGCTGTTCGAGAGATTTCTGCGACTCCCGCTCAGCGAGCTGGCGGACCTGAAGTCCGGCGGAATCGTGTCGCGCCTTTCGCAGGACACGGACAAGGTCACGGGGATGGTGCAAATCGCCGTCATAACTCCCGGCGTGGCCTCGATTCGGGTCATCCTGACGGTCGGCGTGTTGATCTTCCTGAGTTGGCAGATGGCCTTGATCGCCGGGCTGATGATTCCGCCGATTGTCCTCATTAACTTGCTTTACATTCAGCGCGTCCGCCCCATCTATCGCACGATGGCCGAGGAGCGCGAGCGGATCGACGCCCACGTCACGGAGACCTTCGGCGGGCTGCGGGTGGTCCGTGCCTTCCGCCGCGAACGCCGCGAGGAGCGCGATTACGCCGTCGCCCATCACACCATCATCCGAAAAAATCTTCTCGCCGAGCGGTTGCAGATTGTGGTCAATTCGGGGTGGGGACTGCTGATTCCCGCGACGACCTTGGCCATCGTCGGCTTCGGAAGCTATCGCGTGGTCCAAGGTCATGGCACGATCGGCGACATCATCGCGTTCCAGATGTACGCCCTGATGTTGCTTCATCCGGTTTCGCTGATCGTCAACTCCTACAGCGCGACGCAACAGGCGTTGGCGGCGCTGGAGCGGGTGTTCGACATCCTGGAAAGACGAGAGGAGAAGCCCGACGTGCCCCACGCCGTGGACGCGCCGTACCCCATCCGCGAAATCCGTTTCGACGCGGTGAGCTTTGAGTATCGCAAGGATATCCCCGTCTTGCACGAGGTGTCACTGACCGTTCCCGCGGGAAGCACCGTGGCTCTGGTGGGTCCGAGCGGCGGAGGGAAGACCACCCTCACCGACTTGGCGGCCCGCTTCCACGATCCGACGGCGGGCGCGATTCTCATTAACGGGATCGACCTGCGCGATCTTCGATTGGCCAGCTACCGGCAACACCTGGCGATCGTGCCCCAGGAGGTGTTTCTCTTCGACGGCACGGTGCGCGAGAACATCGCCTACAGTCGACGCAACGCCGGGGAGTCGGCCATCATCGACGCGGCCACCCGGGCCAACGCCCACGAGTTCATCGACCGACTTCCTGAAGGCTATGACACACTCATCGGCGAACGGGGCGTGAAGCTCTCCGGCGGCCAGCGGCAGCGAATCAGCATCGCCCGCGCGATCCTGGCCGACCCGGAAATCCTCATCCTCGACGAGGCCACCAGCAACCTCGACACGGAGAGCGAGCAGCTTATCCAGGCGTCGTTGGTCGACTTACTTTCCACCCGCACGACGTTCGTCATCGCCCATCGCCTCAGCACCGTCACCCACGCCGACATGATTGTCGTTCTCGATCAAGGACGAATCGTGGAAATCGGAACCCACGTCGAGTTGATGGGCAACGACGGCCTCTACCGCGATATGGTCGAACGCCAACACCGCTTCGCCACATCGGCCGCGTGGTCGACGGTCAACGGTGACGGGTAACTGGTGATTCGTGGGGGAGTGCAGAGTTGTACTTGCAGCCGATGTTCACCTCTATGCGGGTTATCAGTACTGGCAAAGGGGTCTGTAGACGTGCAAAAACGCTTGTCCCAGTAGTGATAAAGGGGGGTCGGGGTGAATATCGGTTGCAGGTCGGATTTGCAGGGCCGACGAATCGTCCCCACGCACGGGACAAAGCGTCGGGTCGATGACCCAGGGCAATCGCATCTAAATCGCCGGAGCCCGCGTGGCGCGGCTGGTACGTGGGTTCGATCAGTTCGGGATCCTTAATCCCGCCAGCTTGCCTCCGCATTATCAGCATGATAAACGCCGTTTCACATTAAGATGCGATTGCCCTGGTCGATGACCCGACTATGTGGCCGGTGACTCGTGGGCGAATGCGGAGCGCCGGATGGGCCGGAGATAAGCGCCGTCACACCGCAGGTCGGAAGCCGAGCGCCAAGGTGAACCTGCGACCCGGTGTTTACAACTCGCACGCGAGGCCGTAGCATCACTCCGAAAAGGCGTCCGGTTTGTGAGGTGTTCCGGTGCATGTACTTGGGGCGGCGTAGCGTAGGACGGGATTGGACCGATGTCGCAGTGGCCACACCTTCCCAACGCTCCGATCACGGAAGCGCTGATTGACATCCGCGTCAAGCTCCCCGCGAAGGTGACGCTGGAAACGTTGTCCACGTTTCAGGACGGCATTCGTGCGCAGTATCCCAATCGCCGCGAGCGTGCGTCGTGGCAGAGCCAGTTCGAAGTCGCCCCGGGTGCGGTTCCGCGTTTGCACGAGCCGACCGGCAGGGTCGATGGGTATCTGTTTGTCTCCCCCGAAGGGAATCAGATCGTCCAGGCTCGCCAAGACGGGTTCACCTTCAGTCGCTTGAAGCCCTATGAAACGTGGGAGCAGTTGAAGTATGAGGCTGAGGCTCTATGGGATCGATACAAGGCCCTAACTCGGCCGATTCAGATTCTTCGTATGGCGGTTCGGTACATCAACCGGATCGAGATTCCGCCGCCCGTTGTGGACCTTCGTCGGTGGTTTCACACAACTCCGGAAGTGGCTCGGACGCTGCCCCAGGGCCTGTCCGAGTTCTTTATCAGGCTCGTAATTCCCTTCGATAACCCACGCGCCACCGCAATTGTGACGCAAACGGTTGTTCAGTCGGATGCTCGGGATGTTGTGCCAATCATCCTGGACATCGATGCGTTCCAAGAGGAAACTTGCGCTCCGGACGCGGTTGATCTTTGGGACCGCTTCGAGCAACTTCGAAACGTCAAGAACCGCGTTTTCTTTGAAAGCATCACGAAGGAAACCGAGGACCTATTCGAATGCCCAGCATCCAGCCAAGGCGGACTCGGCGCGCCGGTGACTTCCCCGCGGTGAAGTTCGAGCCGTTCACGTGGGTGCCCGGCCCGGACCAAACTCCTGGCGGCAGCCCGGACGCTCAAACGCTGCGTCAGCGGCTTGGCAGCGTTCTCGAGCACTACTGGGATCCAGCTTCGCGACAGATGGAGACGGTCCCGCAGAAGTTCGCCCGGCTGGCAAAGGTGTGGAAAGAAGAAACGAAGTTTCTCTCCTCCCTTCCGCAAATGTGCATGCATCCAGCCTACCAACAAATCATCGGGATGGGACCGCTTGCGCTGCCTCTCCTTCTACGGGAACTGCTACGTGAACGCGACCATTGGTTCTGGGCGTTACACGCCATCACGGGAGTCAATCCAGTATCCCCGGCATCCTCCGGCGACGTCGACGCCATGGCGGAAGCCTGGATCCGATGGGGGTACGAACAACGGTGGATCTGATCCAGGGCGAGCTCGAATCGAGGTTCCCCAAACTCCGCCCCGCGAGGTATACGATCACGAGCCCGTCCGACGTTCGGTACAACTGCATCGCCTGGGCCGCGGGCGACCAGGGCAAATGGTGGGAGCCCCACCCTCAGTACTTCTGGCCGGAAGGCTCGCCGGTCGAGTACTCGGTCGCAGCGTACGCGTCAGCATACTCGTTTCTTGGCTATGAGGAGTGCGATTCTCACGCTGTCGAGCAGGGCTACGAGAAGATAGCTGTTTTCGCGAACAAGGAGGGTGTTCCCACCCATGCAGCGCGGCAGCTCGCAACCGGGTACTGGACCAGTAAGCTCGGGAAGTTCGTTGATATCGAGCACGCGCTTGAAGATCTTGAGGGCGCGACGTATGGTCGCGTCACCTTGGTTCTTCGTCGCGGAAAACCGCGTGGCAAGAGCGTCTGAGCCCGGCACCCTGCTACCCGTTTTCTGATCCCGGGAGTATGAGCGTCTATCGCTCCCGGCGAGGTGGGCGTGTCGGACGAAGGAACTCTCGCCGTTGGGCCGCCGATTGAAGCACCCACTACGCGTGTGGATGCCACCCCGCGTCCGCCCACAGCGGCCCGCTGACGGCCGAGTTCTTGAGCATGAACACGATCGCCCCGGCGATCTCGCTTGGACGGATCAAACGCCGCAGT
Source organism: Planctomycetota bacterium (assembly GCA_043806315.1). Taxonomy (GTDB): domain Bacteria; phylum Planctomycetota; class Phycisphaerae; order UBA1845; family UBA1845; genus SBAX01. The sequence goes on along the minus strand of JAZDHF010000280.1, from coordinate 7,992 downwards.
TGGGTGTTCGGCAGGACCTGCTCCTGGATCATCTTCTCCCCGAGCGCCCGGACCATCGGCGTGTCGGTGAAGCCCGGATGAATGATCGCGCAGCGCACGCCATAGTAGATGGCCTCCTTGGACAGGGTTCCCTGGGCCCCCACCAATCCCGCCTTGGCCGTCGCGTACGAAATTTGACCGCGGTTCCCGGCCGATGAAATCGAGCCGATGAGAATGATGGCCCCCTGGACGGACTCTTCCGGACTCCACTCCTTCAGCCCGCGTTTCGCCCGGTCGACGGCGACCGACCCCACCGTCCGCATGGCCCAGTAGATGGGGGCGAGGAGGTCGACATCGGCGACCCGCCGGAAGTCGGTTTCGCTATAGATGCTCGGCGTGACCCATCCGTTGTTCTGATAGACCTTGACGCACAATCGGTCGCGGGTGATCCCCGCTGCGGGAACGCACAAACTCACCACGCCGAAGCGGCTCTCCATCTCGGCGAATACACGCTCCCGAAATGAACTGTCCACCACGTCCCCGCGAAACGGTATGAACAACTCGCGTCCGGCCTGATGGTCGGCCTCACGGCAGATGTCCTCCACATCGTCCATTTGGTCGACGACGCCGATCGCCTTGACCTGCTCCTCCGCGAGCTTCAGACAAGTCGCGCTCCCGATGCCGCTCGCTCCTCCGGTGATGATCGCGACCTTGCCTTTGAGTTCCATGTCGTCGTCCATCCCCGCTCGGCGACTTCACTCGCTGTACCGCTGCCGCATGGGCGGTGCAGACCACGGCTGACACAGCCGTGGCACTCCGCTTACACGGCGTCCGACCGCTCCGCCAGCCAATCACAAACGCTTGGCCACAGCTCGCGATTCGCCTTGGTGCCGACGGCCATCCCGATGTGCCCCGCCGGGAAGTTGACGCTCTTGCGGTCCGAGGAACCGACGGCGTCGTTGAACGGCAAGCTCAATTCCGCCGGCACGAGGTGGTCCTGCGTGGCCGTCAAGTTCAGGATCGGGCACGTGATCTTCCGTAGATCGACCAACCGCCCGTTGATCCGCAGCTTCCCCTGAATCAAGAGATTCTGCTGCATACAGTACTTCACGAACTGGCGGAACATCTCGCCCGCGACGGGGATGTTGTCGTTCAGCCAGGTCTCCATGGCGAAGAAGTCCTCGAGGAACTTCTCGTCCTCCATGTTCTCGTAGAAGCTGAAGTACTTTTCCACCATCGTGGACACGGGCTTGAGCAACTGAAACGACCCCTGCAAGAGGTCCGCCGGGGCGTTGCCGTAGACGTGGATCAACTTGTCCACGTCGAAGATGGACGCATCCGTCCATTTGGCGAGCAGGTATTCGCGATTGGACCAATCGACCGGCGCGGCCAGCAGAATGAGGTTCTTGATCTTGTCAGGATGCAACGCCGTATACATGGCCGACATCGACCCGCCCATGCAGTAGCCGAGAATACTGATCTGATCGCACCCCGAGCGTTTGCGGACCTGATCGACGACGGTATCGAGGTATCCCTCGATGTAGTCCTGCATATTGAGGAACCGATCGCCGTCCGAGGGGATGCCCCAGTCCAGATTGTAGGTGCCGAAGCCGCGGTTGACGAAGTGGCTGACGACGCTTTTTCCGGGCCGCAGGTCGAGAATGTACGGACGGTTTACCAAGGCGAATACCACGAGCAGCGGCGTCGAATACTGTTGCTCCACGTCAGTGAAATAACGCAGCAGGCGCAGCCTATCGACGCGGAACACGGCATCGCTCGGCGTGGCGCCGACCCGCACCTTGCGAGCGACCTCCAACGCCTTGGGCCAATGGGCCATTTTCCGGGCGAAGCCCATCCACTGCTCTTGCATCTGGTCCGGCGTCGTCATCCAAGGCATGAATGATGGGAACGTTGCGTTCATTGGGGGACCCCTTTGGGCCGGCGTTTGCCTGTGGCCGCGTCGGTGGACGTCCCCGATACCGCCGTTTCGAGGCCGTCGACGCGTTGCGAAAGACGGTCGATCCGATCCAGGACGCGATCTTCCAAGCTGCGCAGCACGAGCATGATGGAATCGGTGTCGCTCCGGGCCGGCATCTGCTGCTCGTGCAACGCCTTGGTCAGAAACTCGTTGAGTTCCTGCTTGAACGCCAAGGCGCTGTCCATCGACTTCTTCAGCACGTCGAGGAACGCATCGGAGCGCAGGAATTCGTCGCAGTGTGTGGCCCACGAGTCGAAGAACGCCTGCCGCATCCGCTTCATGGTTTCTTCTTGCGTGGGGGCCGTTGTCGTCGCGAACGCCGACCCTGACATCTTCGACATCAGGTCCAGCCAGAATCGCGAAAACGGATCGTTCGCGGCGCCGCGGTTGTTTGCGTCGTAGTTGCCCATATCTCGGCCGCCTCCTAGCGGCAACGTTCGATGGCGATGGCGCTGGCCTCGCCGCCGCCGATGCACAAGCACGCGATGCCCAGCGTCTTATCGTGTCGTTCCAGCGCTCGGGTGAGCGTACTGACGATCCGCGCCCCGGTCGCCCCGATCGGATGGCCGATCGCCACCGCGCCGCCCGCGACGTTCACCCGATTGCGATCCAACTTCAACTCACGGATCGCCACGACCGCGACGATCGCAAAGGCCTCATTGATCTCGTACAGGTCAACGTCGCCGGGTTTGATCCTGAGCTGGTCGCAGAGTTTGCGGATGGCGTAAATCGGGGCGATGGTGAACCAATCCGACTCCATCGCCACGTTCGCGTGGCCGAGGATGCGGGCGACGGGTTTGAGCCCCATCGCCTTCTTGGCGTCGTCGTCGAAGACGACCATCGCCGCCGCCCCGTCGTTGATCTTCGAGGCGTTGCCCGCGGTGATGGTGCTTTCCGGGCCGAACGCCGGCGGAAGGGAACGCAGCTTCTCCTCGCCCTGGAACTTGGCCACGTCTTCGTCATGGTCGACGATCGTCGAACTCTTTTTCGATTTCACCTCGACCGGCACCACGTCCACCGCGTAGAAGCCGTCCTCCCAGGCGCGGATGGCGCGGGTGTAGCTCTCGATGGCGAACGTGTCCTGTTCCTCGCGGGAGATGTTGTACTTGCGGGCGCATAGATCGCCGCAGGTGCCCATGTGGCGGGAGGTATATACGTCCCACAGCCCGTCGTAGATCATCGCGTCGACGAGCTCGCCGTGGCCCATGCGGTAACCGCTCCGCGCCTTGCGCAGCAGATAGGGGGCTCCGGTCATGCTCTCGCACCCGCCGGCGACGACCAATCGGGCATCGCCGCACTGGATCGCCTGGGCCGCGAGGATGACCGCCCGCAGGCTGGAACCGCAGACTTTATTGATCGTGGTCGCGCCGACCTCGACGCCGATCCCGGCCCCGAGCGAAGCCTGCCGCGCCGGGTTCTGTCCGATACCGGCCCCGATCACGTTGCCGAACAGGACCTCGTCGACCTCCTTGGGGTCGACTCCGGCCTTCTGAAGAGCGGCCCGGATGGCGATGCTCCCCAGTGCCGGCGCTGCCAGCGTCGCCAGCGCTCCGTTGAACGCCCCGAACGGAGTCCGCACCCCGCCGGCCACGTACACACTCTTCAGCATGAATGAGCCTCCCTCCGCTCGCTTCCACTCGCTGCGGACGCCTCATCCTGAATCTGACGCTCTCGGCGGAGAAATCTATCCGCGGGCCTACGTTCGGCCGTAACTACTTGGCGGTCTTGGGCGGGCCGCTCATCGGCCTGGAGACCGTCTCCTCGTGCAAGACGGCATCGCAGAACGCCGAGCAGTTCTCCATCGTCCGAACGCCGGCTTTGCCGAACGTGTCGAAGTTGGTCCGGACCGCCTCGAACGTCGCGTCCCACATCTGGCGGGTCGCGTTGTAGGGGTCGGCCTCGCCCGGCTGGGCGGTCGCGTCACATGCGGCCTTGAACACGTCGAGGCCCGTTCGCATGCCCGCGTCACAGCAATGGGTCGCCACCTCGAGGTTCTTGCCCAGGAAGGGGACCCACTCGCGCATCACCCGCTCGCCGTTTGCATAGAAGTTGCCGACATCACCGGGACGCTTCCACACCTCGCCGATCGCCTTGAACCAGGCGTCCTGGGTCTTTCGGCCGGCGTCAAACGCCGTCCGAACGCTCTCCGTCACGCAATCAAACACCTTCGTCATCGTTTCTTTCGTTTCGGCCACCATGGGTGCTATTCTCCTCAAAGCCCTACTAGGTCGATCTTATCGTCGGACCGTCGTCCTCGATGTTACCGGCTAAAGTATACCCTATTGTGCAGTTGCGTCAAGGAAAATTTGTGCGATCGCACAAAATGTTCGTTTGTCACGTAACTTCATTAGACACATAGCCTTATGAACATTACACAGCGCGATTGTTGACGAACGTCTGCGTTTGCGGTACTCTAACAGAGGTTCTGCGACGCTTATTGGGACGCTGGATCGAGAGGTTCCGCATGTTCGACAGCCGTCATCCGGAAGTTATTCAAATCAAGAAGTACCCCAACCGGCGATTCTACGACGCCACCCACAGCCGGCACGTGACCATCCAGGACGTCCACGACCTCATCGTGTCCGGGAAGAACGTCTGCGTCACGGATTCGAGAAACGGGGACGACATCACCAACCTCGTTTTGACCCAGATTCTTTTGGAGCAGGACGAACCCAAGCTCGACCTGTTCCCCAGCTCCGTCCTGCACCTGATGATCCGCTCAGACCGGCAGGTGCTGCGTTCGTCGATGGAGCGGTTGTTCGGGCCGTTTCTGGGCTTGTTCGCCAGCTCGCAGAAGCAATTCGACGCCTACCTGCGGCAGGCCATGCAGGCCAACGTCACGTCGCCCTTGGAATGGGCCGGTCGGATGATGCAAGCGTTTTCCGGCGCTCCGCCGACACCGGATCCGGTCGTTGCACCCCCGCCTGAGCCGCCAACCGACGGCCAAACCACGGAGGAAAGCCTGGACGACCTCCGCGAACAACTGGCCGCGCTTCAGCGACGGGTCGAAGAGCTAAGCCAAGCCCAGCGCCGCGGCGAGTGACACGACACGCGGGAGGCCCTAGAATACAGCACTGCGCTCGCCCCGCGCGCGCCGTCCGGCCAGGAGCCTACGCGTGATACGCCGACGATCTGCCTTTACGCTCCTCGAACTTCTGACCGTCATTGCCATCCTGACGCTGCTGATGGGCATTCTCATTCCCTCGTTGACGGCGGCGCGACGGCAGGCGAAGGCCAACGTGTGCCTCTCAAAGATGAAGGGGATCTCGACGGCCTTTACCATCTATCTCAATGAGAACAAGGAGCAATTCCCGCCGGTCCGACTGCCCAAGCTGTACCCGACGGCCCCGGATACGCCGGAATACGCCAACGAGTACCGGGCGAAAAGTCCGCGCTGGCAATGGTTCCTGGAGACCGATTCCGGACCCGTGATCGACCCGAAGCCGATGGAACGACTGAGGCGTCCGTGGGGCGACGAGGAGGCGGGCATGGGTAAGAAAACGACGACGATGGCGATCGACGTCTTCACCTGCCCGGCCCTGGACGCCGAAGAGTTCGCCAAGGACATCAGCGACGGCGCGTACGGGTACAACTATCAGTACTTGGGCAACACGCGCCAGGATACTGATCCGAAGCGTTGGGACAACTTTTCAGTCCCCCGGCACCGGCTCAAGACGTCGTCGATGACGGTCCTGATGGCCGACAGCCGCGGGGCGGGCAAGCAGCACGGCAAGCACTCCTACACGCTCGACCCGCCGCGATTGGCCGTCGAGCAAAACGCCAAGTTCTTCGGCCCCGGTGATCCTGACCTTCCGGCGGGCGCTTTAACCGATGAAGAGAAGAAACGTCTCAAGTTCTCCCCCGTGGAGATGCGCCACAAGGGGTTCGGCAACGTTGCCTTCGTCGACGGTCACGGCGAACCGATGACGCTGTTGCAGTTGGGGTACGAGCGGTTGGGGGACAATCCGGACGAAAAGAAGAAGAAGGACACCGCAGTGCCGGTGCTTGATCCGACGGTGAGCACGGTCACGGCGACGAACCGCTTGTGGACGGGGTCGGGCCAGGATACGTACGCGGACGCTCGTACGCCGCCGACGCCGCCGACGCCACCGCCTTGAATCGCAGAGCACAGGGCGTCGGGGTTATTGCGGGTCGAAGCTGTCGAGCGTGCGGGTCTCAGCCATCTCCACGTTGTGGGCGGCGGTGATGCTGTACAGGTCGTAGCACTCCGACCAATGCACCGCGAGCACGGCGTAGGCCAGCAGGATGACGAAGGAGCCGAGTTCGGTGATCCGCGACGCACGGAAACGCAGGAGCGGGTAGCTGCCGATCAACACCAGTCCGATCTTGAAGAGGATGATCGACGCCGTTCCGTGGGCGAGCATGTGCCGGGCAAAGGGGTTTTCCTCATGAAGCATTCCCTGATCGTAAGAGAGGATGGTGAAGGCCAGGTCGAATCCGTTGAGGAGCCAAATCCCCATCACCAGGCAGATCACGCGGTGGGCCCGGGCTTCCACCACCCAGTGAACGATGCGCGCGGACCAGGAACGTCCGGCGGGCGCGTCGGCGATCGAGTCCGGGAGCATGTTCGTCGACAGCCCGGTCATATCTCCGCTATCGGTTGTCAACGGGGGCGGAATCACCGTTGCGGCGAGGCTTCTCTGACCCGATAAACCGTTGCGACAAGTTAGCGGCGACGGCTCGTTGAGCAGCGATAAGCGGAGAATAAGTTGATGACGGACACGACGGGCGGGCGGGACCTCTCGCATCTCGGACCCAGCGGTGAGGCTCGGATGGTTGATGTTTCCGATAAACCGGTCACGGAGCGCGAGGCGAGCGCGTCGGCGAGGGTGCGCATCAAGCCTTCCGTGCTGGACGCGCTGCTGAGCGGGACGCTACCCAAGGGCGACGCGGTCGCTACCGCACGGGTGGCCGGGATTCTTGCCGCGAAGCGCACCAGCGAGTGGATTCCGCTATGTCACCCCTTGGCACTCGATTGGGTCCGCGTGGAGTTTTCACGGGTCGCGGCGGATGAGTTGTTGATCGTCTGCACGGCCAAGACCAGCGCTCGAACGGGCGTGGAGATGGAAGCCCTGACGGGTGCCGCCGCGGCGGCGCTCACTGTCTACGACATGGCCAAGGCCGCGGACAAGAGCATCGTCATCGGTCCCATCCAACTCGAGCGAAAATCCGGCGGACGAAGTGGAACCTACCAGCGCGGGTAGGGCGCCGGTCGCGGTCGCGTTTCGCGGCCTCACAGTCTTTTCAAAACGTTTGAAAACCGTTGGAGGCTCGTTTCGCGGATCCTAGAATCCGGTGCGATTGGGAGGCGCGGCGGGGTCTAGTGCGTCGTCGCAGCCAGACTTTGGGGTTCGGCTGTTCGTGGCACAGCGGCCCTCTGCTGTGCCCTACTGCCCAGCGCCGGGGGCGGCTGGGCCACAGCTACCCGTACGATTAAGTGCGACGGAGCACTAGGTTGGCGAAGCGTTGAACCGTCGGCTGCACTTGCCCTCGCCGGTCATGTGCTCTCCGGAAGAACTCATGCTCGAGCCGACGGATTGAAGGAGATACGATTGATGTACAAAGATCCCGTGGTCGAGGAACTACGCCAAAACGCCGCCAAACTCGTGGAAGAGTGCGGCCAGGATTTGCACAAAGTGGCCGAGCGCCTTCGACAAGAGCAATCCCGCCACACGCACCGCGTGATACGACGGCGCAGCGCGCCCCGCCGACCGGGCGGTCCGACGCCCCAAGCCGGGTAGTGTTCATCCCGGTGCCGACAACGCCTTTCTCCAATCGAGCGCCTTGACCACGATTGGCTTCGGAAATGTTGCATCGGACATTCGATCGACGGTCGATTTTGCGGATGTCGGGTCGATGACCCGACCTGCGCAGCTAGCCCGCATTTCTCACCAAGTGTTGCGAGTCGATGCTGGTTGAGCCGAAAACAGAGGTTGGTGGCAGGTTGCGTAGGGAATGCGGCGGGAGGTGGTAGGCTACGCCGCGTTCGGCGGAGTGGAGGAGGCGGGAAATGC